>CAMDQF010000169.1 GCA_945905745.1 Litorilinea aerophila
CTGTGGCCCTGCCCGGCGAAAAGTTTGATGTTATCGGCCCTGCTCCCGCCTTCTTCGCCCGCCATCGCAGCTTCTACCGCTGGCAAATCCTCGTGCGCGCCCCGGACCCGGCCCGGCTCCTGCGCGGCCTGGAGATCCCCTTTGGCTGGCGGGTGGACGTGGACCCGGTGACGGTGTTATGAATGAGGAATGCGGAATTCGGAATTCGGAATGCGGAATGGGAAACCCTCTTCCTCCTCTACTTTTTCTCCTGGTATAATTTGAGGCTATAGGGTTCATTTGTGAAAAGGCATGGATTTTGATGGCAAAGCAACTGCCCGCCGAACGAGACAATCGCCGCTGGCTGACACTGAAGGACGCCGCCGATGTGCTGGGTATCCACTACACCACCCTGCGCACCTGGGCAGACAACGGCGACATCCCGGTTTTTCGCACACCGGGCGGCCATCGCCGCTTTCAACTGGGCGATCTGCGCCGCTTTCTGGAGAGCCGGGTCAGCCATAGTCAGTTGGCTAATGTGGATGGGATGATGGCCGTGGCACTCAGCCATGTGCGCCAGGAGATCAGCAGACTGCCTGCCGACGAAGCAAGCTGGCGTGCAGAGATCAGCCCGGAGAGCGTGGAAACCAACCGAGAGCGGGGACGGCGGCTCTTTGCCCTGGCCCTGAACTATCTCATTCGCCCGGAGCAGCGGGAACGGCTGTTGGCTGATGGCCGGGCTATTGGTTTTGAGTATGGCGAGGAAGCGGCCCACAGCCATCTCTCCCTGGCCGAGACCGGACGGGCCGTGCAGTTTTTCCGCCGTCAGCTCCTCGAAGTTGTGCGCCGGGACGAAAATCTGGACGCCGAGGATGTGCAGATTCGCCAGTTGATCGCCCAATATCTGGACGCAGTGCTCTACGCGGTGCTGGATGGCTACGAAAAGAGGCTGAGTGCAGGTTAAGGCTGAAAAGAGATTTGTGCGTCAACCTATCCACCCAGCCGCGTCGGCGCGCCGATGCGGGCCAGTTCGTCGGCCAGATGAATGCGCAGCAACTCCATACGCCAGATGGGCAGAATCAGGTTCAGGTCCCGGATACGGCTGTTGAGTTTGTCGATCTGACCTGTCCACGACCCGATCTGATCCGCCCAGCGCCCGGTCAGCCGCGCCCGGTCGGCGCTGGGATTGCTCCAATCCTCCCGCATCCACCCCCAGCGTTGGGCCATCTCGCCGCGCAGGCTTTCGATATCCTCCATCAGCTTCTTGCGATCCCCAATCCAGGGCGGGGTCGTGTCGTTATTTTTGAGGATTTTGTTCGCCATCGCCATGTCGGGCGGCTCGTTGGGGTTTTCGTCCAGGTTGAGCGGCTTGCCTTTGCCGGGCAGATTGTCAAACGCTCCCTCGCGCATGGCATCTTCGATGGCCTGGGAGACAAAATCCCGCCATTCGTCCTCACCCCGAGGGTGGCGGGATTGGGCGGGGGGCACTTCGCCGGCGAGTCGTCGTTCGGCGCGGAGCTGGCTTGGGCTGGGGGGCTTGGATTTTTCACTCATTGGGTAGCCTCCTGTTTTGTAAGTCGGGCTGGCAGTCCGACAGCAACCTTGGCGGACGGGCTACCAGCCCGTCCTACGAAAAATGTACCATCCGCGCGAACGATCTGGAAAATTCCCAGAGCCGTGATAGACTATTCCAATGGGACAACGACTGGCGGGCATTTTTCGGAATCGGGGCGAACAACGGCTGCGGGCTGGCTGGCGGGTGCTGCTCTTTGCGCTGCTGCTGGGTGTGGTCGGCTCGGTCGCGCAGATTGCCCTGACCCAAGCGGCTGATTCCCTGCTTTCCTGGCTGCCTCGCACACTGGCCCAGGAAGTCAGCCGGGGATTGGACGGGGCAATCGTTACACTCACCGTTACTGTTGGGGTTGCCCTGGCGGGCTGGCTGCTGGATCGGCGGCCCTTCGCCGATTTCGGCTTCCATCTGGGCCGGGAGTGGTGGACGGATTTCGGCTTTGGGCTGGCTTTGGGCGGCCTGCTGATGGCGGGTATCTTTGCCGTTGAGTTGGCCCTGGGCTGGGTGACGGTTACGGATAGCTGGCGCGGGTCGGGTGGCCTGCCCTTTGCCGTTGCCCTTCTGATGCCACTGATCGCCTTTCTCTTTGTCGGTTACTACGAAGAGTTGCTGGTGCGGGGCTACCTCCTGCGTAATCTGGCTGAAGGGCTGAGATTGGGGCCGATCAACTCCCGCTGGGCACTGCTGTTGGCCTGGCTGCTCACCTCCGCACTTTTTGGCTTCCTCCACGCTGGCAACCCCAATGCCAGCACGGTCAGTTCTGTCAACATCGGGCTGGCCGGGCTTTTTCTGGGGCTGGGCATTCTGCTCACCGGCAAGTTGGCAATCCCCATCGGTCTGCACATCACCTGGAACTTCTTCCAGGGCAATATCTTTGGCTTTCCGGTCAGCGGGACTCGGGTCAGTGATGCGACGCTCATCGCCATCCGTCAGAGCGGCCCGGATCAGTGGACAGGCGGTGCGTTCGGGCCGGAAGCCGGGCTGATCGGGCTGATAGCGATGGCTATCGGCAGCGGGCTGACGCTGTTGTGGGTGTACCGACGCACCGGGCGAATCGCAATTCACACACCCTTTGCCGAATATCCAAAGAGGAACGCAGATAACGCAGAAACCACAGATTTTCGCGGATAAAAATCCGCTTTTATCCGCCTGTTCCGCCCAATCCGCGTTCTATTCTTAAATCCGTCTCCATTTTCAACCAAAAGGTGTTAATTTTCTATGTCAACCAAACTGTGGGGCGGTCGTTTCACCGGTGCCAATGACCCGCTGATGGAGGCTTTCAACGCCTCCATCTCCTTTGACAAACGGATGTGGCGGGCTGACATCACCGGCAGCCAGGCCTATGCCCGTGCCCTGGCCCGTTCCGGCATCATCAGCGTTGACGAAGCGGAGACGCTCGTGGCCGGTCTGGAACGAGTGGCCGACGAGTGGGCCGGGGGGCTTTTCGAGCTGCGTGCGGGCGATGAGGACATCCACACCGCCAATGAGCGGCGATTGACCGAGCTCCTGGGCGACGTGGCGGGCAAGCTCCACACCGGGCGCAGCCGCAACGATCAGGTGGCGACGGACACCCGGCTCTGGCTGTTGGGCGAAATTGTCGAGTTGCGCCGCCACCTGCACGATCTGATCCGCACGGCTGTGGAGCGTTCCGCCGCCGAGATTGACCTGCTGATGCCCGGCTACACCCATCTGCAGCCGGCCCAGCCCACCCGCTGGAGCCACTGGATTCTCAGCCACGCCTGGGCCTGGCAACGCGACGCCCAACGGCTGGACGAATTGACCCACCGGGTCAGCGTGTTGCCCCTGGGCAGTGGCGCGCTGGCGGGCAATCCCTTCGGTGTGGACCGGGACTTTCTGGCCGCGCAATTGGGTTTTGCCTCCGTAGCTCCCAACAGTCTGGACGCGGTGAGCGACCGGGATTTTGTGGCCGAGTTCCTCTTCTGGGCCAGTCTGACAATGCTCCATCTGAGCCGCTGGTCCGAGGATTTGATCATCTACAGCAGCCGGGAATTTGGCTTTGTGGTGGTGGCGGATGCCTACAGCACAGGCAGCAGTCTGATGCCCCAGAAGAAGAATCCGGATTCGTTGGAACTGCTGCGGGGCAAGTCCGGGCGGGTCTTCGGCGAACTGAGCGGCTTTTTGATGACGATGAAAGGGCTGCCCAGCAGCTTCAACAAAGACTTGCAGGAGGACAAAGAACCCCTTTACGACGCGGTGGATACCCTGCGGGATTCGGTACAGATTGCGAACGGCGTATTGGCAACGCTGACTGTCAACGCCGGCAAGATGGCCGCCTCTCTCGTCCCCGAAATGCTGGCAACCGACCTGGCCGAATATCTGGTGCGCCAGGGCATTCCCTTCCGCGAAACCCATCATCTGGCCGGCGCGGCTGTGCGGCTGGCCGAGGCGAAGGGCCTCTCCCTCTCCGGCCTGACTCCTGAAGATTTGCGTAGCCTGCATCCCGCCTTCGGCGATGACGTGGCGGCAGTCTGGAATTTCGAGCGCAGCGTGGATCAACGGGACGCGGCCGGCGGCAGTAGTCGCCGGGCTGTCCTGGCCCAGATCGACGAACTGCGCGCCTGGCTGGGCTAAACCGATAATAATCACAACCACGGAATACACGAAGCACACGGAATTTTTCAGTTTCCCCTTCTGTGTGTTCCGTCTATTCCGTGGTTATACCCAGCCTACCAGCAGTTTGCGTCATTCGGTTTCCCAGTTTATGATTCACCCTGTAATCTAAACAGTTTAGATTCTTGGTCTCCCAGGCCATGGAAACGTCTGCCATACGCCCGGTGGCACAGGTCTCTTTTCAGCGTCATCAGCGTCCCGTTTTGCCTCCATCAACCGCTGCCGAAAGGATCCCCCGCTTGAGCACACGAACCAGACGCGCTTTAGACCAGTTGCGCCCATGCAATTTTGAACTCGACTACCTGATGCACCCAGCCGGCTCTGTCCTCATTAGCACAGGCAACACCAAAGTCCTCTGCACCGCATCCATTGACGAGACGCTCCCCCGCTGGTTGCACAAATCGACAGCTCGCCACGGCTGGGTGACAGCCGAATATGCGATGCTGCCCGGCAGCACATCCGAACGTACCCAGCGCGAAACCATGGGACCCAAAGGCCGCACCCAGGAGATCACCCGGCTGATTGGCCGCTCCCTGCGCTCGGCGGTGGACCTGGAAAAGCTGGGCCAGCGACAGATTATCGTGGACTGTGACGTGCTTCAGGCCGATGGCGGCACACGCACCGCCTCTGTCACTGGCGGCTTCGTGGCTCTGGCCCTGGCGATTCACCAGCTTCAGCTAAAAGGCGCAGTCCCCGAAGATACACTCAAACGGGCCGTGGCTGGGGTGAGCGTGGGTCTGGTGGACGGCAAGGCTGTATTAGACTTGGACTACGAATTGGACAGCCACGCGGATGTGGATTTCAATGTGGTGATGACCAGCAGTGGGGAGTTCATCGAAATGCAAGGGACCGCCGAAGGCGATCCCTTCAGCCGGGGCGCGCTCAACGAGATGCTGCTCCTGGCGGAGGTGGGCATCAAAGCATTATTGGACAAACAGCGCGAAGCCCTGCTTTCCCGCAACATCCAATGGCCGAGTGTTGACTGATAATCAAAAAACAGGACGCAGATTCACGCAGAAACCACAGATTTCGCAGATTTTATCCGTGCGCATCCTTCCCATCCGTGTCCTTATTTTCAGAACGGGCGACACGACCGGCTGACACCGAAAACGACGAAAAGCGGACGGCGGACGGCGCTTCCCAGTCCCCGATCCCCAGTCTCCAGTCCCTTTATCTCCCAACCAAACGAGGAGTTTTTCGTGAGCAAAAAGAAGCGAGTCACTCTGCGCGATGTGGCGAAGCAGGCCGGAGTCTCCCCAACCGCGGTCTCCTTCGCTTACAACGCCCCTCATCAGCTCAGCCAGGCCACCCGGGACCGGATCATCGACACGGCCAACGAGTTGGGCTATCAGCCCCATCCGGTGGCCCGCACCCTGGCTACCGGGCGTACCAACACCATCGGTCTGGTTATGCCCACGGGCCTGGACTGGATTCTGCACGACCCTCTGTTTAGTCTGATTTTGGGGGAGATCGGGACGGTCTGCGACGAGGAAAAGATGCGCATTCTCATTGTCCCAGCGACTGGCGAAGTTTCGCCAGGGCTGCTGGCAACGATTGCCGCGGACGGATTCGTACTCTTTAGTATTCATCGCAACCACCCCCTGGCCAAGACAGTCGAACGCGCCCATCGTCCCCTGGTGATGATCAACGGTGACGAGAATTTACATGCGCCGATGTTCAATGTAGATGACTTCCATGGAGCCTATTTGGCCTGCCAACACCTGATTGAGAAGGGACACCGGCGGATTGCAGTCGGTACAATTGGCCCTCGGGAGGATGGGGTGATCATTCCTTTCTACGAGCGGCGGATGCTGGGCTACGAGGCTGCGGTGCGCGATGCCGGATTGCCTCCGTCCACCTTGCGCCCGGTCTTTATCCGTGGGCTACTGTCCAAGGCAACCGAATCCTTCGAGAAGATTTGGGCGTTGGACCCACGGCCAACCGCGGTGCTGTGTGTCAGCGATGTGCGCGCGTTAAGCGTTCTGAACGGAGCGCGCACGGCTGGGGTGTCGGTTCCCGGTGATCTGGCGGTGGTCGGTTTCGACAATCTGCCCGATTCCGCCGTATCTACCCCGCCCCTGACGACCCTCAAACAGGATCTGCCGGGGCGGATTCGGCTGGCCTTGCGTACCCTCTTTGGGCTGATCGCAGAGGAAGGCGGCGACGAGAATCCTGCACTGCTTCACATCACGCCGATGGAATTGGAAGTGCGGGAAAGCACGTAGGAGAAGGGGAGACAGGAGGACAGGAGGACAGGAGGACAGGAGGAAGGGAAAGAGACTCGCAATTCGCAATTCGCAATCCGCAACTCGCTTCACCAGCGGCGGAACTCCCATCCTGCTGTGTGGCTCAGCGCATCCTCGATAGCGTCCCCCCGTTTGACCGGATAGGTGGGGATGGCGCTCAGTTCCAGTTCGTGCATCAGCGGGCCTACAGGCCGGCGCCCACCAAAACTCCCCGGGTCCAGCACAACCGCAATGCTGTTGACGCCCCGCCGCCGCAGTTCTCGCAAGGCTCGCGCCCAGTCGGGCCGAGGGTCTGGGCTGATGGCAACCACAATATCGTTGCGATTCAGGCGAACCCCATCGGTCAGCAGTAGCTCGTCAAAGGGCATTCGTCCTGTGGCATTCGTGACAGCCATCGACTCCAGAATCTTGCGCACCTGGCGCTGTCCCCGGTCCGTCTGCAAGACCTGTCGCTCCCCATCGTTCCACATCATCCCCACCGCTCGATTGCGCAACAAAAAATAGCGGGACGCGCTGGCCGCAATCGTCACGCTATATTCGGTCGTGCTGGGGGGCAGTTCCAGCACGTCGTAGCGCTTGCCCCCCCTGCGCAGGCGGGAGAGGGAAAAAACCCCCGTATCCGGGCGGGCCGGTTCCCAGGCCAGGGCCTGTTCCACCTCGTGAAAGAGGTCCAGAAAAATCCAGATGTCGGCGGATGGGTCCAGTTCAAACTCTTTGGTCATCAGCCGACCTGTGCGGGCGCTGCTCAGCCAATGGATGCGGCTGAAGCTGTCTCCCGGCGCGTATTCCCGGATGCCGGAGACATTTGTGGTCAAGGTCTGGCTGCGGCGGCTGAGCGCGTCACCCCCGGCCAGATCGGCGATGGGGGGCTGGAAACTCTTGAGTTCGACGGTTGCGGGATAGACGATCAGATCGCTGGTGAGGGAGAGATTCTGTCCCACAGAAAAGAGACCCATGGGATCGCCGCTGTGTAAGCTCATGGATCCCAGGCGAAAGTGGCCCCGCTGCTGGCAGAGGGTGCGCACCTGCCAGCGCTGGCTGTTCTTGCCCTGCAAATTGTTCACCACCCGGCTCACGTCGTGGAAAGGCACTGTGGAGTAATCCCGCAGTTCCAGCCAGAGTTTGGGCAGGCGGCCCCGGTTGCGGATCTCGAAAGTCTCTTCAAAATATTGTCCTACCTGGCTGCGTCTGGCCCGGGTATAGCGGTTGATCTGCACAAAGCGCGTGCTATTCCAGGCCCAGGCGTAGCTCAGGACCAGAATCCCAGTCAGGAGATAGGCCAGGTTGTAGGCCAGCTCCCGGCCGCTGTTAAATGCAAACAGCCAGGCAAAAACCAGGGCTGTGAGCAAAAAGAGGAGTCGTGGGGACATTAGCGGGTCTTGACCCGGCTGCCGGGCACGGGCGTGTGTTGCAGCGCGTCTTCGATCACCTGGCGGGCGTCCACATTTTTGATGCGGGCCGAGGGGCTGACGATCAGCCGGTGGGCCAGGGTCGCCTCGGCCAGCAGTTTGATGTCGTCAGGCAGCACATAATCCCGTCCGGCCAACGCGGCCCAAGCCCGGCCCGCCCGGAAGAGGGCCAGGCTGCCCCGGGGGCTGGCCCCCAGGTAGACATCCGGGTGATCGCGTGTCACCGTCACCAGATCGACAATGTACTCCTTCACAGCAGCGTCCACATAGACTTCCCGGATGGCCCGCTGGGCTTCCATCAGCTCCTCTGCGCTGACCACCTGGGCCAAACTCTCGATGGGGTGGGCCTGGGCCTGTTTGCCCAAAATCTCGATCTCCTGGGCTTTGGCTGGATAGCCCAGCCGGATGCGCATCTGGAAACGGTCCACCTGGGCTTCGGGTAGTGGGAAAGTGCCTTCGTATTCGATGGGGTTCTGGGTGGCGAGAATCAGAAAGGGGCGGGCCATCGCGTAAGTCGTTCCATCCACAGTCACCTGGCGCTCTTCCATCGCCTCCAACAGCGCGGATTGGGTCTTGGGTGTGGCCCGGTTGATCTCGTCGGCCAGCACAATCTGGGCCATAATCGGGCCGTGGCGGAATTCAAATTCCTGGGTCTTCTGGTTGTAAACGCTGACACCGGTCACATCGCTGGGCAGCATATCCGGGGTGAACTGGATGCGCCGGTACTCGCAGCCGATGCTGCGGGAGAAGGAACGGGCCAGCATTGTTTTGCCTACGCCGGGCACGTCTTCGATCAGCAGATGACCTTCGCAGAGCAGGGCTGCGAGGGTCATACGCACTTCGTGATCTTTGCCGAGGATCACTTTCTGGACATTTTCAATAATGCGATTGGCGACACTCTGCACTGATTGCATAGATTCCCTCGCGAAAGCAGAATTGGGTATTGGGTATTGGGTATTGGGTATTGGGGACTAGGTATTGGGTAGTTCGCATTCGCGCCGCCCTCCAATTGGTGGGTAGCGATTTGACGTTGCCCGCCAATACCCATTATCTAATACCAGCTCCTTCTTAAAATTGGTACGTCTGCCTACAATACCCTATTTCCATCTGACAGGCAAAGCGGCTTTCGCTGCGTTTGTACAGACACCTGACAGGTGCGTAGCGGAGATCGTTTGGAAAGCCAGTAATCCTTCTTTGCGCACCTGTCAGGTGTAACACTTTCGCCATTGACGGCCCGTCGGTATAATGACCCTATGCAGATACACCTCTTTCCTCGTCCCAGCGCAGACACAGGCATCGGCTTCCACTGGTGCGCCGGACGCAGCCAACTCCCCATTCAGCAGGTGCGCGCCTTTTGGCTCCCCGAACTACGGGCGCTGGGTGCAGCCTGGGTCAAGCTCAATGACCACCGGGAGAGTCTGCCGCTGGTCGAGGCGCTGCTGGCCGCGGGCATCCAGCCAATTGTACGCATCTACCGTCCTGCACCCAACCCCAGCCCTCTGGGCGCTGAGGAGCTGGCTGCGGTGGATGGGCTGGTGCGGGCTGGCGTGCGCTATCTGGAGGTCAGCCATCGGCCCGATCTGCCGTCCCAGTGGCGCAATGGGGTCTTACCCCCGGACGCACAGACGCTTGTGGCCCGCCATCTGGCCCAGGATTTGGCCGAAGTGTTGAGCCGGGGCGGCCTGCCCGCCCTGCCTGCGGTGGACCCGGCGTCCGGCTGGGATTTGATCAGCGAACTGATCCGCCAGGGCAAACGGGAGATTTTGCAAGGCCCCATCTGGCAGGCCGTGCATACCCCCGGCCACAACCGCCCCCCCGACTACCCGGCGGATTTGCTGACCAGCGAAGGCGCCCCCCTTAGCCAGAGCTATTATCTGGCGTTGGCCGAGGAAGCCTGGGAAGGCAACGCCTGGCAAGAGCGCCCTCTGAGCGATGTCAACCGGCTGCGCCGCCGCTCTTTTTCCGCCGAACAGACTGGCGCAGCCAATGGACAACCGCGAGCAGAGAGTGGGGGAATCTTCAATCTTGCCCCTCTCCACAGCCGTCACATCGAACTGCTGGGCCGGGCCATCCCGATTCTTTCCACCAGCGGCGGCTATGTGGTCGGCGCGGCGGATGACCCCCGCTACCCCGCCATCACCCCATCCCTGCACATGGCCTACACCCTGGAGGCCTGCCGGATGCTGATGGGGACAAGCGTACGCTATGCCCCTGCACCTGACTATTTTTTCTGTTCCGCCTTCTGGCTGCTGGCAAACCAGGCCCTGGACAGCAGCCGCCCGGCGCGGGAGAATGATGCCTGGTATAGCCCGGAACACCCGGACGGCTGCCTGCCGATTGTCCCGGTGTTGAAGGCCGAGGCCAAACGGCTGCGCCACACTCCCCAATTCGCCAGCCCGGAGACGCCCGCCCCCTCGCCAGAGAGCCGGGAAAGTCTGAATCTATTTACTCCGTTCGTTGTGGCGGGGAACGGAATCATCGGCGGAAAAGTGCATGGCGGGGCCAGCGTGGATATGCGGCTGATCAATCTGGAGAGCGGCCTGCTCCTGCAGACCGTCGCCCGTGCCAACGGCGACTACCGCTTTGTGGACCTGCCCCTCGGCACGTACAGCGTCTGGGTGGAGAATCCACCGGGCCGCAAACAGAGCGACATTGCCCTGGCCGAAGGCCAGACGGTGGCTGTAGACCTGGCCGTTCACGGCTGGGGCTCCGAGATTGAAGACGCCAGCGACGGGCCGGGCGGGATGCTTCAATGCAGTGTGGCCCTGACCGCGGATATGGCCGCTGCGCCCTCCCTGCGTCTGCGCTGGGTGGGGGGCGAACGGGTGTTGGCGATGATCCGCAGCGGCAAGGATCGCATTGCCCGCTGTAGCGCGGGTCCCCTGGAAGCCGGGGTATACGATCTGGAACTGCTGGGGCTGCCCGACGCCCAACCCGGCGATCTACGCGCCACTGTGCCTGTGAACCGGGCCAGCGAAACCCACGTCCATTTTGTCCACTCCCGGCCCGTGGATCGCAAAGGGGGCGCGCGCGCCTCGGTGATCGAAGGACGGGTTGCCAATGGGGAGACGGCTCAGGTGACCCTGCAAAATGCAGAAGGGCGACGACGCAGCGTGACTACAGACCCCAGGGGGCGCTTTCGTTTTCCGGGGCTGCCTCCCGGCAGCTACGGCATCAGTGTAACGGGAAGCGAACAGACCCTCTCCCGCACCCGGCTGGGGGTGGATGGGGAAAGTGCTTTGGCCCTGGACTTTGCCCTGGCCACCCCGTCGCTTGCCCCGTTACCGGTCAGGGCTGGGTTACAGGGGATTGCGCCAGGCCAGGCTGGACGCACGGCGATTGTCACCAGTACAGCAGGGCTTTCCACGGCCAGGCGCATCGGTGAGGACGCTACCTTCCGCTTCGAGGGTCTCGCGCCGGGGGGCTACCATCTGGTGGCGGGCGACCTTCAGATGGCTGGACTGGAAGTGTGGGCAGACGAGATGTTACAAGTTATTTTCCCCTCGCCTGCACCTTACTGGCAGGTCCATGAGCGCAGCCGGGCCGCTCTGCGTCGGCCTGGGTTGGTGCGGGTGCAGGTGTTGGGGCAGAGCGGCGTGGCTGTTTCCCTGCGCGGGGAAAGTGTGGGCGAACTGGTGCGCCCGACCGGCAGCGCGGTGGACTACGGCCCCTTTGCCGTTGAGTTCGGCCCCCTGGACCCCGGCAGCTACACGGTTACTGTGGCGGGTGTGGATGGCCGGGCTGCCTTCACCCTGGACAGCACCGATGCCGTCGTCGTCACCTTCCAGCGGGGCAGCGCGTTGGGTGGACCTCCCCGTCTGGAATACCAGCCTCTCTGACTCTTCAGAAGTTCAACCTCATCCCCTTCCCGCAAAAATTGGATGAGACTATTGTGAAAAGGTAACTACCAAGCCATTGATCTAGATCGGTGAAAAGGGTAGGCCAGCAAAGGCAGAGTGAACGGCCGCGATGACATCACGTTTCTTGTTTCTCGCTTCGTTTTGCCAGTTCACCCCCAGATGGCTTTTCAATACTGCCCACTTGGGTAGCGTACACACCTTGACGGCGTGCTAGGCTATGGTATACTTTCTATCACTTGTGAAGCATATCCGACCCTAGCCGGTCGTCAATTGTATGAAAACGAGCTACCTATGACCCACACTGCCGAATACATTCCTTCGATTCCCGACAGTCTGGCCGAAGCCAAGCCCAAAAACGGCAATCTCAAATTTATTTTGGGCGGCGTTGTGATGCTGGCTCTGGTCGTCGTGCTGATCGTCTACTCTACGGTTTCCACCGGGGCCTACTACCTGACTGTGGCCGAGACACTGGAACGCGCGCCTACCCTCACTGGGCAGCGGGTGCGGGTCAGCGGGAATGTGGTGGACGACAGCGAAGATTGGAAGCCCCAGGAGATGACCCTGCGCTTTTCTATCGCCGATGAGAGCAGCGACCAACAGTTGCCGATTGTCTTCTACGGCCCCCGCCCGGACAACTTCCAGCGGGCGGCCTCTGCGATTATCGAAGGCGAATTGATGAGCGATGGCTCCTTCCAGGCGGACACACTGCTGCTCAAGTGTCCCAGCCGCTACGAGGAAGAGCCGGAAGAGGTTTTCGTTCAGTCCACCCGGTAGCGGAAAGTGAACAGTCAGCAGTAACCAGTTACAAGTGAAGGCCGGTCGTCGCGTCAAACCGACCGGCCTTTTCTTTGCCCCACAACTACGAAATCTTTTCCCTTCCCAAGAGCGTTCTCCATGCAATCATTTCATTCTCCCCGGCGTCTCTTTTTTTTGACACTTTCGTTGCTGACATTGCTGCTTCTGCCGGGTTTGCTTCTGGCAAAAGAAACAGCCGCACCCGTCGGCCAGGAACCCTCGCCCCCCTTCGACATCGCCCAGGTTTCTGCACCGGAGACACTGCCCAATGCCCGTGCGGGCCGCGCTCTCTTTGCCGAGAATTGCGCGGCCTGTCACGGCGAGACCGGGCGGGGGGATGGGCCCACCGCGGCCAGTCTGCCCGGCCCACCCACAGCCTTTGCGGATCCCAATGCAGTCTGGGAGCGCAGCCCCGCCGAGCTTTTCCACACGGCCAAGTTCGGGCGCATTGAAAAGCTGATGCCGCCCTGGGGCAACCGGCTGAGCGACGGCCAAATCTGGAACGCGGTGGCCTACGCCTGGAATTTGCATACCGACCAGCTATCGGTGGAGACGGGCGGGCTGCTCTATGCCGGCGCCTGCGCCGAATGTCACGGGGAGACAGGCGCGGGGGACGGTCCCAATGGGGCGGATGTGGTGAGCGATTTCAGCGACACCCGCTATGCCATGGCGGTCAGCCAGGCCGGTTGGTTGGCGGGCTGGCAGGCGGCCCACCCGGAAATTGGGGCCGACTTCAGCGAAGAACAGCAACGCACTCTGCTGGAATTTGTGCGCGCCTTTTCCTACACGCCTGCCTGGACTTCGGCCTATCGCCCCGGCAACGGTGTGCTGAATGGTCGGCTGGAGCAGGGGACCGCGGGCGGCGCGGGAGTGGCGGGGATGGAGGTGGTGCTGGAAGGCTTTGTGGATTTTGAACCGGTGGCCACCTTCACTACCACCGCCGGCACAGATGGCAGCTTTGCCTTCACCGATCTGGCTACAGATCCGTCTGTTGTCTATTTTGCTTCGTCCACTCTGGACGGGATCAGCTACAGCAGCCCGATTCTGATGTACGTCGAAGGGCAGGCGACGCTGGAAACGACCGTTAGCGTCTATGAACCCACCGACGACGACAGCGGTATCGCCATCGAACGCGCCCACTGGATTGTGGATTCCCAACCCGGCGCGCTGATCGTCGCCCAGATTTACGCCTATAGCAACAGCAGCGACCGGGCCTTTACCGGGCGCACAGTCGAGGGGCTGGATGTGCCAGTGACCGTGGCGATTTCTGTGCCACCAGCTGCGGTGGAGATTACCTTTGACAACGGCGTGTTGGGTGGGCGCTTCCAACAGGTAGGCCACGTCATCTACGACACCGCGCCGGTTGTGCCTGGCTCTGGCACCCGCCAGGTTGTCGTGCGCTATGCCCTGCCCTTCAACGGCACGTCTACCGAATTCACCGGCGCGCTCCCCTACGTCGCGGCCAGTCTTAATTTGCTGGTGGCCGAATTGCCGGGGGTGGAAATGGAAGTCACCGGACTGGAAAGCGTTGGCCCCCAGGACATTGAGGGGGAAGTCTATCAGATGTGGCAGAGCGAAGGGGTAACACCGGATCAGCAGGTGACGGCCCGTTTTTCGGGTCTGCTGGAAGCAGGCGATATTGACCCCCGGGCGGCCGCTCCGGCCAGCGACGGCACGCAGAATCCCGTTGCCAGCGTGCGCGTCCCCCAATTAGCGGATTGGACGCCCTGGGCATTGGGCGCTGTCGTATTGCTGGGATTGGTCGGTCTCTTTGCCTGGGCTTGGCAGGCACGTATGACTCATACCGTTGGAGACGCAAAGTCGCTACTGCGTCGCCAGCGGGCTGAATTGATTCAGCGCATCGCCAAACTGGACGATCTTCATGCAGTAGGCGAAATCAGCGACGACAACTGGCAGCAGCAGCGGGCGCGGCTGAAGGCGGAACTGCTGACTGTGGCTTTACAGTTGAGTGAATAGAAGGGATTGGGGACGGGGAAGCGCTTCCCCGTCCCCAATC
>CAMDQF010000170.1 GCA_945905745.1 Litorilinea aerophila
GAGTTCACGGATGGTGGTCAAAGAAGCTATCAGGCCGATGTTGTCGCTCCAATAGGAGCTGGAGATAAACATACGCGCGGCTGGCTCCATCACAGCGCGGGAACCGACCACCGCGCCCATCGGATAGCCATTCGACATAGCTTTGGCGACCACTGTCATGTCTGGGGTAACGCCGACAATGCTCTGGATGCCGCCAATTGCCTGCCGCCAGCCGCAGGATACTTCGTCGAAGATCAGAATCACTTCGTACTGCTCGGCCAGCGCTTTGACCCCTTCCAAATAGCCGGCGGGCGGCAATTCGCTGCGCGCTGGCTCCATCATAATCGCGGCCACATCACCGGCATATTGCTTGAGCAGCGCCTCCAACATCTCCAGATTGCCATAGATGAAGGGAATGACTGACCCCGCCAGTGCATGGGGTACGCCGATCGGCTCAATCCCGGCAAAGGGATAGTCGCCGCTTTCGGGGTCAACGCCATAGTTGGCGGCCTGATACCAGTCGTGCCAGCCGTGGTAGCCGCAAATCAGGATTTTGTCGCGTCCGGACGTGCCCCGGGCGATGCGGGCGGCCACGGCGCAGGCTTCGCCACCCCCTTTGGTGTAGCGCACCATTTGGGCGCTGGGAATCGTCTTGCACAGCTCCTCGGCCAGCTCGATTTCGAGTGGGCTGTTGAGGGTATAGAGACTGCCGCGATCGATCTGCTCTTTGACCGCGCCGTCCACCACCTCGTCGGCGTGGCCAAGAATAATGGCACCGACGGCGTTCACCCAGTCAATATACTCATTTTCGTCCACATCCACAAAGCGCGAACCCTTGGCGCGCTGGGCATAGATCGGGCTGACGCCCCTGGCAAATTGGTCGGCGCGGCGGCTGATCAACTGCGTCCAGCCGGGGATCAGCTCACCGGCCCGCTTGTACAGCTCTTGCGAACGGGATACATCAGGGAATTGGGTCATCTTTGTGCCTCTTGGGGAAGGTTTCCTGTCATGCTCAAAATGAAAAGAGCCGGGCAGCGTTGTGGTAGAAGATATCCTCGATCTGGCGGTCATTAAGCTTAAGCCGGTGGATGGCCAGGAAGAGACTGCGCAACGACTCCAGACCGATGAGTACTGGCCGCAACGTTGTGTGCTTCTCTGCCAATGCCATCTCTTCGGCATAGAGCCAATGAAATGAATCGCCAATGGCAATACAGCGCCCGCGCATCTGACTGACGTGAAAGTCCGTACCGTAGAGCAGGCGGTCGTGCCCCAGGGTCTCGACAACCGCCTCAAATGCGCCCGCTTCGGTCACCGCCGAAGTGTCACACCAGACGTTGCGCAAACCGGCCAGGCTGCCGATGCCTTCGATGGTGTGCCAGGGGTTGAAACCGCGCGCGGCGTGGGCGAGGATCATACGCATATTGGGATACTGCTCACAGTAGCGGCGAATGGTGGCCTGGTTGCGCGGGTCGGCCATGGCCCGGTCAAGCACCATATGCAAGGTAATCGTCAACCCTTCTTCGTGGGCAATGCGCACGTGCTCTTCGCTCAAGTACTCTTCAATCGGAGCCAGGAAAGTCGGGCCATTGGTTTTCGCCATCAGGTGATAGGGTTTGAGTCCGACAAAGCCCTGGCGGCGTACAGTTGCGCGCACCGACTCGGCGTCCATTTCCGGGGCAATCAACATCTGCCCCAGCGCATTGAAGCCGCTGGCTTGTCCCGCCTTGACTTCGGCGGCCACATAGTCGTCATTCCCCGTGCGGTCATCTTGAAAGGCCAGGCCAAAGAAGAGACCGCCCACCGTGCGTCCGTGGGGATGCAGCCACTCCATCTGCTCGCGATAGACCTGCAGACCAATCTCCGCAGGCGTGCCGTTCAGGTGTTCTGGCAGGGTGCCCGCGTGATAGTGGCTGTGACAGAAGAGATGGGCGTGGGCGTCAAAAAGCTTGTCCGGTAGATAGGGTTCAATGTGGCGCGCGACAAATTCTCGGTCGGCGTCCGTGTAGGTCCAGGCTGTCATTGCTTCTCCTTTACAATGGAATCAATTCAAAATGGGATTACTGCCGCACATCCGCCCTTATCCAATCGCCGCGCGCAACGATCCCACATCCAGATTGCGACCGGACAGGACCAACACCACCGTCTGCCCGGCAAAGCGTGGGGCATAACGCAGCAGCGCGGCCAGGGCAGCCGCACCCGCCCCTTCGACGAGGATGCCATGCACACGCACAAAATGGCCGATTGACTGGATCAATTCCTGCTCACTCACCAGCAACATAGCATCCACAAGCTGTTGCATAACAGCAAAGGCCATCGGCACGGGTCCGGTGGTGGCCATGCCGCCGGCAAATGTGCTGGTTGGCCTGTACACAATCCGTTTTTGTCGCAGCGACTCTGTCACAGCGGGCGCGGCTTCGGATTGCACCCCAATCATCTGAACCGCGCGCCCGCCTGCGCTTTTGGCGGCAATCGCGCAGCCTGCAATCAGGTTGCCTCCCCCCACCGGCACGAAGATGGCCTGGGTTTCGGGCAAATCCTGCACGATTTCCAGACCGACTGTGCCCGCCCCCGCCATAATCCAGGGATCTTCGCCATCTTCCAGATAGAGCAGCCCCTCACGCGCGGCCAGCGTGCGGGCGATTTGGCAACTGTCGCCCCAATCGCTGCCCTCAATCACCAGCCGCGCCCCCGCGTTCTGCATATTGTTGCGCTTGATTTCAGGTGTGTCAACAGGCGCAACCACCGTGCATGTCGCCTTTACCCGCTGCGCGGCCCAGGCCATGGCCGCGCCGTGATTGCCCGTACTGGCACAAATCAACCCCTGAGCAATCTGCGCCTGGCTCAATTGCGACACGTAGGCCAGCGCGCCACGCGCTTTGAAAGAGCCGATTTCAGCAAAACACTCGCATTTTAACCAGACATTGACCCCGCTCAGGCGGCTGAGCTGGGGCGAATGGATGAGCGGTGTACGCAGCAGCGCGCGGGAGAGCAGCGCCTGGGTCTGGCAAATATCTTCGTAGGCGGGTATGTTCATTGTACTCAAAGGGGGTCAAACGGATAGAGTTTGCGCCCCAGGCGATGAAACTTGAGTGTCCCGGTGTCGGCGCTGTGGACGCTGGGTTCGGAGACCACGTAGATGGCACCCGCCCACGCTTCAAAGGCAGCGCGAAAGTGGGCAGCAGATTTAACGCCGATGTAGCGCATCTGGCGCGGATCAAGCCCCAATGTGCGGGCAAAGGCTGTGTCGAAGGGCTGGTCCCGGCCATTGGTCAGGATGACGTGGATGCCAGCCTGGCGGATGTGGGCCGATGGCCCCATCTCGCATTCCAAACCGGCATACATCGGGCCGTCGTAGTGAAAATGGCCGTCGGAACAGGCCATCACCTCGACCGTCATACGGACTGGCTGCCCCTGCAAAGGCGATGACTTGGCCCCCACGTCGATGGTCAAAGTTGCGCCCACGCCGGCCCGCTGACAAAGCTCGACCGCCTCTGGATCAACAATATAGAGCACGCAAGCATCCTCCAGCCCGGCGTTGACAAAGGTGCGCAGGAGACCGGTGCTGTCGCCGGGCGAGCCGCCGCCGGGGTTGTCGTTGCGGTCGGCAAAGATCACCGGGTAGCGCCCCAGCTTTTGCGCTTCGGCCAGCGCAGCGGCTGTGCTGGGCATGAACAACTGCCAGTCGCTGCGCCGTTCCCAGATCCAGGAGGCCAGCTCGTCGGCATAGCGTTGCGCCAGCGCCAGGTCATTATCCGTGACGACATAGACCGACGATCCCATATCAGGCACGTCGGAAAGGGGAAAGCCGGTGGCTATGGATGCGCAGACCACGCCCGGTTGGGCTTCGATGCGGTGCAATTCGGCAATCGCCTGGCGCATGGGTGGATGGGCCGTCACCTGATTCATGCCCCAAATCATAGGCAAGCGATGGAGCGCCATCGTTGGGCGCAGCCCCTGGCTGAGGACGCGCACCATCACATCGGCGCACTCGCGGCCGCGTGCTGCCATATCAATCTCCGGGTAACTCTCGCGACCGATCAACACATCGGCCATGGCCACCATACGCGGGGAGATGCTGGAATGAATGTCCAACTGGGCGATGATCGGCGTGTTGGGACCGACCAATGCGCGCACAGCGGCCAGGATGTGGCCCT
This sequence comes from Litorilinea aerophila, assembly GCA_945905745.1. Classification (GTDB taxonomy): domain Bacteria; phylum Chloroflexota; class Anaerolineae; order Caldilineales; family Caldilineaceae; genus JACQGT01. Next base: position 4,134 of record CAMDQF010000170.1, read on the forward strand.
CGCCGTCGTCAACCCCCTCGGCCACCATCGCACCGTGCAGTTCGAGCAAAACGCCATCAATCGTGCCCGCGGCACGGATGCCGTCCAACAATTCATTGACCAGCCGGTCAAAGACCGGGCGCGGGGCCGGGCCACTGGGGTGGGCCTCGGCAAAAATGGTGGGAATCAGCTCAAAACCGTGGGCCTCTGCCCCTTCGATAAAGCCGCCGGTGGGCGTGTTGCTGCCCCGAAACTTCTCCAGCACAGCCGCACCCCGCACATCGCCAAAGCGTTCGGAAAAGCTTTCCCAGGTGGTGGGCACGGGCGTAAAGGTGCTCGTCTCGTGGCTGATGCAGCCGGTGACAATGCGCATACGATCTCCCTTCGCGGTTCAGTCCTGCCAGTTGAAGATGACGCCGAGCATGGACTTTTCCCGGGCATAGGCCATTTCGTAGGCTTTTGCCATCTCGCTGTAATGAAAACGGTGGGTGATCAGCCGCTTTGGTTCGAGTCGCCCGTCGGCCATGAGCGAGAGGATGTGCGCGGCAGTGCGATCGGCTGCGTACTGGTCGAGCGTGAAGCGGGGATCGCTGCTGTTGTTGGGATAAAGATAGCCGGCGGGGCCGGAGACGGCGATCAGGGAGATGCCTTTGATGTAAAAGTATTGCATGGAAAGGGGGTTGAAATCGAGTTCCGCCTCGCCGCGCCCCAAAAGGCTGACAATCGAGACCCGGCCATTGGGGCGCACAATCTCTACAGCCGTGCGGTAGGCGGGCCAGGGGTTGGCGGTCAACACCACCAGGTCAATGCCCGCACCGTCGCTGAATTCTGCCAGCTTGGCATGCAGGTCTGGATCGTTGTGGAGCAGGGTGGCGTGAGCGCCCATCCGCTTGGCCAAATCCAGGCGGAAAGCGTCATTGCCAATCGCCACCACCCGCGCGCCAAAGAGCGGGCCAATCGCCACCGCGCCCAACCCCAGGGTGCCCAGACCTACCACCGCCACGGTTTCACCCGGTTTGAAGTGGGCCTTGTTGTAACAGTGGGCGCTGAGTGCGTAGAGGTGGGCATAGACCGCGTCTTCGTCGGCCACATTCGGCGGCACTTTCACCAGACTCGCATCTTGGGTGGTGATGTAGGCCGATTGGTGGGGCAGGCGCGTGACGATGCGGTCGCCCACTTGGACACGGGTCACCGCGCTGCCCACGCCGGCCACGACGCCCAGGTTGCTGTCGCCCACCCAACGTGGATAGTCGGGCGCGCCCGGCACACGTTCAGCCCCTTCGTAGTTGCCCCGGTCCGTACCGATCTTCAGCGCGGAAATGCGCGTCTCCACCCAAATCTCGTCAGGCGCTAGTTGGCTGGTCTCAAGTGGCTGATCCTCGATCCGCAAGTCACGCGGGGCGTGGAGAATGGCGATTTTCATGGCGATCCTTGTCCTGGTGCGAAGGCTGATTCCTATTGTACTACAGGCACAATGTGAGAACAACACGCTTTGACGGCAGGCGGCAGGGAAATGTCGGTCTGGCGCAACGCTGCATGGCTTTTCACCTGCCCTGCAACCTTCCCAGAAGCTCGGAGCTTCCGGGAAGGTTGCAACTTCTGTCTTGACAAGCACTACAGACCGGCGCTGTCCAGTTCCTGGCTGCAACCGTCGAGGACGCGCATCAAAGAAAAATCACCGCCCCAGGGCACAACCTGGGCGCCCATGGCCTGGTAGCGCTTTAGTTGTTCAAGGGAGCCGACAGCGATGCCCCATACCTTTTTATGTTTTTCGCAGGCTGCCGCCACCGTCTCGACGGCCTTCTCAAAGGTAAGGGATGTGCCGGTGGCGACCGCAAGGCGCATTTGCAGGTCCGCAGGGCCGACGAAAAGCCCATCAATGCCCTCGATGGAGGCGATGGCTTCGGCGTTGGCGACGGCTTCCAGGGTTTCGATCTGGGGCAGGATAAAGGTTTCGCGGTTGGCGTCCCCGGCAAAGTCCATGCCTTTGCCCCAGGCGGCTATGCCGAAGTCTGCGTCCAACCCTGCGCCGTCCATGCCGCGGTTGCCAATCGGGGGAAATTTGGCTGCTTGCACCAGGTCATGCGCCATCTCCGGCGTCGAAACGAGCGGCACGAGAAAACCGCTGGCCCCATCCTCCAAATAGCGGTAGAGTTTTGTCCGCTCCAACGTCGGCGGACGCACCATACAATCAATATCCGCGGCGTGACACATGGCCAGGATCGCTTGCACCTCGCGATCGCTCATGTTGCGATGCTCCAGATCGAACCAGATGCCGTCAAATTTGAAGTGCGCAGCATAACGCACGTAAAAGGGCAGAAAATGGCCCAGAGAACAGACACGGGCAAAACGCCCACTGCGAAACTTCTCCAACATTTTACTCTTACGCATGATCGTAGCTCCTCGGGGGTGTGGACATAGACTTGTTTTCTATCAATGGTCGTTCATTTGCTGACCAAAACAGACCTCAGTATATCCCCAATCAGACGGATGCACAAACGTCGATTTTCCGCAGTCGGTGTATCCCCGAAGGGGGAAATTCTTGCACTGGCTGCAAATCGGTGCAGGCGACAGCCAGTGGGGCAAAACCCACTGCCGGCCAGCGGGTAATCGGTTTCAACCCTCTTCCCGTAACAGACGCGGGATTGATTCAGCGGGCGCGCCAGACCCCATTTTTGGCACAGATCCCTACTTTTTGAGGCTTTGACAACCCATCAAACCTGTTTTATACTACTTTTGCAGGAAAATCCAATGGTCTTATGTGTTTTCTATCTTATTTGTCTGTGATTCCCCTATTCCGCCGTGAACAGCCGATGAAAGCAGGTTATCAATGGCAACCAACGAAACTGCCACAAAACCCAGAGTTTTGGTCACCGGTGCCAGTGGTCTGATCGGCGGGTTGACCATCCGCAACTTAGGGCATAAATATGCCTTCAGTGCGTTGAACCGCAGCCCCGTGGCGGGTATTCCCTGCACCCAGGCCGATATCAATGATGCCGCAGCCATCAAGCCCGCCTTTGCCGGGATTGATATGGTGCTGCATCTCTCGGCCGAGACCAAGGATCTTTCCAACTGGAGTAAAATCCTATCGACAACGATCGCCGGTACGGTCAATGTCTTTGAAGCCGCACAGACCGCCGGCGTCAAACGGATCGTCTTTGGCAGCACCGGCGGGACGATGTGCGGCTACGAATACGATGACACACTGCCCTACGGTCGTCTGGCCGCGGGCAAATACGACGAAGTCGGTGACAGTTGGCCCTTGCTCACCCACACCGATCCACCGCGCCCCGATGCGCCCTATTCGATTGGCAAACTCTTTGGCGAGGCAACCGGTCGCTGGTTTGCCGATCGCTATGGCATCTCTGTACTCTGCATTCGTCTGGGCGCAGTCCTGGATACGGATCGGCCCAAGTTGTTGCGCCATTTTCCCGGCTTTCTTGCCCACGCCGACTGTGTGCAGATCATCGACAAATGTCTTTCGGCACCCATGAGGCTGAAATTTGATATTTTCGACGCTATTTCCGAGAATAAATACCGCTGGCGTGATACGAGCCATGCCAAAACAGTGCTAGGCTGGCAGCCCACCGGCAGCGCCGACCTCTACAATCCCGATGACTATCGGCCCAAACAATAAAGATGACGGATAATTTGTATCGTCGAAACCAAATGACATCTCACAAGAATTGTAAAGGGAATATCTATGCGTAAGATTCGTTTTGCCCAGGCCAGTGTGTCTATGATCCACGCCAACAGTTACCGTGACACACTGATGTTGTTGCCCGATGAGGTTGAGTTGGTCGGCTTTTACGACCCCGACCCGGAGAGTGTGCGCAAAAACCTCAAAGCCGATGCCCAGCATGTGCCCTTTTATCCCACGCTGGCAGCACTATTGGCAGAGGCCAAGCCCGATGTGGTGATGGTTTCGACCTATCTCAAAGATATGCCCAGCTGGATGTTGCAGGTGGCCGAGGCGGGTGTCAACGTCTGGGCAGACAAACCCTTCGCCATCCATTCCAGCCATTTGTTGCCGGTAGCCGAGGCGGTTAAACGCAACAAACTCCACTTTTCCTGTGGTTATTCGTGGCGCTTTCACCCCATCAGCCAGTTGATCAAAGAGAGCTATGATGCGGGTCTGCTGGGCAAGCCCTATTCCATCGAGTTTCGCTTTCTGACATCCAGCGTGGCGCGGCGCAACCCCAACACCTGGTATATGAAGCGCGCCGAAGCCGGCGGCGGCATCCTCAATTGGCTGGGCTGTCACTGGTTCGACCTCATGCGCTATATCACCAGTTCCGAAGTAAGCAAAGTCAGCGCAATCGAAGCGAACGTCAGCGGCCAGCCGATTGACGTGGAAGACGCGGCCGCGGTCTCGCTGCAATTTGCCAACGGCATGATCGGCAGCCTGCACGCTGGCTATTTTACCTCCGGTGATGGCGAAGTCTCCTTTGGTCTGCGCGGTTCAGAAGGCTGGGCCAAGTGGGAGGAGGCGGAGAAATCCGTCACCATCAAGAGCACGCACCCCGACTGGGCCAGCGCACCGAAACGAACATTCCAGATGCCAACCGCCGAGGTGGGAGGCTATGGGGCCGAAGGCCGCGCCTTGATCCTGCAATTGGCCGCCGCCATCCGTGGGGAAGGCAGCAGCGGCTACACGGTGGAAGATGCCATCCGCTCGCTCCAAATCATCGAGGCCGCCCACGAATCGGCGCGCACGGGGCAAACAATGACGCTCTGAAGTGGCAGGGGGGACGGGGTGAGGGCATGAAGATGATGAAGGCATTGGTCAAGCAAAAAGCGGAAGTGGGTCTTTGGTTGGATGAAGTGCCGCTGCCAACCTTTGGTGATAATGATGTATTGGTCAAGGTACTGCGCACCGGCATTTGCGGTACCGATCTGCACATCTACAAGTGGGACGCTTGGGCACAACGGACGATCCCTGTGCCGATGGTGGTCGGTCATGAATTTGTCGGTGAGATTGCAGCCATTGGCTCGAATGTCAAAGATTTTCACGAGGGTGATATTGTCAGCGGCGAAGGCCACGTAGTCTGTGGACGCTGCCGCAACTGTCTGGCCGGTCGCCGCCATCTGTGCAAAGATACGGTGGGCGTAGGTGTCAACCGACCGGGCGCTTTTGCCGAGTATGTGACTCTACCTGTAACCAATGTCTGGTATCACGACCCGCAGATTGCGCGGGATGTGCAGGCAATTTTTGATCCCTTTGGCAACGCCGTACACACAGCGCTTCAGTTTCCTGTGCTGGGTGAGGATGTGCTGATCACTGGCGCTGGACCGATTGGTATCATGGCTGCTGCCGTCGTTCGCCACGCTGGCGCGCGCTATGTGGTGATCACCGATGTCAACCCCTACCGCCTGGAGCTGGCGCGCAAAATGCAGGTCACGCTGGCTGTGGATGTGCGCACCACAAGTTTGCGCGAGGTGCAGGCACAGCTTGGCATGCGCGAAGGTTTTGATGTGGGGCTGGAGATGAGCGGCAATGCCACCGCCTTCCGCGACATGTTGGATAGTATGTGTCATGGCGGCAAGATCGCTATGCTGGGCATTCCCACGGGTGAGACAGCAATTGACTGGAACAAAGTCATTTTCAACATGCTTACCATCCGCGGTATCTACGGCCGCGAGATGTACGAGACCTGGTACAAAATGACGGTCATGTTGCAGTCAGGGTTGGAGATCATCCCCGTGATCACCCACCGACTGCACTACACCGAATTCCAAAAGGGGTTTGACGCCATGTTGACCGGCGAGTCGGGCAAAGTGGTGCTTACCTGGTGCCCAGGATAAGCCAGGAAGGATAGGTTATGACGCAAGAGCAAAATAGTCTGGCCTGGATTGAAGATGAGTTAGCGCGGCTGCGCGAAGCGGGCCTGCTGGTCAATATCCGCACCATTGAATCGGCCATGGAGAGTTGGGTGACCATCGGTGGTCGTCGCCTGCTCAACTTCTGCGCCAACAACTACCTGGGCCTGGCCAACCATCCCCGACTGCGTCAGGCTGCCAGCGATGCCATTGCCAATTTTGGCGTTGGACCTGGTGCCGTGCGCACCATTGCTGGTACAACCTCCTTGCATCTTGAACTGGAGGCACGTCTGGCCGAGTTCAAAAAGGCCGAGGCGTGCATCACTTTACAGAGTGGCTTCATGGCCAATCTAGCCGTCATTCCGACGCTGATGGGCGACAATGACCTGATTTTTTCCGATGAGCTGAATCACGCCAGCATCATTGACGCCTGCCGCCTGAGCCGGGCCAAAGTCGTGCGCTATCGGCATGGGGATGTGGACGATCTGGCACAGAAGATCGCCGAAACCAAAGAGTATCGCCGGCGCATGGTCGTCACCGACGGCGTATTTAGTATGGATGGTGACATTGCACCGCTGCCACAGATTGTGGATGTGGCTGAGCAAGAGGGCATCATGGTCATGGTTGATGATGCCCACGGCGAGGGTGTATTGGGCACAGGCGGGCGCGGCATCGTTGATCACTTCGCTCTACACGGGCGGGTCGCCATCGAAGTAGGCACCTTGAGCAAAGCATTTGGCGTTGTCGGTGGTCTGGTGGCGGGCAAACAATTGCTGATCGAATGGTTACGCCAGCGTGCCCGCCCCTTCCTCTTTTCTAGCGCCATGACTGCGCCGGATGTGGCAGCCTGTATAGAAGCGACCAAAATTCTGCAGGATTCGACCGAGTTGGTTGATCGGCTGTGGCAAAACACGGCTATTTTGCGCCAGGGCATGCGCCAATTGGGCTTCGATACCGGCATGAGCCAAACGCCGATCATCCCGGTACTATTGGGCGAAGCGCTACTGGCCCAACGTTTCAGTCGCCGCTTGATCGAGGAAGGGTTATTTGTGACCGCAGTCAGCTCCCCCACCGTGCCGATGGGCAAGGCGCGTGTGCGGGTAATGAATTCTGCCGCGCACAGCCAACAAGACTTGGAACAGGCGCTTGACACTTTTGAGCGCGTTGGCCGCGAATTGGGTGTGATTTAGCGCTGCTCGCCCTGAGTGGGTGTCGCCCATGGGTATCCCAGTTGTAATCGATCCCAATGCCGACGATCTCCACTTCCCAATATCCAAACAACTAGTAGGAAAATTGCCATGCAACCCATCACAGCCGCTTTGTTGGGCATTGAACACCCCCATTCGCTGGCCCACCTGCGCACCCTGCAAACCCTACCAGAGGTGGGCGAAATCCTGCTCTGGGATGAAAATGAAGGGGCATTGGCCGCGGTCCTGGAAAAGCAGGGCAGCAAAGTCAGCGCAACCTTCACAAATCTCGACCAACTGCTGGCGCGCCCCGACCTTTTTTTCGTGATCGCTGCCCTGCGCAATGATCGGGGGCCGGACACCTTCATCCGCACGCTGGAAGCGGGCAAACACCTGATGGCGGAAAAGCCGATTGGCCGCACCGCGGCCGACACGGCCCGCGTCATTGCCACAGCCGAACGCACAGGCACGCGTCTGGGGGTCTGCTACCAAAACCGCACACTGCCTGCGGTGCAACTGATGCGCCAGATCATCGGCGACGGGCTGATTGGCCCGCTGATATCGGTGGAAATGCGCATGATTACGACGCGGGTGGCGGCGCGCAACCCGCGCAACTGGCTCTTCAACCAGGCGTACGCGGGCGGCGGCATCCTCTCCTGGCTGGGCTGCCACTATATTGATATGATCCGCTATGTGACCGGTGATGAGATTGTGGCGGTGAGCGCCGAAGTGGCCACGCGCAGCGGCGAGACGATTGACGTGGAGGATGTGGCGGTACTCTCCCTCCGCTTCCGCTCCGGCGCGGTCGGTTCGCTCCATGCGGGCTATATGATGGCGCTGAGCGGCGGTGGCTATCACAACAAAGCTGGCTATGACACCTACGGCGGTTTCAACGGTCAGCTCGGGCGCATCACCTGGAGTTCGCCCGCTTCGCCAACCAAAATTAGTGCCGAGAGCATCCATCCCGCCTGGGCCAGCGCCCCCCAACGCGTCTTCGATCTGCCCCTGGCTGAATCGCCGGCCTATGGGGGCGTTTCCGGCGAACAGTTCATGCGTGACTTTATCCGGGCCGCGCAGGGCCAGGGCGAGGCATGGACCTCCGGCAGCGATGCCCTGCAAGTAGCGCGCATCGTTGATGCAGCCTACGAATCGAGCCGCACAGGGCGGCGGATTGAGATCGCCGCACCGAAGATCTTTGCGTGATGAGTTTTGAGTTAGGAGTTAGGAGTTAGGGGTTATGCCAGTACGTACCTAACTCCTAACTCTTCGCCTGTCATCCTTTCTTCTTGGAGACCAAACCAATGATCAACTTCCCCCGTTCGACCTTCACCTGGAAATCCAATCCCTGGTATCCCGATCCCTACTACCGCTATACCGGCGGCTTTGTCGGGCAGCCGGGACAATCCTATCATGTGCGTTTCAACATCGAGGCCAGTTGTACGATCCAGGATGAAGCCACGGGCCAACGCACCGAACTCTTTGTCAGCGCGCCCTGTCGCACGGAATATACGATTGCCAAACGCAACCTCTTTCAGGTGCCGAGCGGCGAGTTCCGCTTCCCCTTCAGCCGTCGTTGCCGGCTGGGGTTGGCAAAACGACCGAGCACAGAGCAGGAAGAGGTCTCGGTGGCCCTGCTCAGCGAATCGCTGGCCGAGCATCGCATTGATCTGCGCAGCTTTGCCAATGTCACCGAACTGACCGATGCGCGCCAGATCGCGGCGGCCACGCTGAACAACGATCTGCTCAACGCCATCTCCACCTATCGCGACGCTGGCCGCGGCCTGACGGTTTCCGTCGAATACCCGGTCAATCTGATCAACCTCAACGTGCCGGATGGCGAGTTTCAGATTTGCACCGGCCCCGTGATCGTGCCCGACCTGGCAACCTGGGATGGCAGCGAAGTCAAACGGGTCTTTCTGGCGCATGTCGCCATCACCGCCTTTGACCACGTGGAGTTCATCCTGCAACGTGAAGTCGCAGCTACGCCGGAAGAACGCGTCTGGCTCGATCAGCCGCGCGGTCGCGACCGCTATGAATTGCTCGATCCCAACAAACGCCCACCCACCTACCCTCCCCCACGCCCCAAGCCCACAGTCTACAACGAAATCTGGGAACTGGCGGCGACAAATGTAGTGCTACGCGCGGAGAATATAGGATGACAATGGCAACGTACAAAGCGGTTATCGTCGGACTCACCGGCATCGGCGCGCGCCGCCCCAGCGAAACGGGGACGTGGCCTATCTACGGCATCATGCCCCGCTCGCACGCCGCGGCCTATCATCGCCACCCACAGACCGAGGTGGTGGCTGTTTGCGACATACGACAAGAGGCGCTGGACAACTTCCAACGTGAGTGGGCCGACGTTTGGCCCAATGTGCGTTGCTACACAGACTATCAGGCCATGCTGGCGCAGGAAGGGCCTGATCTGGTCAGCGTCTGCACACCGGATCATCTGCACGCAAATATTACGGTTAAGGCAGCCGATGGTGGGGCCAAAGCGATACTGTGCGAAAAGCCGATTGCCACGACGCTGGCCGATGCCGACCGCATGATTGCCGCGGCGGAGAGGAACGGGGCGCTGCTCTCGATTGAGCATACCCGGCGCTGGTCGCCTATCTTTCTCAAAGCGCGCGAGCTGATCCGCAGCGGCAGCTATGGCCCACTGCGCGGCATTACAGCCAATATGTACAGCCTGCGCTCGATGCTCTTCCGCAACGGCACCCATCTGATGGATATGATCTGCTTCTTTGCCGACGCCGACCCGGCCTGGGTCTTTGCCGAATTGGAAGAGGGTTTCGGCCATTTCACCGAATACAAAAGCGACGGCGGCCACGACCCCAAAACCGACCCGGCAGCTTCGGCCTACATCCACTTTGCCAATGGGGTGCGCGCCTATTACAACAGCCTCAAGATCAGTATGCCCGGCTCGCAGTTTGAATTGGTCTGTGACAACGCGCGCATCGAAGTTTCGGACCGCGGCGTGACGGTCATTCAGGGCACAACCTATACGGAGTGGGCCAGAGCCGATTTGCCAGTTGATGATTATATGTATACCTATCAACTGGCCGCGCTGGCTGAGTTGATTCATGTGCTGGAGCAGGGCGGGGCGTTGATTTCGCCCGCCAGCGAGGCGCGCAAGACGCTGGAAATTATGCTGGCGATGCTCAAATCGCATGAACTGGGCAATGTGCGCGTCAACCTACCGTTACAGTCATAAATACGAGGTGGAGCGATGGGTGACACAGGCAAACGTCTGCTGGTGGATGCGTCGGGCAAGGTCTATATCGAGGAATTTGAACCACCCAAGCCAGGGCCGGG
>CAMDQF010000171.1 GCA_945905745.1 Litorilinea aerophila
TTACCCAAACGACCTTACCAGAAAGTGGTCGTCAAGGGCAAAAAAGCCGCCAAAACAGCCTGATTTTGGCTCAATGGCTCAGTTGTAAAGATGCTTTTCTCGACTCACCATTCGTTGAGTCGATTCGTCGTTGTCAAAAGTCCAGTGACTACTTCCTATGGAAAGATCGAATACCCAGACTAGAATACACCCCAGAAGCAGCCCTGTAAAGAAGCGATCTCTCAATCCGGCTGTGAAATGGGGCTTGTGTCTTTCCAGACCTCTGGGTATGATTACATTCTGGCAGTTAGCAGTTCCCATGTATCGGGCGCGCCACCGGAATGAAAGGCTTGAATACACGGATAGAAGAGAACACAGATTCTAAATCGATGCGTGTTCCATTTTATCCGTGCATACAATCTGCTTTTCCGATCTACCGGGATAGCACGACCACTGGTAACTGTTCACTGTTTACTGTTCACTCCCTTTCCCCCAGCAGGAGACTCCTATGAAAATCACCGGCGTGCGTACCCAACTCTATCGCTACAACCTGACCCGGTCTATCGGCGACGCCAATAGCCCCAGGGGCTGGTCCACAGGCAGCCACCTGGCCGTCTTTATCGACACCGATGCCGGCGTCACCGGCGTGACCCTGGGCGGCGGCGGCGCACGACGCCACATTCACTCCCTGGCCGAGGAACTGCTGGTGGGCAAAGACCCCCGGGGTGTGCGCGGTCTCTGGCAGCGGATGATCGACCGGGCCTTCAAAGGCAACAACCGGGGTGTTGTCAACGAAGCCATCTCGACATTGGATGTCTGTCTCTGGGACCTGAAAGCCCGGCTCAACGACGAACCCCTCTGGAAGACCCTCGGCGCGTCCCAACGGCGGGTGCGGGCCTATGCCAGTGGGCTGGACATTCCTCTCTCCGACGACGAGTTGCGCGAATTTTATACGCGCATGGCCGGAAAGGGTATCCACGCGGGGAAACTGAAGGTGGGGTTGAATCAGGCGGACGATCTGCGGCGCATCGGCATTATGCGGGATGCCTTGGCGACCAGCGGCAAGCAGCCGGAACTGATGATCGATTCCAACGAATACTGGTCGCCCAAGCAGGCTATCCGCCACATCCGCCAGTTTGAGGAACAGTTCGACATCTTCTGGGCGGAAGAACCGGCCCGACGCTGGGACTATCGGGGGCTGCGCCAGGTCTCTGAAGGGATTCGGGCCGCCGTAGCCACCGGCGAAAATCTGGATCACATCAGCGAGTTTATGGCCCTGGTGGACAACCGGGCCGTGGATGTGATCGAAATCGGGCGGGGTTCTGGGGGAATTACCGGGGGTCTGCAAATTGCCGACCTGGCCTACGCTTTCGAGATTCCCGTATCGGTGATGAACTGTCCCGGCAACTTCGCCGCCCACTTTGCCGCAGCCCTGCCCAACCACATTTGGATGGAAGTGCTGGACGCGGGACGGGTGGCAGGCTTCACCATCGACACCCGTATCGAAGATGGCTGGATTGTGCTGGGAGATAGACCGGGCAGCGGTATTGTCTTCGACGAAGCCTTTATGCAGGCCAATGCCGTAGCCGACCCCTCCAGCGCGGATACAGGGCTGGCCGGTGGACGTCGCCAGGGCGCGGCACTCTATGCAGTGGCCGAGGGTGAGCCGCTCTGGGGGGATGAATAGGGCTGCCCTGAAAAATTGCCTGTATAGATGAATCGGAAGGAACACAGATCAGCTCAGCCAGAAATCTGTGTTCCTTCCGATCCGTCTATACAAAATTTTCATCTCCGTGGCGCAACGAAAGCGCATGGAGAAGTGATTATAATTCCACCATTGTGCCCAACTCCACCACCTGATTGGGCGGTAGGCTGAAGAAGTCAGCGGCGCTGATCGAGTTACTGCTCATCGTTGCGAAAAGCTTCTCCCGCCAGATCGCCATACCGGGCCGGCCAGTGGCGTAGAGCCGTTCCCGGCCCAGGAAGTAGCTCACTTCGGCCATATCCAGTTCTAACCCTTTCTGGCGGGCCATGCGGAGACCCCGGGGGACGTTGGGACTCTCCATAAAGCCGTGGGAGAGAATCACCTGAAAGAAGCCGTCGCCCAACTTCTCGATGCTGATCTTTTCAGATCTGGGCACTCTGGGCTGCTCCGCAGTGTGTACAGAAAGCAGAATCACCCGCTCGTGGAGTACGTGGTTGTGCCGCCAATTGTGCAGCAACGCGGGTGGCGTGGCCTCTGGGTTGCCCGACATAAAGACTGCCGTCCCTTGCACGCGCACCGGATTTTTGGTGTAAATTTGCTCGATAAAGTCAGCAAAAGGAATCGTGCCCACGCGCAGTCGTTCAGCCAGAATCTCGCGGCCCCGTTTCCAGCTTGTCATCAACACAAAGACAACGGCACCGACGGCCAGTGGGAACCAACCACCCGCAGGAATTTTAAGTAGATTTGCGCCCAAAAAAGCCATATCGATGACCAGGAAGACCAGAGTCAGCCCCAGCGCGATGGACAAGGGCCAGCCCCAGCGAACCCGTGCCACCACAAAGAGGAGGAGGGTTGTGATGAACATTGTCATCGTCACAGCCACTCCATAGGCCGCTGCCAGATTGCTCGATGAACCGAAGGCCAAGACCAGCGCTACACAGGCTATCATTAGCACCCAATTGATGGCGGGAATGTAGATCTGTCCCCGTTCGTGGGCAGAGGTGTGATGGATAGCGACACGGGGCAGATAGCCCAATTGGACGGCCTGCATTGTCAGGGAAAAGGCCCCGGTGATCAGGGCCTGGGATGCGATCACCGCGGCCATAGTGGCGATGACCACCACCGGGTAGAGCGCCCAGTCCGGCATCATACGATAGAAGGGGTTTTCCACAGCTTCGGGGATGGCGAGCAACAGCGCACCCTGGCCGAAATAGTTGAGCAACAGGCCAGGCAATGCCACGGCGAACCAGGCCAGCCGAATGGGCGCACGGCCAAAATGGCCCATATCCGCGTAGAGCGCTTCACCGCCGGTCACTACCAGAAAGACGGATCCCAGCACGAGAAAACCGGCCAGCCCGTTTTGGATGAAGAACTCGATGCCGTAGTAGGGGTTGATCGCAGCCAGAATCTCTGGCTTGCGCACAATCCAGGGAATGCCCAGCAGAGCCAATACCGTAAACCAGACCAGCGTGACCGGACCAAAAATTTTCCCCACCCGTTCTGTGCCTTGGCTCTGAAAAAGAAACAGCCCAACCAGAATGACGATGGTGATGGGCACAATATAGGGCTGGAAGAAAGGCGTCGCCACCGTCAGACCTTCCACAGCCGATAGTACGGAAATGGCTGGTGTAATCATCCCGTCGCCATAGAGAAGGGCCGTGCCAAAAATGCCCAAGAGAATCAGCAGGTAGCGGGCATTGTAGCGTTGAGGACCGCCCGGCGGAAAGATCAGCGCTGTCAGTGCCAGGATACCGCCTTCGCCCCGGTTGTCGGCCCGCATGACAAAGGCAAGATATTTGATGGAGATGACAATCGTCAACGCCCAGAAAATCAGGGAGAGTATCCCGAAAATATTGGCCTGGTTGACTTCTAATCCGTATGTATGGTGGAAGGATTCACGAAAGGCATACAGGGGGCTGGTTCCGATGTCGCCGTAGACCACACCCAGCGCGCCCAGAGCCAGCAGGGCCAGATATTTGCCCTTCGGGTTTGCGTGGTGACCGTTTTCTTCGTGTTCGTGCTGCTCAACAGACATACAATCGGCCTTTTCGGTTTGTGGTAGACTATAGACAATCGCGCAACCCCACGATCATTCAGTATACTCCTCATAGGGCAGAAGTCAAAGAAAGTTAAGTTCGACAATTTTTTCATTTGCAGCTAGACTGATGTCCAGTGGAATTCAACAGAACGAGCTGTCTATAGAAGGTTCCGGGACGGAGGTTCAATATGACGATACAGACTTTGACAATTGACTTGCCGGAATCGGTATACAAACAGGTTCAACTGCAATCTCGGCATTCCCAACGCACAGTAGCCGAAGAAGTGGTGGCCGTCGTCATCAGCGCGCTGCCTATAGACGAAAAAATCGCATCAGACATTGCTGAGGAGTTGGATGCGTTGGAATTCCTTTCCGACGAGGAATTGTGGAATGCGGCGCGGGCGCAAGTGGCGCAAGAATCCAGTGATCGATTGCAGCTTCTATTGGAAAAACAGCAGCGAGAAGGTCTGACACGAGTTGAGCAAGTTGCTGCGCAGAGAGTATCCCACTATCACGACCGGGTAATGCTGGTACGCGCCAAGGCTGCGGTACTGCTCAAACGGCGCGGCCACGACATCTCCAAGCTCCTCTCTCTTGTCGTGCAATGAGTTCTATTGCAGTATCTTTACGCCAGGTAGTCGAGGGCAGGCGCGCTATCGCTGCGCCTATTGCCAAAGCCAGATACGGATTGTTGGCGCATCTCTCACCGTTGACCACATCATCCCTGAGTCTCTTGGCGGCGCGACAACAATTGAGAACCTCTGCCTCGCCTGTTGGGATTGCAATCTACTGAAAGGCAATCGTATTACTGGCATAGACTCTCGCTCTGGGACAATCGTCCGTATCTTTCACCCAAATCGACAGCCGTGGACCGAACATTTCCGCTGGAGTGCTAACGGCCTACGCGTTATTGGTCTGACAGCAGTGGGTCGGGCTACCATCTCTTTACTTCGCCTGAACCGCCCTCAACTCGTCTCGGCCCGTACCTTTTGGGTAGAGGCAAGTTGGCATCCACCATCCGATTGAAGGAATTCTTATGACGCAGCAAACCATCCCCTCAATGATCGGCGCTTACGGCCCCTGGGCCGCATCGCTCACAGGTGACGAACCACCCGCCTTCTCCTTGCGCCGGGAGGAATGGACAGACATCGACGCCTGGCGCGCCGCCGCCCGCGCCCGCTTCCGAGAACGGGTGGCCTCTCCCGACACGGGCGGCCCGAAAGATGTGACAGTCCACCGCCGCTACGAATACGACGGACTGGCCGTGGAGGAACTCTCCTGGCAATTGGCCTATGGCCCCCGCACAGAAGCCATTCTGCTCAAGCCCGCCGGCGTGACCGGCAAGTTGCCTGGTATCGTCGCTCTGCACGATCACGGGGGCAACAAATACTTCGGCAAGCGCAAGATCACCCGCACGGACGATGACCAGCACCCGATGATGGCGGAACATCAGCGCCGATATTACAGCGGCCAGGGCTGGGCCAACGAAGTGGCGAAACGGGGATATGTCGTTCTCGTCCACGACGTTTTTGCCTTTGCCAGCCGCCGGGTCCGTCTGGCCGATATGCCCGATTTTCTGCGGGGCGATCTGACCGATGAAAACCCGGAGCAGCAGGAAAACATCGACGCCTACAACCGCTGGGCCGGAACCCACGAGCATCTGATGGCGAAGTCACTCTTCTCCGCGGGCACGACCTGGCCCGGCGTCTTTCTGGCCGAGGATATCGCGGCGCTGGATCTACTTTGCGCCCGGCCCGATGTGGACGCGGAACGGGTGGGCTGCGGGGGATTATCGGGGGGCGGCCTGCGCACGGTCCATCTGGCCGGGGCCGACGACCGCATCCGGGCTGCGGTCTGTGTGGGGATGATGACTACCTGGCGGGACTATTTGCTGCATAAGGCCCACACCCATACGTGGATGTGCTACACGCCGCTGCTGCCCAACGAGCTCGACTACCCGGAGATTCTGGGGCTGCGTGCGCCCCTGCCCACACTCGTCCTCAACGATATAGAAGACCCACTCTTTACGTTGCCAGAGATGGAACGGGCTGACCGCATTTTGGCCGAAGTCTACGCCAAAGCTGGCGCGGCCGAGCGCTACCGCTGCTCCTTCTACCCCGGCGGCCATAAGTTCGACGCCCCAATGCAGGCCGAGGCGTTTGCCTGGCTGGATGGGTGGCTGAAGTAGGCGTAGATTCTACCAACTCTCCAATCCGAGCAATTTCTTGCCCAGCTCGGTCAGTTCTGCCGACTTTCCGCTCAGTTCTTCCAGCTTGCGCGGGTCGCCGGGGAAGGCACGGGCGTAGGCCGGTGGACGCCGCTCCCGCCATTGGGCAATGCGTTCCTGGCGGGCTTCCTCGTTCTGGGGCTGGGCCGGATACATGGAAATGTACTGGGCAAGTCGGGGACGATCCGTGCGGTTGCGCCCGTTGCCATGCAGCAACCCCGTGTGCCAGATGACCAGATCGCCGGCTTTGGCCGCAATCGGCTTGACTGTCAGACCGGCGATGTCCGGGCTGCGCAGATTGGCCCCCTCCTTTTGCCGGGCCACAATCTCCGGAACCTGGCGGTGAGAGCCGGGCACGCACTGGAAACCGCCCTGGGCTTCTTCCGTGTCGGTCAGGTTGAGAACCCCCTGCACCCGCAAGCCGATGGGCCAGGTGGTGGGGTCAAAATCCCAGTGGATAAAACCTTTGTAGTCCCAGTCAGGCCGGGCGGGCGGGTTCATATTCACCCGGTCCAGGCTGACCCACAACTTCTCGTCCCCGAAGAGTTCGCTGAAAATTTGGTGGATGCGGGGGTACTGACGGTTGTCCCACAGGGCCTGGTGATGGTACAACTCCACCATTCCCGTCGGGCGGTGCCAATCGGGACGGCTGTACCACTCCTCCGGGTTGTGGCGGTCCATCCCCAGAAAATCCCAGAGAGTGTCGATCACCCGGTCGAGATTCTCCTGGGGCACGGCGTTGGGGACGACGATATAGCCCTCTTCGTCCCAAAAGGCGCGGTCGGCTGGGCTGAGGATTGTCATTTGTTCTTCCTTTGGAATAGTTTCAGGACTGAGGCAACCAAAGAATTGAGACACTCTTTTCGACTTGTCGAAACTCGGGATCGCCTGTCAGAATTGTTGCGTTGAACTCTTGCGCCAATGCGACGACAAAAGCGTCGGCATAGGAAAGCGAATAGTTCGCCTTTATGTGGGCTGCAGAAAAGATGCGTAACCGATCAACTGAAACGATTTCAAGCGGAAGCTGATCGACAATGGCAATCATTTCCTGCGCTTTTGTCAGCCCTTGCTCCCGTTCGATGATATACACGCATTCCCCGTAATTGATCAGTGAAAGATGGACGCTGATCTCTCCGGTGGCGGCTTTTCGCAGAATGTGCGTCACCTGCTCGCCGCTCACTTCGTTCTCCAGATAGGCCATCAGAGCAAAGCTATCCAAAATATAGGCTTCTGCCGACAGTTCGTTATTCACTGGCGCGCTCCCTGGCTCGCTCGGCCAATAGCGCGTCTACAAGAGAAGTCTTTCCTTTGAAACGACCTGCCGCCTGCCCAATCGGGTCAGACAGCCGGGGGACGATTGACAATACCCCACCATAATCGACCAATACGACGCTATCTCCCGGATTCAGGCCGTATTTGCGGCGCATATCAACGGGAATGACAATCCATCCTTTTGCAGAGATTGTTGCCGTAGTCATATTGCCCCCTTTGGTTACACATTTTGCATAGCACAACCTACATTCCTGCGCAAAAGTATAACACCGGAAACCACTTCTGCCAATCAGCCGTTTACAAAAAAGAGTGATGATCACAGCCGGATCATCACTCTTTTCCTTCTCATCTCATCATCCCACCATCCCACCATCAGATCGGCCTAGCTCCACAGCCGATCCCAGGACCAATCCTTGTCCCACTCGTCTGTGGGCTGGTCGAAGTAGACCGGGTTACTGGGGTTCAGGTGCGCCCGCACCATCTCTTCGTTGATGTCGTCAAAGCCCAGACCCGGCTTGTCGGTCACGTGCATATAGCCGTCCTGGATCAGGTTTTCAGGCAGACCCGTGACCAGTTGGTTCCATTGCGGATGGTCCACCGAATGGTTTTCCAACACCAGGAAATTCTCCGTGGCCGCGGCGCAGTGCATATTGGCCAGCGCGCTGATAGGGGAGCCGGCCATGTGCATCGCCATCGCGATGCCGTAGTCCTGGGCCAGGTCGCCGATTTTCTTTGTCTCCAGAATGCCACCGGAAGAGGCCAGGTCCGGGTGGATGATATTTACTGCCCGGTTCTGGAACAGAGGCATAAAGCCCTCTTTTAGATAGATGTCCTCGCCGGTGCAGGTGGGGGTGTCCACGGCCTGGGTCAGCTCGGCCCACTGCTCGGCAAACTGCCAGGGAATCATATCCTCGTACCAGGCCAGGGTGAATCTGTCCAAGGCTTTGCCCAGACGGATGCAGGATTTCAGCCCAATGTGGCCGAAGTGGTCCACGGCCAGGGGAATCTCGTAGCCGATGATGCTGCGCACATCTTCCACGTATTGAACCAGATGGTTGATGCCGATGTCGCTGATCTGAATGCCGGTGAACTGGTGCATGACTGTGCGGCTTTCCAGCATACCGGGAGGGGCAATCAGCGCGCCGGGTACATCCTCCAACAGGCCGATACCCACATCCATTTTGAGAAATTTGAAGCCCATCTCCATGCGGCCTTTGAGACGTTCACCCATCTCCTTACCGTCGGGGACGCTGGGGGTGTCGGAATAGCAGAGAACTTTGTCCCGGAATTTACCGCCCACCAGTTGATAGGCAGGCACGCCATAGGCCCGACCGGTCAGGTCAAAGAGGGCCATATCCACGGCACAAACGCCGCCTGCCTGGCGCCCGTGGAAGCCGAACTGTTTGATCTTACGGAAGATTTTGTCGATGTTGCAGGGATTCTCGCCAATGAGCTGGCGTTTGAGGGTCAACGCGTAGTTCATACTGGCCCCGTCCCGCACTTCGCCATAGCCGGAGAGGCCCTGGTTGGTGTCGATGCGGATCAGCGCCAAGCGCATGGGCAACCCGGAGAGATTGGCAACCCGTATATCTGTGATACGCAGGTCAGACGGATTGGAATGGGTGTTGACTTTGTTGAGAAGTTCTTCGGTCATGAGGTTTTCTTTCCAAAAGTGATTGGAGGATAGGGGAACCACAACGCCTATTATAACGGAAACTGCGGAAGGAATCCATTTCACATTGAGGATGTAATCCGAAAATGACATTTTTTGCGCTGATCAGGAGGATACTGGAAAGAAGAAGGGACGCTGATTAACGCGGATAGACGCTGATTCAGAGGCGAAAATCTGCGTTCCTCTGCGTTTATCTGCGTCCAGCTTTTCCATGCTCATCTTGACCACAACAGAAAATGACATTTTTATTGCGTTTGCATAAAAATTTGACTCTGTGTATACTAACCTCACCCCCACCTGTGCTTTTCGGAAGCAGTTTTCAAAACCCAGAAGAGGAGCCCCATCCATGCGGAACGAAGAGATCGGAATCGAGCAGAAAAGTTTTGGTCTGACACGGCGCACATTCATCAAAACGGCCACAGCCATTGCCGGCGCAACTGTGTTGCTGCCAACCGGCCTGGCCTTGGGTCGGGAATATGGCCCCAATACCCCGCCCTCGCCCTACCCCGAACCAGATGTGATTGTGATCAACCCGGAACGCTTTACGGCCAAAATCGGCAATACGCCGATTATGCGCCTTCACACCGGCCTGCTCTGGGCAGAAGGCCCGGCCTGGAATGCGGTGGGGAAATATCTCCTGTGGAGCGACATCCCTAACAATGTGCAGATGCGCTGGCTGAATGACGACGGCCACATCAGTGTCTTCCGCAACCCCTCTGGCAACAGCAACGGCAACACCTTCGACTGGCAAGGCCGCCAAATCTCCTGCGAACACGGCGGGCGGCGCGTCGTGCGCTACGAACACGACGGCTCGGTCACTGTGCTGGCAAGCGAGTATGAGGGCAAACCCTTCAATTCCCCCAACGATGCGGTCGTCCATCCCAATGGCAGCATCTTCTTCACCGACCCGCCCTACGGCAGCTGGGGAGACTACGAAGGCAACAAAGGCGAAATTTTCCACAAGGAAGCTGTCTATCGCATCGATCCCGACGGCTCAGTGACGATGGTCACCGACGAGATCGACAAACCCAACGGTCTCTGCTTCTCCCACGACTACAAGCGTCTCTTTGTAGCGGACACCGGCCCCGGTGACATCAAAGTTTGGGACCTGGAAGATGAGGCCACACTAGCCAACGGGACCGTCTTCCACGATATGACCTTTGACGGCGTACACGTAGGCCCCGACGGTCTGCGTGCCGACGTGGACGGCAACATCTGGGGTTCTGGTGGCTGGGTGGGCGAACCCCACAACGGCGTCTACTGCTTTGCGCCCGACGGCGAGGTCATCGGCCACATCATCCTGCCCGAAACCACCTCCAATCTCGTCTTCGGCGGACCCAAGCGCAATCGTCTCTTTATGACCGCCAGCCAATCCATCTATGCGGTCTACGTCAACACCCGGGGCGCGCACATCAGCTAACGTCTCAACCCCCGGCAACAATTGAACTTTCACCCTCACCGCATCTTCCCTGCCCAATCCAAAATGGGGGAGATGCGGTGAGCATTTAACACCCCGATAGTGCCACGCAAAGAGCTTCCTTCCTATGCAGCAATCAGATTGGGATTTGACAAACTAATAAAATTAGTTTATAAACTATTTATATTATTTTGTGTGATCCATATCAATCTCAAGTTCCGCTGCAAACGAAAGGCTGAGAGTCAAATGACAACAACCACCTACGGTCTATATTGCGTCAAGATTACCCGCTTGGGGGTGATGAACAGCTATCTGGTGGAGGAAGAAGATGGTCTGACTGCCGTCGACACAGGAATGGGAGGCAGCGCGGGCGCGATTCTGGCCGCGGCCCAGGTCATCGGCAAACCCATTCGCCGGGTGCTGCTGACCCACGCCCACATGGACCACGCAGGTTCGTTGGACGCTCTGATGGCCCACCTGCCCAACGCAGAGTTTCTGTGCAGCGGGCAGACGGCCCGCTTTCTGGCTGGGGATATGCGGCTGGAAGTGGGACAGGCCCAGCGCAAGCTGTCGGGGAGTTTTGTGAGATGCAAGAGCAAACCGGCCCGTCTCCTGGCAGACGGCGACCAGGTCGGATCGTTGCAGGTGATCACCACCCCCGGCCACGCCCCGGATCATTTGGCTTTTCTGGACAGCCGGGATGGGACACTCTACGCCGGTGATGCTTTCCAGACTCAGGGCGGGCTGGCCGTCAGCGGGGATATGCGCTGGCTTTTCCCTTTGCCAGCTTGGGCCACCTGGTACAAAGCCGCCGCGCTGGAATCGGCGCGCAAGCTGGCGGCTTTGAACCCGTCTCGGCTGGTGGTAGGTCACGGGCCGGCGCTGGAGAGTCCCGGAGCAGAATTGGCCGTAGCGATTGCGCGGGCAGCCAGAAGATTTGGGCAGAATTCATAGGACGGAATGGTATTTCGTCCTTCACCGGCGGATTGCCAATCTGCCCAACAGAGGAGAATTTCAATGATCAAACGCAGAGGGTTGACCCAGGAAGCCGTGGTGCGCCGGGCAGTGGAGATGGCGAACAGTGCCCGCGACACAGACGCGGTGACGTTAACCGGGCTGGCCGAGTCGTTGGAGATTCAGCCGCCCTCCCTCTATAACCACATCGCCGGGCTGGACGGTCTGCGCCGGGAGATGCGCCGGTATGCGCTGACCCGTCTCTCCCGGTCTCTGCGCCTGGCGATTGCCGGGCAGAGCGGGCGCAAGGCGCTGGTCTTTGCCGCCCACGCCTACCGCCAGTTCGCCCACGAGAATCCAGGCATCTATCCGCTGATTCTCTCCGCGGTTGCGGACGACGACGAAGCGGCCAGGGAGGCGCTGGAGGAGATTCTGACGACGCTTTTGCTGGTTCTGGCCTCCCTGGGGTTGGAAGGGGAGGATGCCTATCACGCGGTCCGGGGATTGCGCAGCCTGCTCCACGGCTTCGTCAGCCTGGAGATGTCGGGCGGTTTCGGGATGCCACTGGAAGTGGAAAAGAGCTTCCAGCGGGTAGTCGACGCCTACGTGGAAGGCATGTTGGGGCTGGCGGCGTAGAACGCTATCAGTTCCCCAACAGCAGATAATAGAGCAGGCCCACCAGAGCGCTGCCGCCGATGACTTTGAACATTCCCCAATGCAGGCGGAACAGGGCCACAAAGGCGGCCAGCGCGATCAGCAGGGCAGCGGGGTCGAGGCTTGTCCAGACTGGAATCAGCAGCCGCGCACCCCACAGATGGACTTCGTTGATCTGGGCAAAGAGTACATGCAGAGAAAACCAGATGGCCAGATTGAACACCACCCCGACGATGGCGGCGGTGATGGCCGAGAGGGCTGTCGAGAGGGCACGGTTGCCCCGCAGATATTCGATGTAGGGCGCGCCTAGAAAGATCCAGAGAAAGCAGGGCACAAAAGTGACCCAAGTGGTGACGATTGAGCCGAGAATGCCTGCCGTCATCGGGCTGAAGGGGGCTGGGTTGCGATAGGCCCCCAGAAAACCCACGAACTGCACCACCTGAATCAGCGGGCCGGGGGTCGTCTCGGCCATGCCCAATCCGTCCAGCATCTCCCCGGCCTGTAGCCAGCCGTAGGTGTTGACAGCTTCCTGAGCGATGTAGGCCAGCACGGCATAGGCCCCGCCAAAGGTGACGACGGCCGTCTTGCTGAAGAAGATGGCTTCGGTGAGCAGAATGTGCTCCCGACCCAACAGCCCGGCCAACAGCAGAATCGGCCCAAACCAGACGGCCAGGGAGATCACCAGCACCAGCGCCGAATGGCCCAGGGCCGGGCGCTGGCGCTGGGGGCCGTCAGCAATGGCTGGCCCCTTCTCCCCCAGGGTGGGGGTCTGGTGGCCTTTGATGATGTAGAAAGTGTCGGGCCAGATTTTGCCGCCGCCGTAGCCAATCAGTGCTGCGGCAAGAATAATCCACGGAAAAGGCACACTGTAGAAGAAGATGGCAAGGAAGGCAGCCACAGCCAGCCCGATCATCACCCGATTTTTCAATACCCGCTTGCCGATGCGGATCACCGCTTCCACCACCAGGGCCATCACCGCCGGTTTCAGCCCATAGAAGATGGCCTGTACCAGCACCACCTCCTGAAAACCGGCGTAGAGAATGCTCAGGGCCAGAATACTGAGAAAACCGGGCAGGACAAAGAGGGTTCCGGAGACCAGCCCGCCCCGGTAGCCGTGGAGCAGCCAGCCGATATATGTCGCCAGTTGTTGGGCTTCGGGGCCGGGCAGCAGCATCACATAATTGAGCGCGTGGAGAAAACGGCTCTCGCTCACCCAGTGCTTCTCTTCCACCAGCAATTTGTGCATCACCGCGATCTGCCCGGCTGGGCCGCCGAAACTGAAGATCGCCACCCGTATCCACACCCGCAACGCCTCGGCAAAGGTGACCCCATGCCCCTGCCCATCGGTAGCCGACACGCCAGGCGGAAGATCTGTTTTCATACCTTCTCGATTCTCAAGCGATGCCAAGAAAGTCTTGGGACACACCCATAAGATTTTGTGATGCACATAGGAATCTAGATGATGGGGATTAAGAGATTGAGAGATTAGGGGATTGAACGCCAATCCCCTAATCTCTCAATCTCTTTCCTTACCAACGCTGGGCCTGGAATTTCCAGCCCGGCTGCACTTTCTGCATTTCGACTTCGTCGTTGCGGTCGGTCAGGCCGCAATCGATGTATTGCTGGTGGAGCTTTGCCAGGCTGGCCCGATCTAGTTCCACGCCCAGCCCCGGTGCGTTGGAGACGACTAGGCTGCCGTCGTCAAATTGAAGTTTGCCCCCGACGATCACTTCGTCGCTCTGCCAGGGGTAGTGGGTGTCACAGGCGTAGGTCAGGTTGGGGATGGCCGCGGCCAGGTGGGCCATCGCCGCCAGAGAGATGCCCACGTGGCTGTTGGAGTGCATCGACAGCCCCCGGCCAAAGACCTGGCAGATGCGGGCCAGTTCGATTGTGCTGCGCAGGCCGCCCCAGAAGTGATGATCGCTGAGGATAATATCTTCCGAGCGGTGTTGGACGCTGCCGGGGATGTGGTCGAAGGAGGTGGTACACATATTTGTCGCCGTGGGAATCCCTGTGCGCCGTCCCACTTCGCCCATCTCGGCCTGGCCCCGGCAGGGGTCTTCGTAATATTCCAGAATACCCTTCAGCCGCGCGCCGATGCGCACGGAAGTCTCCACCGACCAGATGGCGTTGGGGTCCAGGCGCAGGGGCGTGCCAGGGCCAAAATGCTCGTACATGGCCAGAATGGCGTCGGCTTCCTCGTCGGGCGGGAAGGCGCCGCCTTTGAGTTTGATGGATTTGAAGCCGAAAGCGTCGCACATCGCCTGGGCCTCGGCCACCACACCCGCCGGGTCGAGGGCTGCTTTCTGCCGGGCCGCGGCCCAACCTGTGGCGCTGGGGTCTGTGCCAAAACCCAGCGCGCCCCCTGATCCCTCATATTTATAGAAGAGATAGGCGGAGAAATCCACCCGATCCCGCACCCGCCCGCCCAGCAGATCGACCACGGGCCGCCCGGTTGCTTTGCCCATCAGATCGTAGCAGGCCACTTCCACCGCGCTGTGGACCTGAGTCA
>CAMDQF010000172.1 GCA_945905745.1 Litorilinea aerophila
ATCAGGTGCAAGCGTGCGAAGTATTTTTGGGCGAGGATCCCCATCCCCATTTCAGCTATCTCAGTTTGAATGTGGAAGAGATGTTTCTCACCGGCAAACCCACCTATCCGGTGGAGCGCACTTTGCTGACCACCGGCATTCTGGAAGCAGTGATTGATTCGCGCTATCAAGGCCATGTGCGTATTGAGACGCCGCAGCTTGCCATCACCTATCGTTCCTATCAGAGCATCCCGTGGCGGCCCACCGTTGCCCGCCCGGTGGGTGCAGCAGCGACGCCGTGGACGAAACGAGAATGAGTATGCAACACAGCATTTTCTACAAACGACCCGGCCACTACGTGATTGGCCCAGTTCCCCGCTTGCTGCCGGATGGCCGATTGGCGGTATTGGCGCTGGTCTCGCCCTTTGCCGATCACTACGGGCTGAGTGAACGCGTCGTCCTCGTCTCCACCGATCAGGGCGAAAGCTTTCGCGAGAGCGAAGACCCCACCATTCCCTTCACCTGGCAGGCGAGCAATGTGCGCGAATGTTATGACCGTTTCGCCGATGTGATGCCCGATGGCTCCTATCTGGCGGCAGGCACCGTCGGCTTTGAAACTTGGCCGAAGGCGCGTCGCGCCGAAGCCGAAGCGCTGGGGCTTTCCGTGCGCGACCATCCCAACCGCCGCGACGAAGAGGTAGTGGTGGGCATGCCCAAGCTCTTTGTCCAGCGTTCCCACGACCAGGGGCGCACCTGGGATCGCCGCGAGTGGCATGTGCCGGGCTTCAGTTGGCTGACGGCCTTTCCGCGTTGGGTGCGGCTGACGGATGGGTCAATTTTGCTGCCGGTCTATGGGCGCAACCCCGATTACAGCCGCGGCCAGACTTTTGTCTTGCGCGGCGATGCCAGCGGGGATGATTGGCGGTTGATCCCGATGGCCTCCAGCATCGCCGGTGCGGATGGCGATGAAGTGGGGCTGATCGAGGTGGCAGCGGGGCGGGTGCTGGCGCTGATCCGCCATGCGGCCAAAGGCAAACTGACCGAGGGCCATCTGCTGGAGAGTTGGTCGGAGGATGGCGGGCGCAGTTGGTCACAGCCGCTGGGCACGCCGATCAAGGGCTATCCGCCCCACATCCTGCGCCTACAAGATGGGCGGTTGCTCTGCGGCGTCACCTATCGCTGGGAGCCAATGGGGATCCGTGCGGTGTTGAGCAACGACAACGGGCGAACGTGGCAGACGGATAGGACGATTGTTCTGCGCGACGACGGTGGTACGGTCTCGTCGCTCTGGCACAACGCCGTGGGTCACGAACCTGGCCGCGGCGGCTCCGACCTGGGGTATCCGATCACCGTACAGTTTGCCGATGACTCGCTCTTTACCTGTTACTGGTTCACAGGGCAGGATGGCATTACCCACGCCGCGTCTACGCGCTGGCGGGTGGGGTGACCGGGTGAGGTGGGGTGACCGGGTGAGGGGGTGAAGGGGTGACGATCACCTTGTCACGTTGTCACCCTGTCAGCCCTTCACCGGTATCAAGTTATTACGCATAGGGATGAAACAATGATCACTACCACACCCACTTGGCAGGAACGCCAGACCCTTGACTTGCAAGGTCTGCGTGTCACCCTCTCCGCACCGATTGCCATCGGTCGCCGCCGCGGCTACTTCTGGTTCCCCAACCTCTGGCACATGCCCAATGGCGATCTGCTGGCGACCATTTCCCCCGTGGCCGACATCCACATGTCGTCGATCCCCTATCTGGTCACCTGGTCGCGCGATGGCGGCTTGAGTTGGAGTGAGCCGATTGTGACCAACGATGGCGGTCAAACGCTGCTGCACCTGAGCAACGGTGACGCCATCCTGCTGCCCTATATTTTGCGCCCGCGTCGCGAGGGAATGGGTGCCCCCTACAACCGCATCCCCGCCGGGACACGCAACGTCGAGTATGTCCCCAGCGGTGTGACGGTCAGCGGCTGGCCTGGCCCTGGCAAGACGGTTGTGCCCGGATTGGATATGGAAAGTTTTGCCTTCAACGGCCAGACAGTGCTGCTAAAGGATGGCAGCTACCTCGCCACCGTTTACGGTGCCTTGCGCGACCTGCCGGGCGACCGCATCTTTGCCGTCAAGTCGATCGATGGCGTTCACTGGCACATTCATGCACTGATTGCAGACAACACCTGTCGCGTAGTGGGTGAGGAAAGCCCCAACGAGTCGGCCTTGCTGCGCCTCAACGATGGCCGCCTGCTCTGCGTCTTCCGGGTCGGTTCGCGCGCCAACTACGGTCAATGTTGGAGCAGCGACGAGGGGCAAACTTGGAGCGCGCCCGTGACAATGGCGGGCGTCTTCTCAGTGCAGCCCAGTTTGGCGACCAGCGCCGATGGCGTTATCGCCCTGGGCGGCGGACGCCCTGGCTTGTACCTCTGGCTCAACGCCGATGGCAGCGGATTGGCCTGGCAAGCCATTGATATGCAGGCGCATCACAACACCTGCCACCCAAGCGAGGCAATTGCACGTCATACTGACCACAACCACCAGCAACAGACCTCGGCCTACACCGAAGTAATTGCCGTGGATGAGACCCACTTTCTCTATCTCTATGATCGACTCGCCAACGGCTGGCATCCCATCCCGGAGGAGATGGACGACACCAATAGTGTCTGGTTGGTGAGAGTTACTGTGGAGCAATGAGCAAACAAATCATGTTTTCACTGAGTTGCACAACCTGCGACTGGCAAGGGGCCGACGCAGATCTAAACGCCTGTCCCCGGTGCGGTGCAACCATTGACCTGCACTACGCCACGACCGCGATTGTGCCGGATGATCGACAACCGGGCATCTGGCGCTATGCGGACCATCTACCGTTGGCTGATCTGCAATATGCGGTGAGCTTGGGTGAAGGCAACACGCCCTTGTTGCGCGCGGCGCGCATCGGCGATGGGATCGCTCTGCCGGAACTCTACTTCAAAATAGAGGGGGCCAATCCGACTGGCTCGTACAAAGATCGCATTGCCGCGGTGGGTATTGCCCGTTTGCAAGCCCTGGGCAAGCGCGCCTGGGCCGCGACCTCTTCTGGCAATGCCGGGGCCGCCATTGCCGCCTATGCTGCCCGCGCCGGGGTGCCGGGCTATCTCTTCACCGTCGAGAAGTATGCCAAAGCCAAAGTCGCACAGATTTTGGCCTATGGACCACAGGCGTGGGCGGTGGAGCGGTTGGGCTACGATCCAGCGGTCGAAGAGGCGACTTGGGCCAACATCCGTCATCTCTGCGCAGCCAACCAGTGGCTTATGCTGGTGACGGCGCGCGCCTTCAGCCCGCACGCCATGGAAGGGGCCAAGACCATTGCCTACGAGGTCTGCCAGCAGATGGGCGCGCCGGATGTCGTCTATGTGCCGGTCGGCGGCGGCGGTCTGCTCAGTGCCTCGTGGAAAGGCTTTGTCGAAGCCAAAGCCGCCGGCTGGATCGAGCGCCTGCCACGTATGGTGGCTATCCAGGCGCAGGGCTGCGATGCCATCACCCAAGCCTGGCAGGCGGGCCGCCCGCTCCAACCCATTCCCGGCTGTAGCAGCGCCATCTCTGGCATTCAACTGACAGCGCCACCGGATGGCGACTTGGTCTTGCGGGCCTTGCGCGAGTCGGCTGGCTGGGCGCTCTCTGTGCCAGATGAAGCCACCTATCAAGCGCAAGCCGCTCTCGCCAGCCAGGAGGGACTCTTTGTGGAACCGGCCGCGGCCATCACACTGGCCGCCGTACGTGCCGATCGGGCGAGTGGACGCTTGCAGGGCCATGAACGCGTCGCGTGCTGGCTTACCGGCAGCGGCTTCAAAGATGCCACAGCGGTGCAGCGTATGAGCGAGGGCCGCACCATTGCCCCGATGCGGGCGGCGGATATTCTATCCTTGCTGGGTGGGCAATCGTCTTAACATTTTTGCCAAAACAATCGGAAAAGTGAGCCAAAGCCATTTATGAAAAAACTGGAACTGATCGACAGCGGCATCCTCTACATCAACCCGGACCCGGCGCACTATCACGTCTTTGCTTCGCATGCGCATCCTGTGCAGCTTTCAGGACGGGAGTGGCTCGCCACCTTTAGCCGCGGGGATGGCATGTACGCGGCCAACCAGAATATCGCCCTCACCCGCTCGTTGGATGGCGGGGTCACCTGGCAACTTCAGGGTTTTCTCTACGACAAAACAGGCGATGATCGCCCCTATTCCTACAACGATGGCTTTCTCTCGCGGCTGGGCGATGGCTCATTGATCGTCTTTGCCTTCCGCGCCGACCGCTCGGTGGCTGATCGGCAGATGTACAGTCCCAGCGGCGGGCTGATCGACAACGAACCGGTCTTTTTCACTTCGCAGGACGACGGCCATAGCTGGAAGGGGCCAGAACGGATTTCATTGCCAACTGGCGTGGTGGCCACCCCGGCCAGCACGATCACCGAGCTGGCCGATGGACGCTGGCTGGCGACCTTTGACCGCTGGCACGGCTACAATGAGGAGCGCCCTTACAAGCCAGTGATGCTGGCCATGAGCTCCGCCGACCGGGGGCGTAGCTGGAGCGAGATGCAAACGATGGCTGACGGTGCAGCCATCGGCAAAGGCTTCTGGCACGGCAAGAGCATCCGTCTGCAGGATGACCGTCTTTTCACCCTCTACTGGGCCGCGGACATGACACAGCCCGATAAGGGGCCGGTCAATCTGCCCATTCACTATGCCATCAGCGACCCTGGCGCTGCCCATTGGCCCATGCCCCAGCCGACCAATCTCCCCGGCCAGACCAATTGGCCGGCGCAGTTGCCCGCGCCCCAGGGGCACCCGACGCTGGCCGCCATCTACACCCTGCGCGAGGCGGATCAACCGGGCTTTATGGTGGCCTTGTCCGACGATCTGGGGCAAAGTTGGGATTTGGAGCATCAGGTGCGGGTGTGGGACGCCACCGGCTGGACGCATTTGGGCATCAGCTCACCCCACAAATATCCGCGCAGCCACGATACCATCGCCTTTGGCGCACCCACATTGATGACCACGCGCGAGGGAGATCTCTACGCCAGTTGGTGGTGTACCTATGCCAGCCTGACCCATATTCGGTGGGCGCGGCTGCAAGTGAAATAGCTTTTCAGATACTCATTGGTAGGGGCGTTGCTTGCTGCGCCCGGTACACACGCGACGGGCACGGCAAGCAAGCGCCCCTGCACTAAAAATCTTCGATAGGATGAAAGCAGAGATCGGAATCAGAGACAGGAGAGGATCATGCAACGATTTGAGGGCAAGAAGGTTTTGATTACGGGGGCATCGCGGGGGATCGGGCGGGGCATTGCCCTTTGCCTGGCCGCGGAGGGGGCAGATGTCGTGGTGAACTACCGTACACACCCGGACGAAGCACAATCTGTGGCCGATGAGATTACAGCGATGGGCCGCCAGGCAATGATCTGGCAGGCGGATGTGGCCGACCGCTCGGCACAGGAAGGTATGTTTGCCGCGGCGGTTGAACGCTTTGGCCGCCTGGACGTTGTGGTTGCCAATGCGGCCTTCTCGAAACGCGAGCCTGTGATCGAGGCCAAGTGGGAAAACGTTCAGCGCACGATTGAGGTGACCCAGTTTGGCGTCTTTCATGCCTGCCAGTTGGCCGCGCAACAGATGGTCAAACAGCCTTTGGTGGGGCGCAGCCGGGGCAAAATCGTGATCATCAGTTCGGTGCATGAAGAGATGGCCTTTGCCCTCAGCGCCGCCTACAATATGTCCAAAGCCGCCATCAACCACCTGGCGCGCACGATGGCGATTGAACTAGCGCCCCAGCGGATAAACGTCAACGTCGTCAACCCTGGCTGGATCGACACACCCGGCGAACGCAGCTACTTCAGCGAGGAGCAGATCCGCCAGGGTGGCAAAAAGATTCCCTGGGGACGGATTGGTATTCCGGAGGATATCGGCAAAGCAGTCGCCTACCTGGCCAGCGACGATGCGGATTATGCCACCGGCTCGGTACTGCGCGTCGACGGTGGGCTGATGGTCGGGTTGAGCGTGCCGGACTGACATGCATACGAGTACCCGACTGGCTGCCACTGACTTCCAATATTGGCGACGGACGCACGAAGGGGCTGTTCAACTCTCTTTTGCCGACTTTTGCCCCAATTACCACGAACTTGATCGTGTGGGCGTAGTGTCACCCTGCGTAGAGGATGGGGTTCTCTTTACGGGGCGCACGTTGCTTGCATTGACCACCGCGTTCTATGATTGCCACCGTGCCCGCAGCTCGGATTTCTTCGACTATCCCCAGCATTTTGCTTTTGTGAACGCCCTAGGGGAAGGCGTGCAAACCGATTCACACCGCAGCGCGCCGGACACAGCCGAGACCTGGGAGGCGTGGAGTTGGCTGGATGTCTGGCCCGACAACAAATGGATCACTGCTCCATCAACTGCCACTGGCCTGTTGCAAAGGGTCTTTGATTTCCAGATCAACCGGCTGTTCTGGCCCCGAGGATTGGTTCCCACAGCCGGTGAGCAGGCGCTGCCCGCATACACCTATCGGATGTTACGCACCCATCTCAAATCTGTCTACCAATACACGACCGGGACATCCGCCCAAGAAGAGTCAGCCACAATTGAGCTACGGGTCTCCCCCGCTGCCAACGAACTTTGGCAAGAGAGTATCGCCAGGCTGCCATTTCCACCGCCACAGTCGGCGCACTCTGCCGTGGAACGGTTTCAGCCGCTCACTATCGACGACTTTCTCGCTGCCATGCGACCGATGGATTCGTAAAAAACACGAATGTCAACTATGAATCAAACCGAGATCGACAGCTTTTTACAGGAGCCGCGCCATGCGATTGTGGGTACAGTTGGCCGTGACGGTGCGCCGCAGCTCAGCCCGGTCTGGTATATCTACGAAGACGGCCGCTTCTATATCGGCATCACCGGCGATACGGCCAAGTATCGCAATCTGCGCCGGGACCCGCGCATCAGCCTGTGTATTGATGGCGGGCGCGAAGATGTGCGCACGGTGATAGTTACTGGCACGGTGGAACTGTACGAAAAGGCGCACCCGCTGCAAGCCTCCATGCGTTGGCGGCTGATCTCCCACTATATCGCCGATGTGGAGGAAGCGCGCCGCTACGCTGCATCCAGCCAGGATTGGGATGCGGTACTCGTCGTTGTCACGCCACGCAAGATGATTACGCAGAATTTTGATTGATGATCTCAATTTTCCAAAGGAAAACGCGATGAACAAGACCATCCAGCGTATCGGCGAACAGGAACGCGCCTATGTGCAACAGGTATTGGAATCCCAGTTCCGCAGTTCGACGGGCAGTCTGATGACCAAACCATTGGAAGAGCTTTTTGCCAGAACCTTTGATTCCCGTTTTGCCATTGCCTTTATCAATGGCACAGCCACTATGCACGCGGCGCTGGCCGCGGCTGGCGTCGGTGCGGGGGACGAGGTGATCGTGCCGCCCCTGACGATGGCAGCGACCGCTTTTGCGGTTTTACACGCCAATGCCATCCCGGTTTTTGCCGATATCGATCCCGATACCTGGACGATTGATCCCCAAGCGATTGCCGCATGTGTTACACCGCGCACGAAGGCCATTATCCCCGTTTCGATCTATGGCCTTGCACCCGACATGGACGCGATTATGGAGCTGGCCGCCCGCCACAATCTCTTTGTCCTGGAGGATGATGCCGAATGTTTTCTGGGCTATTACAAGGGGCGCATCGTCGGCAGCATCGGTCATGCCTCCAGTTTTAGCTTTCAAAGCACCAAGCACATGACCAGCGGCGAAGGGGGGATGATCACAACCGATGATGAAGGGTTGGCAGAGCGCATCCGCCGTTTCAGCAGTCTGGGCTATGCCGCGGTGGGCGCGGCCGCGGGGAAGGGCAAGATCACCCGAGAGACGATTCAAGACCCAGCCTATGAACGCCATGCCTCCATCGGCTTCAACTATCGCTTGCCCGAATTGTGCGCGGCTGTGGCGCTGGCGCAATTGGAACGACTGCGCGAACTGGTAGACCTACGGATTGCAGTGGGCCGTCTGTATGAGGAAGCGCTCGATGGCTGCGCCTGGCTGACGCCGCAAGCCACGCCCGATGGGTATATTCATTCCTATTGGAGCTATGTTGCCCGGATTGCGCCAGAGGTGGACTTTACTTGGTATGACTTTCGCGACAAGTACAAGGAAATGGGCGGTGATGGTATCTACGCTGCCTGGCAGCTCAATTATCTGGAACCGGCCTTTCGTCACACATCTTTTCACCCTGAGCAGACGCAGGTTTTTGACCACGGGCTTTGCCCCGTTGCCGAGGCTCTGCAGCCCCGCCTGCTCCAATTCAAAACCAACTACTTTGATTTGGCTGTGGCCGCTCAAAAAGCAGAAGCTTTAGCCAAAACCATCGCTTTTTTCCGTTGATGAAGAATGAGAAAGGAATCGAACTTTGCCCCGCTATCCACAAGCTATTTTGGTTTCCTGCGAAGCGCCGTGGGATGAGCATGAGCAGTTGCTCGAAGAGGTCTTTCGCCGTGAAGTGCGTATGGTGTTGAAGCAATTCAACCATCTCTACATCTTTGGCACCGCGGGTGAGGGGTACGCGGTGGACACCGCCCGTTTTCAGCAGATTGTGCGTATCTTCTACGCGGAGACGCGCGGCGCGGATGTTCACCCGATGGTCGGTGTTATCGCTCTTTCCACGGCCAACGTCGTCGAACGGATCGCCTTTGCCTATGAGACCGGCTTTCGCGTCTTTCAAATCTCCCTGCCCGCCTGGGGCGCACTCAATGACCGCGAGGTGATGACCTTCTTCCGCGATGTCTGCGGCGCTTTTCCTGAGGCAAAGTTTCTCCATTACAATCTGCCGCGCACCAAACGCGTGCTGGAAGGCCGCGACTATCGCAAGTTAATCGACGCAGTTCCCAACCTGGTTGCCACGAAAAACACCGGCGGCGGGCTGGATCGTGCGGCGGATCTGATGACCCATGCGCCCGAATTGCAGCACTTCTTTGGCGAGCAGAACTTTCCCCACGGCTGTCTCTACGGCGAATGCTCCCTGCTCTCCTCCTTTGGGCCAATGACACCGGACAAAACCAAGCATCTCTTCGAGGCCGGGCGCAAGCGCGATCGGGCGGTGATGTTCGATCTGCAAAAAGAGTTTCACGAGATGCTGCATGGCGCGCTCGGTCCGCTCCTGGCCGAGGGACGCATTGACGGCGCTTACGACAAACTGCTGGTACGTCTCGGCGGTTTGGAGGAGATGCCGCTGCGTCTGCTTTCCCCCTATCAAGGCTTTAGCGAAGAGCAGTATCAGGCGTGCAAGCAGGTGATGCAGGAACGCTTTGCGGAGTGGTTGCCATGAATGGATTGACCTTTCAGCCGCGTGTCCCGGTCTTCGACGCCAACATTCGCGTCGGGGATTGTCATGATCTGCCCTCGCCCTGTCGCGACCGCGCCGGCTTGCTGGCCGAGATGGATCGCCACGCCATTGGGCGGGCGGTCATCTACCACGCCCAGACCGAAGAGATCAGCCCCCTTGACGGCAATCGTTTGTTAGAGGAGTGGCTGGACAACGAAGGGCGTCTGGTGCCCCAATGGTCGATCCTGCCCACATCAGCCTCGCTTGCCCAGGTGCAGGCGTTGCACGAGGCAGGCCGGGTCTCCTCGCTACGGCTGCACGACACCCGTTCAGCCGGTCTGCCCTTTCGCCCCTGGGCCTATGACCCGCTGCTCGGCTGGCTCAGCGATCAGCGCATCCCGCTCTGGATCCCCCTGCCCGAACACGACGCCGATGAGTTGATGATGACTCTGCAGGGCCATCCCGATCTGGTCACGGTGCTGGTCGGTGCCCACTATTCCCATCACCTACTCGTGCGTCCGCTTTTGAGCCGCTTGCCCAATGCCCACCTGGAGTTAAGCCGCTATGAACCAATTGGCGAAGTCGAGGCCCTGCGTGACGAATTCGGCGCAGAGCGTCTGCTCTATGGCTCCTGGTATTGGCGCTACGCGCTGGGGCCGATGCTGTTCTATCTGCACCGGACGGATCTGACCGACGCCGAATTGAGGCTGGTCTGTGCTGGCAATTTGGAGCGAATTCTGGGGAGGAGACGCGCATGATTGATGGTCTGCAGGTGATCGATTTTCACGGCCACGTCGGACGTTGGGATCGTTACGGCATGATTGACGATCCTGCCAAAATGTTGCACGCAATGGACAGGGCTGGCATCGATCTGGCCTGCCTCTTCCACATCTTCCACCCCGACGGCAGCACCAGCAATGATCTCACGGCAACCTTTGTGGCACAGCACCCGGATCGCTTTGTGGGCTTTGCCTATGTCTCACCGCTGCTGCCGGAACGTATGTTGCCCGAATTGGCTCGGGCGCTGGATCAATTGCACTTTGCTGCTATCAAACTCTATCCGCCCTATACTCCCTGGCCGCTCAACGAAGCGCCCTGGTCACCGATCTACCGCTTTGCCAATGCCAAGGGTCTCACGATTATCTTTCACACCGGGCCGGAACTCCAATCGTTGCCCAGGTTCGTCGGCGAAATCGCGCCTGACTACCCCCGCGCCAACTTTGTGATTGGCCACGCCGGCAACACACCGGTGGAACGCGCCCAAGCGATTGCCGCGGCCCAGGCCAACCCCAATGTCTATCTGGAAACCTGTTCCACCTTTCGCAACCCCGGTGTGATCGAGCAGCTCGTCAATGAAGCGGGGGCGGATCGCGTCCTCTACGGCTCGGACACGCCGCTGATGGACCCGCGCCCGCAACTGGGCAAGATCATTACTGCCCAGATTTCCGATGCAGCCAAACGGCTCATTCTCGGTGAGAATGCCCGCCGTCTATTGCATCTGTCGTAGGGAGATAAAAAAGATGATTGGTCTACCAAAATCAGAGTTGGACACACCGGCGCTCTGGGTCGATTTGGACCGGCTGGAGCAGAACATCACGGCCCTGGCGCTCCATTTCAAAAATGCCGGGGTACATTGGCGGCCCCATACCAAAGGCAGCAAAGTGCCAGCCATCGCCCACAAACTGGTGGCGGCGGGCGCGATTGGCATCACCTGCGCTAAGCTGGGCGAGGCCGAAGTGATGGTCGCTGCCGGGATCACCGACATTCTGATCGCCAACCAGATTGCCGGCAGACACAAACTGCCCCGCCTGGCCAATCTCTGTCGTCAGGCCGATGTCAAAGTGGCGGTGGATAACCCGCGCAATGTGGCCGCGTTGGGTGCGGCAGCCGTGACCTATGGCGCAGAGATCGGCGTGCTGATCGAACTCAACAGCGGCATGGAGCGGGCTGGGGTGCAGCCGGGTGAGGCTGTAGTGGCGCTCGCGCGGCTTATCACCCAGACGCCGGGGGTGCGCTTGCGGGGATTGATGACCTGGGAGGGTCATGCGCTGGATCTGAGCGACCCGACGCAGAAGCGGCAAGAGATCGAACGCAGCATTGGCCTGGCGACCAGCAGCGCCGAGCTTTGCCGCGGCCAGGGCATCCCCATTGAGATTGTGTCAGGCGGCGGGAGCGGCACCTACAAAGTGACCCCCTTCTTGCCCGGCGTGACGGAGATTCAAGCCGGGGGCGCGATCTTCTGTGATGTCACCTACCAGAGTTGGGGCGTTGATCTCCAGCCCGCACTCTTTGTCCAGACTACCGTGACCAGCCGACCGAACCCGCGGCGTATCATCTGCGACGCCGGTTTCAAGTCGCTGCCCAGCAACGACGCGCCGCCCGCGCCGTTGGGCCTGGCGCAAAAGGTGCGAAAGGTCATCTCATCTGCCGAGCATGGCGCGCTGGAGCTGGAAAGCCCCAACGACACCCTTGAAGTCGGCGATCTGCTGGATTTTGTGGTCGGCTATGGCGATGGCACCGTCTATTTGCACGATGTGCTGGTGGGCGTGCGCAACGGCATCGTTGAATGCGTCTGGCCGATCCTCGGACGGGGCAAATTACAGTGAGCCGGTATTGCCAGGTGATCGGGAGAAGACGATATGAACTTCCAGGACTTCGACATCCCCACCCTCCCCCGCAACCACAAACAGAGCGGCTGGTTGACCGTTTCCACACGGGCTGATGGCGGTGAATGGCGTTTGCCTCTCTTGTATGTCACAGGCAGACAGCCGGGACCGACGCTGGTGGTGACCGCCGCAGTGCATGGGGATGAGTACGAAGGGGTGGAAGCGATCCCATCGGTCTATGAGCAGGTGGAGCCGAACAGCTTGCGCGGCACGCTGGTGATGCTCCCCATCTGCAACATGCCTGCTTACGAAGCCGCCCTGCGCAGCAGCCCGGTTGACGGACTCAATCTGGCCCGAGTCTTTCCCGGCGCAGTGCAAGGCTCGATCACCCAGCGCATCGCCTATTGGATCACCCAGCGCTTGCTCCGTCATGCCACTTTCTATATCGATCTGCACAGCGGTGGGGCCACCTATAACATCCCCACATTGATCGGGTATATCTGCGACCCCGGTGATGTGGGCCAGCGCTCGTTGGCTGGTGCGCGGGCCTTTGGCGCACCGATTCTCTGGGGACACCCATTGCCGCTTGCGCCGGGACGCACCGTCTCCGCGGCCACCGGATTGGGTGTGCCTTCACTCTACACCGAAGCACCCGGCGGTGGCTATGCCCGACCGGATGACGTGCGCTGCTTTACAGATGGTGTACTCAACGTAATGAAGCATTTGGGCATGTTGGAAGGCAGCCCGCAACCGCGTGCGACCACACACCATCTCTTTGGAGATGGCAATCTGGATCAGGTGATCGCAGCCGATGTGGCTGGTTACTTCCGCGCCACCGTTGCACTGCTGGAAGAGGTCAAAGTGGGGCAACGGGTCGGCACCATCCGTGATCCGTTTGGCAATCTGCTACAAAATGTGTGCGCGGATCAGGATGGGATCGTGATTATGCTGCGCCGCTTTCACCGGGTGCATGTGGGGGATGGGTTGGTACATCTGACCGCGCAAGTTTAGCTTACCTGGGCGGCGTCAGCAGAAAGTGACGGAGCAGATCCTCCGGCAGGTCAAGGCCGATGCCAGGGCTGGTGGGGAAGTACACGACCCCATTGACGACGGGCGCGGCCAGCTCCTCAAGCGCTTTGCGCAGGGGCGACCAGTAGACCGCGGCCGGCGCGCTCTCGAAGATCGGGGTGATGGGCGAGTAGGCAGCCAGGTGGATAGTCGCCATGCCCAACACCGCTGTTGACCAGTTGCCGGGGCAGACCAATACACCGTGCGCACGCGCCATCTCGACGATGCGTTTGGCTTCGGTCAGTCCCCCACAGGTGGTCATGTAGGGTTGGGCCACCTGAATCCCGCCCTGTTCGATCATCTCCAGAAATTCCCAGCGCGTGGTGGTGTGTTCGCCCATGGCAATCGGCACACTGGTCTGGCGCGTGAGGGTGGCATAGGCCGCCACTGCATCCACCGGCAAGGGGGTTTCAAAGAAGAAGATATCAAATTCAGCCAGTTGGTTGATCACCCGCACAGCGCTCCCCACATCGTTCCAGAGATAGCCCACATCAACACACAGAATGTCATCCTTACCGATTGCGGCACGCGTGCGGCGGGTCAGTTCGATGATGGTTTCGTCGGGCTGGTTGAGCGGCTCGATCTTGAAGGCGCGGTAGCCCAACTCCCGCAGTTTGACAACCCGCTCCACCTGTTCGCGCAAGACACTCTCCCGATCCCAGCGATCCGAGACAATCGTGCAATAGGGCGTGGCCACATGGCGCTGCGCCTCGTCGGTGATCTGGTGGTTCGAGCGGGTGCTGCCGCCCAGGAGCTCATAGACGGGCCGCCCCACACTCTTCCCGAAGATATCCCAGAGCGCCACATCCACTGCGCCCATGCAGATGATCGCCCAGCCGTGGCGATTGCCATGCAGCATACTGTTGTAGAGCTTCTGCCAGAGCCGCTCCGGGTGGATCGGGTCTTCGCCGATCAACAGACGACCGAAGAAGGAAGTGGGGCCATCCAGGACTGCGCGCGCCACGCCGGGGGGCACAGTGAAAATTTCCGATAGCCCTGTAATGCCTTCGTCGGTGTGGATGCGCACAAAGGCCAACCCATCAATCCGCGACATATCGACTGCTTGCGCGGGTTTTGGATCCCCGAGAACGAAAACTTCAATGTCAGTGATTTTCATAGTTCCTCTAATTGTTATTCTGAGCGGTCATGCAGCGGTAACAGACCCGACCGATACTCCCTTATCCGCCCGATCCGCGTCATCCGCAGTCTATTTTTGAGTTAGGGGCGCAGACGCGCCCAGCGCATATCCATTGCCCCATTGTCGCCTGCGTAATAAACCACCAGTACATCCCCATCGGGCAGGGCCGTGGCCGAGGGCAGGCCAAAGGACCAGGCGCCCATTTCGGCCAGCAGATCGCCGGTCTTGTCG
>CAMDQF010000173.1 GCA_945905745.1 Litorilinea aerophila
CCTGATCCAAACATTGACTCAATACCTGAAGTAGCGCAATAATGTCCATGAGGAGCCTTTGAGTAGAGATAGAGTAACCAACTTGTCCGTTGCTAATCTATCTTACTTCTTGGCTCCGTTTTTTCATCAACTTGGCGAAGGTATTGTACCGCAACGCCTTCCGTTATTACCAGATGGGTTACGCCTCGGCGTTGGCGCTGCTGATGCTGATCGTTCTGCTGCTCCTGGCTCTGCTCCTGGCCCGCTCGTCCAGCCTGTGGGTCTATTACGAAGCCGGTGAACGGGCGTAGTGAAATGCTACGTGAAGCGTGCTGCGTGAGATTCCGTGATGTGTTCTCACGTTGCAGGTTGCAGGTTGCACGTTGCACGTCTCAGGTTTCACTCAATTGTCGAAGGAAATGATCGATGGCCCAAACTCTGACTACCGCCAGCCGTCGGCTGCCCGTCTACAACAAACGGTTGGCCTACGCGCGCCGGTTGCTGATCTCCGCATTCAATTACACTGTGCTGTCAGCGGTGGCCCTGCTTTTCATTGTTCCTTTTCTCTGGCTGGTTCTGACGTCCCTCAAGCCACTCAATCAGGTCTTTACCGACCCGGTCCGCTGGCTGCCGGAGCCGGTGCTGTGGGAGAACTACGTCACGGCCTTGACCAGCCCGGCCTTTCGTTTTGGGCTTCTGCTGCGTAACACCCTTTTCTACGCCGGGGTTTCGACAATCGGTGTGACAATCTCGTCGGCAATCGTCGCTTACGGCTTTGCCCGTCTGCGCTTCTGGGGCAAGGATACCCTTTTTGTCATCACCCTGGCCACGATGATGCTGCCGGGGATTGTGACACTCATCCCCACGTATATCCTTTTTCGTCAGTTCGGTTGGGTGGGCGGCTACGCTCCGCTGATTGTGCCCCACTTCTTCGGCGGCGCATTCAACATTTTTCTCCTGCGCCAATTCCTCTTGACGATTCCCTGGGACTTCACCGATGCCGCGCTGGTGGACGGCGCGGGCGAGTTTACGATCCTCTGGCGCATAATGCTGCCGCTGGTCAAACCGGCCCTGCTGGTGGTGGCGGTGCTGCATTTTATGTTCGCCTGGAACGACTTTTTGGGGCCACTCATCTATCTGGACAGCGCCAACGAATACCCGCTGGTGATGGGACTCTACGCCTTTCAGACCCGCTTCAGCATCCAGTGGCATCTGCTGATGGCGGCCACGCTCGCCACGACTTTCCCGCTGATTCTGCTCTTTTTTGCGGCCCAACGCTATTTTATCGAAGGCATTACTCTGGGCGGGGTGAAAGGTTAATGACAATGGAAAAAGTACGTCTGGCCCTGCTCGGCTGCGGCGATGTAGCGCAGCGCGATTATCTGCCCGAATTTCACCGGCTGGGGGAGCGGGCCGAGATCGTCGCTGTCTGCGGGCGCAGCCCGGAGCGCGCCCGCCGTGTAGCCGCGCAGTACGGGATTCCCGTCTGGTACACCGATTACGCACGGATGTTGGCCGAGAGCGACGCCCAGGCGGTCATCAACCTGACGCCCATCCAACTGCACACCGAGACGACATTGGCCGCGCTACAAGCAGGCAAGCACGTCTACACCGAAAAGCCCGTCGCATCCTCGGTGGCGGATGCCCTGCGCATCCACCGGACAGCCGAGCGCCTGGGGCTTGTCCTCGTCTGTGCGCCCTGTGTGCGGCTCTTTCCCCAAGTGCGCTACGCCCAGGAGCAGTTGAATGCTGGATTGCTCGGCCCCGTCTTTTCGGCCAGAGCCTACGCCCACATGGGCGTTCCCCCCTGGCGCGGCTATGCCTCCGACCCGACGCCCTTTTTCGCCCAGGGCGGCGGGCCAGCCTTCGATATGGGCGTCTATCCCCTGCACGTCCTCACCGGGCTGCTCGGCCCGGTGCAGCGGGTGACGGCGCTGGTGGGCAAGGCGCTCGACAGCTTTGTGGTGGCGGATGGTCCGTATGAGGGCAAACGGGTGGCGGTGGAGGCGGACGACAACTGGCAGATGCTGCTCGATTTTGGCAACGGGCGGCTGGCCAGTCTGGCCGCCAACAACTGCGTCGTCGGCAGCCGCGCCCCCCAGGTGGAAATCCACGGCTTGCAGGGAAGCCTCGCCCTCGACCCGATTGACGTGGGCGCGCCCATCGAATTCCTGCGGGCAGGGCAGGGCTGGCAGACCATTCAACCGCCAGCCACAGGCCGCGCCGCCGGGCCGGATCACCACCTGGGCATTGAGCATCTGGTAGAATGTATCGAGACCGGTCGCCCGCCGCTGCTCAGCGCGGCCCACGCGTTGCACGTCATTGACATTCTGGAGAAGGCGGCCCGCTCGTCGCATGAAGGGCGAACGCTTGCCATCGAACATTTTTTGTAAGTATACAGGATAGCGCCGGTTGAGTAGGCGGGTGCCGTTTCCCGCCGTATCGAAACCAAGCGGATAAACACATTTACACGTTCAACCCGTTCGCTTGATTTCGATACGCCTCGCAGACTCGGCTACTCAATCAGCGCTCACTGGTCTGGTGCGTTTGCCTAGCCATCATTTTTAGGAGATACGAACGATGAACACACCCTTGCGCGCCGCGCTCGTCGGCTGCGGCAGTCTTTCCCAGCGGGGCATTCTGCCCCATCTCAATTTGCCCGACGCCCAGAAAAAAGTGCGGCTGGTAGCGGTGGTGGATGCGGTGGCGGAGCGGGCGCAGCAGACCGCCGAGCGTTACCGCATCCCGGCCCACTTCACCGCCATCGAGGAGATGCTGGCCCAGGTGGAAGTCGATCTGGTGCTGATCATCACACCGATTCAGCATCATTACGCCAACGCCCTGACCGCCATCGAAGCAGGCAAGCACGTCTACGTGCAGAAGGCGATGACGACAACCCTGGCCGAAGCCGATGCGCTGCTGGCTGCCCGGGACCGCATGGGTGTCAAGCTGGCCGCCGCACCCGGCTTTGAGCTATTCCCCACCACAGCCCAGATGCGCGAGATTGTGGCGAGCGGCGAGCTGGGGCGTGTGGCGGTGGCGATGAGCTACACGCTGGGCTTCGGCCACGAATTTGAACCGATCCGGGGCGGCAAAAGCCCGCTGGAAGCCATCAACCCAGCCTGGTACTATCGCCCCGGCGCGGGTCCCCTGCCCGATGTGACGGTCTACAGCCTGCAACTGGCGACGAGCGTCCTCGGCCCTGTGCGCCGGGTTACAGCCCTGGGCAACCGCATCCAACCCCAGCGGGAATGGCAGGGGCAGACAATTGATGTCCAGGTGGACGACAACAATCTGCTGCTGATGGAATTTGCTTCCGGTGCGCTCTGCACAGCCATCGGTGCCAACTGCCGGGGCAGCGCCCGCATCCCCTGGGGTGGGCTGGGTTTGTACGGAACGCAAGGCACATTGGAAGTGATCGACGTGGATGGGGCCAGCGGCTATCCCCTGGCCTACGACGTGCGGGGCAGCCGCAGCTATCAACAACGAATGGAAGTAGACGCCCAGCCCTATCTGACGGGTGAACACCTGACAATCGAAGAACCCCACGTCTATGTCGATATTCTGGATTTGGTGGACGCCATCCAGGAGGAGCGTCCGCCCGGAGCCAGTGGCGAACAGGCGCGCCATGTGGTGGAGATCATCGAAAAGGCTCACCTGGCCGCGTCCAACGGCCAAACCCAGACTCTCACTTCCACATTCTGAGTGGTTGTACGATGCCGCCTGGTGGGTATCACCCCCGCCAAATCGTCCAGATAGGGGCCCAGATACAGAAACCTGGCGACCGTCGTCGCCAGGTTGTGGACAGGGCTGTTGACATTGTCGAAGCGCAAATCGCTGGAAATGATCTGGCGCAGAAAAATCGAGGGAGAGATACCACCCACTCTGCACGCCCCCAACAAATCTGTCAGGGTAGGGCAGGCACCACCTCCTGGGCCAGACGCTGCATAGAACGCAGCCACTTCTCCTTGTCATCCCAGTCGTGGGCAATCATCAGCAGCGTGCCGAAGCCGCCGGTTGTGTCGTAGAGTTCACGCAGTTGGGCCGTGACCGATTCCCGGTCGCCGATGACGCAGAGATGTTTCATCATATAGGCGGGCGTCACTTCGTCATCGGGGATACTGAGGTCGTGTTTAACCAGATGTAGACTCTTGGCCTGACGCAGAATCGTGATGAGATATTCCAACGCCCGCCCGAATGTGCCGTTCAGACAGTGGGTCCAGGCTTCCTCATTCGACTCGCCCACGTAGATGCTGCGGGAGATACGCCAGATG
The DNA here is from genome assembly GCA_945905745.1 of Litorilinea aerophila. Taxonomy (GTDB): domain Bacteria; phylum Chloroflexota; class Anaerolineae; order Caldilineales; family Caldilineaceae; genus JACQGT01. The sequence continues at coordinate 4,254 of CAMDQF010000173.1, forward strand.
GCGCGGTCTGGGGTGGGACGTCCCGCCGCGGCCGCTCCTGCACAATAGGTCTGCCAGTGTTCACAGACCGTCGAAACAGGCACCAGATTGGTACTGAGGGGGATGTAGCCCCGTTCCCCTGACATGGTGGCGGCCATAGATTGGCCCTTCATCATGCTCATGGCGATGGGGGGATGGGGCTGTTGGTAAGGGCGCAGAAGTTCCCCCATCCCCAACTCTGGGATTGGGTTCTGGATGCGGATGCGGTAATACTGCCCCTGAAAGTCAAAGGGAGCGGTGGCCTGCCAGAGCTTTAGTACCATATCGATGGCTTCGACAGTCATCAACCCCTGAGTTTTGCCGTCGGGCAGGTCGAATAGTTCCCAGTCGGTGGGCACGCCACCCTGCCCAAAGCCGCATAGGAGCCGTCCCCGCGAGAGATGATCCAGCATGGCCAGGCGCACGGCCACATTGGCCGGATGGTGCTGGGGCATAATCGTCACGCCGGGACCCAAGCGAATCTTGCTGGTGCGGGGGATAACGCTGGCGATAAAGATGTCGTTGGAAGGCAGGGGTTCCCAGGCCAGGGTGTGGTGCTGCCCGACCCATACTTCTGAAAAACCCATCTCCTCGGCGGCCACTACCACTTCGATGTCCTCATCAAAGCCCTGGGTGCGGGACTTCTCCGGCGGGTGCAGGGGCATCATAAACATTCCCAGTTTCATCGTCTTCTTCTCCTCTTCCATTGGGTCTTGTGGCGCAGAAACAGTTTCTAGATAGTTTTGGGCTTCCTTAGATTTCGTAGGCTGTCCAGCTGCCCAGACAGCCGTGCCCCCGGCGCACATGCAACACCCCGGCCTTCGGCTCAGCGATGTAGCCGGAGATGGAGTGCATGCCCACCGCGCCGTGGCGACAGATGGCCGCGGGATGGCCCTGGTGGTCGGCCAGAATCTCCTTCATTCCATCCACCGTGATGCTGCCCCAGCGCTCCCGCATCAGAATACGCATCCGATCCAGCCGGGGGCAGGAATCGGCCAGGGAGTTGGTCTCGTGACGGGCGAAGTCGCCAGTCAGGTAGTGGTTGGCGTGGACCAGCCAGTCCGGGTGGTCATCCCGGAAGGGGGCGATACCTTCGGGCCGCACTTCGACGCTTGCCATCCCTCCCGCGGCGTCACACAACACCACATTGGCGGCGGAGCAGGTGCGGTGGCGGGCCAGCACATCCAGACAGGCGGCCACATTGGGCTGTTCCAACAACACCCGTTTCAGGGGGTAGTGGGGCAGGCCAGGCTGCCATGGGAAATCGTAGAGGGCATTGGCAAAGTGGGCCACGCCGTGCTGATTCATCCCCGCATAGCCCAACTGACCGGCAAAGGTGAAGATGAGGGCACGGGGACGTCCATCGTTCGGTTTCACCCGCAGAAGGACAGCCACATCCGCGTATTCGGGTTCCAAGTCCTGGTTTTGTCCGGCCAGGGGCTGACCGTTGGCCGTAGCTTCTCCGGTGATGACAAAAGCCGTACAGCCGCCGTCGGGTACTCGGCCCGCTTCCGCTCTGGCCTGGCAAAGTACCGCTTCTTCAAAGGAGATACCTGCGCCATCTGCCAGCCCGCGGATCTCCTGCTCATAGGCCGGGCTGAGTCGTTGGATAGCGGGCAGGAAAGTCATTGCGTTGCGGCAGAGCACGTCCCGGCTCTTGTCGGTCAGTTGCTCGATGAGGAGCAGATAGCGCTGGATCAGATAAGCGGCCTGACTGCCATGCTGGTAGCCCATCTCGTAGGATGAGCCGGAAACTTCGATGAGGGGGAAGGTCTGAATGGGCATAGGCAGTCTCCAGGAATGGGTGAGTATTCGTTTTACAGATGGGCATCTTCGGTTTATCTCTGCCCAGAGCAAGGACATCCTTCCGAAGTATAGCTTGCTTTCGCAAGTGAATCAAACACCCATCCCACACCTACCCCCCCCCAAAAAAAAAGCCCCGCCTCACGGGGCGCTGTTTCTCGCCAAGGGATTTCATCTCCCGGCGGCCTGAACCACCCCGATTTTCCCCCTTCGACAACCCGCCACCTTCCGGTATACTCTACAGAATCGCGCCGGAGAGCCGTCTGCCGTCCGCTGAGTTCACCTGGCTCCGGCCACTGCTCCAAGCCGCCTGCTGGCTTTCATCCAGACACCGTCCTTCGGGCGCAGGGTTACTCTGGGGGCGAGAGCCACAGGCCGTTCATCTGTCGGACGTAGCTGCCATTGCTGGGCCAGGGTTGCCAGGAGCAGCGTCCCCTCTGTCCAGGCAAACTGGGCGCCAATGCAGACCCGCGGCCCGCCGCCGAAGGGGAAGAAGGCAAATTTTGGCCGGTTGCTGGGTTCTTTGCCCAGCCAGCGTTCGGGCCGAAACTCGTCTGCATGGGCGAAGTAGCGCCTATCCCGCTGGGTGACCCAGGGGCTGAGCAGGATGGTCGACCCGGCAGGCACAGAATAGCCGCCGATGGTGCAGTCGTTGATGGCCGAGCGGCCAATCACCCAGGCCGGCGGGTAGAGACGCAGAGACTCGGAAAGCACACTGCGCGTAAAGGGCAGGTGGCCCAGATCGGCCAGCCCAGGCAACCGACCATCCCCTAACACCCGGTCTAGTTCTTCGCGTAGCCGCTCTGCGCTGGCCGGGTGCGCCGCCAGCAGATGCCAGCACCAGGCCAATGCATTGGCGGTGGTTTCGTGGCCGGCCAGGAGCAGGGTCAGCGCCTGATCCCGGATAAACTGCCTGTCTGGCGGTTGCCCCGTCTCTTCATCCACGCTTGCCAGCAGCATATCCAGCATATCCCCTTGGCCGGGACCCTCCTTCTGCCGGGCATCGATCAACCCGTAGATGAGCTGGTCAAAGAAAGCCTGCGCAGCCTGAGAGCGACGGGCGGACGGGATGGGCAGCCACTCCAGCAGGGGGGCCAGCAACAGATACAGGGGGTCGGAGAGCGCAAAGAGATCGTCCAGCGCCTCGGCAATGACGCTCTCCTGGCTGGATAGATCGATGCCAAAAAGCGTGCGTCCCACAATACGCAGGGTCAGAAAATTCATCTCTCTGGCTACGTCGTAAGTCGCCCCCGCTTGCCACTCTCCGCCCATGCGCGCGGCCTCCTCTGCCATTATCCCCGCATAGGCAGCAATCCGCTCGTGGTGAAAAGCCGGCTGCACCAGACGGCGGGCCTGGGCGTGCGCGCTGCCCTCGCTGGTCAACAATCCATCACCCAACAGCAGACGCATGCGTTGCAAAGCGCGGCCTTTGCGAAAATTGCTCTGTTCGCTGACCAGCACCTGCTGAATAAAGTCTGGATGGTTGAGCAGAAAGGCGGGCCGTCCGGCAAGGCGGAACTGGGCCACATCGCCGTATGTGTGTGCCAGACCGCTGAGAAAACCAGTGGGGTCCCGGTGGAAGGCGAGCAACCCTTGACCGGGAAACCTTTGGGCGGGTCCGGGTGCGCGATTGGGCGGTAGCTCCCTTCGGTCTATTGTGGTTGTCATCGGAAACTCCTGCTATGAATGGCTGAAAAGGCAACAAAAGGGAAGCGAAGGCGCACGGATTGACACCTTTTGGTTTGGATGGCTACGGTCTTCTGCCACCAGCGGGTGGCTGAACATTGCCGGGACGGGAAGGAACCGCCGGGCCACTGTTGACCGTGGGCATCTGTGCGTTCAGCCCGTCCAAGCCCTGGCGAGCTGCAGGCAGGTCGTTGCGGGCCAGAGCGCTGGTGATGCTGTCGATATTGCCCGTCATCCCTTGCATCTGTGGACCGCCGTGGGCTTGTAGCCCCGCCGTGGCATTGGCCCCAGCCTGGGCAATAGCCAGGATTTCGTTCTGGTCGATCTTTCCGTCCACCAGCGAGTGTTGGGCAGTCTCGGCAAAGGAGCGGGTCATCTGCAAGGCCGCCGGAAGATCGCCCGCTGCCGCTTGGGGTTGGATGTTCTGAATGATGGCGGCAAAATCCGCGGGCTGATTTTCCAGGGCAGTTTGCCCATTCTGGAGCTGATCCAACTGGGCTTGCAGGCTTGTCTGCCAGCTGTGGAGCTGGGCCTGCACCTGCTCTGTGGTGGTCTGGGCCTGGGCCGCCGCGCTTTCCAACTGGGCAATGCTCTCTTCGGCCAGCTCCAGACCCGCGTCTAGGGTGGTACTGATCTCCTCCAGACTGGCAGCCATAGAAGCGACACTGGCATTGAGCGTTGCCAGTTCCTGCTCGATCCCGGCCAGGGCCGCTGTCGTCTCCGCACTGTTATCGGCGTAGAGTTGTCCGTAAGTAGCCAGCACCTCTTCGGCATAGGCAATGCTCTCTTCGGCCACCTGGACGTATACGTCCACTGCCGCCACCTCTTCACTGGTCAGGGTGTCGTCCGCTGCTGCACTGGATGCCGCCTGGGCAGAAGCCTCGGTGGCGGCTACGGCCTGCTCTACTGATTCGTCGATGAGCGCTTCCAACTCCTCCTCGCTCATCGTCACATAGACATCCTGGGGAATATAGACTACTTCCGTCACCGTCTCCACCACTGTCTCCACCACCGTCTCTGTGACGATTTCGGTCGTGGTAAGAACAATGGGCGTGGGTGTGGGTGTCAGCGCAGCGTTGGCGGCCATGGATGTGGCCGTGGCCTGCACTGCGGCGTCGATGGCTGCCTGGGTCTGGGCTTGGGCCGTTGTGGTGGCGGCAACCGCTGCGGCAACCGTCGCCTCTACATCCGGAGCGGGGGCATTCTTTCCGTCCCGGCCACAGGCAGCCAGAAGCAGAAGTGCGAGACAGAGGGCAAGGATTTGGAAGTAATGTCCAACTTTTGGCGTGGGATAGAAGGTACGCTTCATCGGATAGCTCCTGGTTCAGATGGTGGGAAAAGCCGCAGTGATCTGCCCGCAAGTGTCCGGGAAGATAGGCGATTTGCTTGTCTGTCAGGATAGCTGTAAGAGGAGAGGAAAACAGCCCGCAAAAGTAGGGAACTCTCTCCCTACTTTCGACGGGCAAAGGATGATTAGGCAGATTTAGAGTTCGTCCACGTTGACCAATCCATAGCGCACAGCCACCAATGCAGCCTGAGTACGGTCGAGCACATGCAGTTTGCCGAGGAGAGTGCTGACGTAGCCTTTGATAGTGGCCTCGGTCAGGAAAAGGGCTGCGCCGATCTCTTTGTTGCTGTTGCCCTGGGCCAGCAAAGTCAACACCTCCCGTTCCCGTTCGGTCAGGTCGTCCAGGGGGGTGGCGGGCGCAGCCATTTGGCCCATCAGTTTGCGTGCAATCTCCGGGTGCAGTTGAGGAATCCCCTGGGCCGCGCCCCGGATGGCAGCCACCAGCCCATCGCCGGGGGTATCTTTGAGCAGATAGCCTGTGACCCCTGCCTTGAGCGCGGCGTAGAGTTTGGCGTCGTTGTCAAAGCTGGTGAGGATCAGAATGTTGACCTCTGGCTGCTCCGTGTGGATCTGTGCCGCGGCGGCCAGCCCATCCATTTCCGGCATCTGAATGTCCAGCAGCAGCACATCCGGGCGCTGGCTGCGGGCGAGTGCGACTGCCTCCCGGCCATTGGCCGCTTCGCCTGCCCATTCCATATCGTCTTCCCCCAGAATCGTCATGCGCAAGCCCCGGCGCACAATTTCGTGATCATCGGCCACAGCCACACGGATCATCGCTTCTCCTCCGTTCGCAATTTGTCATTCCCTATTTTCTCTTCACAGCCAGCCGCACAGTTGTCCCCTGCCCCGGCGTCGAAGAAACTTCCAGAACCCCGCCGATCTTCTGCGCACGTGCCTGCATAGAATCCAGACCCAGGCCGTGACCGGGTGTGGATGGTAGCTCGTTGGGCACAAAACCCTCACCCCGGTCAGCGACAACCAGCCGCAGCGCACCCTCTTCCTCGACAAGACGGCACTCCGCCGTCGCCACCCCCGCATGTTTCAAGACATTGTGTAGCGCCTCTTTGGCAATGTAGAGGATTTCGCCCGCCACATCCGATGTCATAGACAGACTATCCGGCGCAGTTAGTTCGACCTTAAGACCGCTGGCGGCCAGTTGGTTACAATGGACGCGCAGGGAGTGGGCCAGATCGCCGTCAGGCAGCAGAGGCGAACGCAACTGGGCCAGAAGCTCACGAATCTGTACCAGGGCCTGCTGGGCCGCTCTTTCCTGCTCGGCCAGCCCCTGGGCCACCGCCTCCGCGTCCCGATGGACTAGTTTCCCCAAAGCCCGGCTGCCCAGGCTGATGCTGAAGAGGGTCTGGGTGACAGAATCGTGGAGATCCCGGGCCAGCCGTTGACGCTCTTCGGCCACAGCCAGGGCCCGCTGCTGATCCAACACCTGGGCTGTCTGTGCGGCAACTTGGGCCTCCAGGTTTTGGTTGAGCGCATTCAATTCGTCCAGGCTTTCAGCATAGGCCAGGGCCAGAGCTGCTTGGGAAATCAGCGCCTGCAATTGGGCCTGCTCGGCGGGATCGAAAGGCAGACCGCTGACCCGGGGGCCAAGCCAAAAACGCCCGAATACTTTGTCGCCCACCTCCAGACGCCCATTCCAGGCGGGTTGGCTCTCTGGATGTCCGGGCACATCCTGGGCCGGGGGCAGCACCAGAGTGGCCCAGGCCGAATCGAGCGCGGCGGGCAGATCGTCTACCAGCAGCGCGAGCACCTGGGCACGGGGGACAACCTGTTGCAGCCGATTGCGCGCATCCGCCATCACCTGGGCAAAACGTAGACGTTCGGGGTAGAAGATCCGGTCCACAAAGCCCAGGAGCAGGCCATAGAGCGGGCGAAAGGCAATGGCCGCCACAATCATCGCGAACAGAATGGCCGCGGCCTGAAACTGGGGCACCAGTTGGACAAGAATCTGGCTGAGCAGATTGGTAATGCCAAAATAGACGCCCAGCAGGACCACACTCACACCTGTGTAGGCCAGTGCGCGCCGCACAGCCGCGTCGATTTCGAAGAGGTCGTGGCGCTGAACAGCATAGGCAACAGTCAGCGGGATGGCTATCTGAAAGAGCAAAGTCCCATTGTAGGGAATGGTAATCGGCCAGCCCAGGCCGAAGAAGAGCAGACGCAGCAGGAGCGGCGTCTCAGCCAGCAAAAAGCCGAGAAGCAGCAGACGGGCCTGGCGCGCAGAGCGCAGCCAGACCGGGTCTGGTTCCCGACTGACACGGATCAGATAGAAGTGGGCCAGAGCCAACAGGAAGAGCATCCATCCAATCAGTGCAATCCCTGCCGCGGGCCGCGCCCAGCCGGGAGGCACGATCAGCACACCCAACGTGAGAAAGGAGGAGATGAGATAGATGGCAAATAGCTGGCCATCGGTAGGAGCCAGGGCCATCGCCCCGGGGCTGCGGGTTGGGAAACGGGCGGCCAGATGGAATCCGACGGGGATGGCAAGGGTGCCATTGAGGTAGCGCAGCAACGCATTGGGTGGCAGGCCGTTCAGCAGCGGGTCGAGGGGATTCCGCGCGACAGAAGCCAGTTCAAAAGGGAGGGCCAGCAACCCCGCCAGGAGCACAGCCAGCAGGGCGGCCAGGCGGGTGGTGGCGCTGGGCCGCAAAAGGGGCATCAGCACTCCGCTGGTGGCCATCGCCAACGCCACCCCAGCCGAGAAGAGGGTGATCCCTGTCCCCATTTGGGATGAAGCCCAAGCCAGACCGACCAGTTCTATCCCGATCAGCAGAAATACAGGACCAATCGCCCGGGCGAGGCTGATCCTCTGCTCTGGAGATGCTCTCTCGATTCGATTGGGGGATTCAGCCGGGAATGAAGTATCCATAGTGGGTTGGGTGTTGCCAGATGCAGGATAGTGTTCATGCCCTAGGGGGCACAATCAGCAATGAAAAGCGGGACGCAGATTCACGCAGAAACAACTGATCTGCGCAGATTTTATCAGCGTCAATCATCTTTTTCAGCGCCATCAGCGTCCTATTTTCAAGTCAGTGTCCACGCCCGAATCAGCACAATCTGGAATGACAAAAAGAGCGCAGATTTCGCAGATTCAATCCGTGGCCATCCGCGTTCATCCGTGGCAATTCTCAAGGCAGCTCCCCTATCTTACCCCTTTTTCTGCTTCCCCGGAAACTTCCCCGGACACCCAAAGTGGCGAATGGAACCCGTGTGTAGGTCAGATTTTGGGTTAGAACAGAGGCAATGTACATTGGATGGGTGCATATCGGGCACATTTTCTGTTGTGCCGACATTTCCCAATCACTTCCCTGGGGAGGGACAAACCATGAACCAACCACTTCCCACCGCGCCGGTGGGCAAGACGGCCCTGCGGGTCACCCGGCTGGGCCTGGGCACCGCGCCCATTGCCCATCTCTACGGCACAGTGACCGAGGCCCAGGCCATCGAGACAGTCCAGCGCTCCTTTGAATCGGGCGTGCGCTACTTTGACACCGCGCCCCTCTACGGACGAGGCGTGGCGGAAACCCGGGTCGGGTTGGCGCTCCAGGGCGTCCCCCGAGAGCAGTTTGTATTGCAGACAAAAGTCGGCGGGCTGGTGCGGGACGACGGCTCTTTCGAGTACGACTACAGCCGGGATGGGGTGCTGCGCAGTTTTGACGAAAGCCTGCAACGGTTGGGGATGGACCGGGTGGACATTGTGCTGGTACACGAATCGAATGTCCTGATGGAAGAGGCCGGTCTGCGCCAGGCCATCGACGAATCATTTCCCGCGCTGATTGAACTGCGCGAGCAGGGGGTGATCGGTGCTGTGGGCGCGGGAACCAACCAGTGGGAGATGGAATGGGAGTTCGCCAAACAGTCGGACCCCGACATCTTCCTGCTGGCTGGGCGCTATACCCTCCTGGAACAGGGCAGCCTGGACTTTCTGAACTATTGCCAACAGCAGCAAATCAGCGTCGTGCTGGGCGGGGTCTACAACAGCGGCATTCTGGTCACCGGGCCGACACCGGGCGCAAAGTATGACTATCGGGCCGCGCCGGAGCCGATTCTGGGAAAGGCCCGCCAGCTACAGGCCATCACGGACCGCCACGGTGTTCCTTTGCACGTGGCGGCCTACCACTTTGCCCGCAGCCACCCGGCCATCACCGGGCTGATCATCGGCTCTGTCAGCCCCGACGAAGCCGAGGACAACCGGGCTATCTGGGATGCGCAGATTCCCGCCCAGTTGTGGGCAGACATCCGGGCGGCGGGGCTGGTGGAGGCGGGTGCGCCGTTGCCATAGTTCAATTTCACGCAGAAGACCGTTCCCTGACCGCCGGAATACGTATGCCACAATCTTCACACTGGTATTGGGCTTTCCCTTCCGGCTCGGCCTCCACCTCGTCGAAATCGTTGCGTTTGCGTCCGCTGCTTTCGTAACATTCGGGACAATAGCCGCGTAGCTCCTCCCGCTGGATGGTCAGGTGACAGTGGCGGCAGCGGACCCGGCCCTGCGCATGGGTGAGGAGTACGAGATTCTTGTGCAGACAATTGGCAGGTGACAAAGGAACGAATCCTCCTGGTTGGTTCTGGCTCTCAAAGAGCCAAGTCCATCCTGCCACAGACGGCGGGGAAGTGCAATCCACCCGGCCTGTAACCGACTAGGGATCAGACGGTAGGGGCATGAGGTGTGGCAGGGATGAGGATCATTCGACGGCAACATTTGCTTCCGCCACACCTCGTGCCCGCTGCGGCACAGACTGCGTGACGCAAAAGTGCGTGACGCAAAAGTGCGTGACGCAAAACAGAGCGGGCACGAGGTGGGATGGCGATGGAACCGGTCTTTCTTTGCGAGGATTCTTCCGCCATCCCACCTCATGCCCCTACCGAGGGATTCCGCCATTCTTTGTTGACCCAGCGCTTTTTCGTGCTAACATAAAATCTGCGTTTATCTGCAATGGTCAACGAGATGCTGGAACGGTTTCCAACGCAAAGAGGCAAAGAATGGGGGCAATCGCATTGCCAGCCGCAAAGCAGTTCTCTGCGTCTCTCTGCCTCTGCGCCTCGGCGTTAAGTTCCAGCATCTCTCTGACCGGTGCAGAAGCAGCAATTCCAAATGAGGAATTTACCCTGGTAGTTTGGCCGTTTTGAGGGCAAATTTGGGCTGCTTACACGTGGATTTGACGCTTCCAATGCCGAGAAACACGGCAACCGTAGTCGTAAGTCCAAGTTCGTGCCCAAATTGTTAGCCAA
>CAMDQF010000174.1 GCA_945905745.1 Litorilinea aerophila
AGTAGGGACTGGGGACTGGGATAGCCCGATTCCCAGTCCCCAGTCCCTACTCCCCAGTCTTCTGATAAATCCCCCGCATCCCATTACGCCGCACCTTTAGCACCTCGCGCAACATTTTGATCGTATCCCGCACAGGACTCACCCGGCTGTCCGCCATGTAATACCAATTGATGGGAATCTCCACCACCCGCAGCTTGCGCGAGTTGGCAATGTAGAGCACCTCCGGGTCGAAGCCCCAACCGTTGATGGTCTGGTAGGGAAAAATGTCCTGGGCTGCGTTGCGGGTGAAGAGTTTGAAGCCGCACTGGGTGTCTTCAATCCCCGGAATAATCAGGGTGCGCACGATTCGATTGAAGACCCGACCCATCAGATGACGATAGCCCGGCTCGTTGTAGCGCACGGCCCCGGCGATCTCCCGGCTGGCGATGGCTATGTCGAAGGAATCCGCGGCCAGGGCTGGCGGCAAAAACTTGCTCACTTCCTCAATGGGCATAGACAAATCGGCGTCGCAGATAAAGAGATGGGCCCCTTTGCCCACCAGCATCCCGGTCTTTACGGCCGCGCCTTTGCCCTGTGCGCTGTGCAGCAATTCAACGGTAAATGGATCGTGGGCAGCCACAGTGCTGGCAAAGGCCCGCACCACATCGCTTGTGCCGTCGCTCGATCCATTCTCCACGACCAGCACTTCGGATGTGTAGGACTGTTGGCGCAGAAAATCGCCTATTTTCGCAAGCGAACCTGGCAGGCGCTTTTCTTCGTTATAGGCCGGAATCACAATTGTCAGAAAGGGTTGTTGCACAATTTACTACCTTATCAAACTAAAAAGAGCGAGCAGGGAAAGAATCTGAATGACGAGTGTACTCCCCCAGAGCAGATAGGCACCGGTTATCTGCTGACGGTAGACCAGCCACAGACCAGCCAGGCTGTTCGCCACAAAAGCGGCCAGTCCAATCGACGGCAGGAGAAAAAGTGCGTTTTTGGGCCGAATACTGTCGGGCAGACCGGTTCTGTCGTAGTGAAAAATCAACAGATCGGGCAGGGTCGGGTAGGCAAAAAAGAGAACCCCAAAAAGGGCCAACACGCCGAACATCCCGGCCAGCAACAGCCGGCGGCCAAGGGCATCCTCCAGCAGAGTCAGCAGATGCAGTCCGATCCGTTCCCTGCCCAACGCCAACTGGTGGGACGGACCGAGCCGGTTATGCTCTTGCAGCGCAGCCAAAAATGCGTCGGGCTGGGCCGGGGAGATGGCAAAGAGAGCATCGTCGGTTTCCAACCAGAGCGAATCACCCGGCGGGCGAGAGGCAAACAGGGCCCAGCGCACACCGTCCTGGCTGGGCAGCGGGCGCACAAAAGAGCCAGGCCAGAAGCGGAGTGAACGCTGAACCGGTCGTTCGCCTTCGCTGACAACCTGCCGGATGGCGGGGAGGGGAACGACCAGACAGTGCGCGGCCCAGCGAATACGCACGGCGTTGCGATCAATCCAATATTCCAGGGTGAAAGCGCCCCAAGTGCGATAGAGCAGATGGAGCAGCAGAGGCAGACTGAGCAGCACGACGGAGAGCAGTATGAAGCTGCCCCCATCCACAGGCCGCCGCGCGAGCCAGAGCAGCAAGACCAGGTCGATGATCAGAACCAAACCGGCGACGACCAAACCTTCCCAGCGGCTGCGATCGGGGACTGGCCGGAAGACCATAGACGAGCGCGGCTCTTGGGCGGGCGCAGAAAAGGTCTGGGCTGTCATTCTGCCCCCACCACAGGAAAGCGCCAACCGTCCAATTGGGCAAGGGTAGCATAACTGGTCAGATCGATACCCAGCGGGGTGACACTGACATAGCCATTTTCTACTGCGCCAATGTCCGTCCCCGCTTCCGGGATGCCCGTGGGAAATTCGCCGCCAATCCAGTAGTAAGGCCGCCCAGCCGGGTCTGTGCGCGTATCCAGCACATCCCGATAGACCCGACGGCCCAGACGCGTGGTCTGTACACCCCGCAGCTCGACTCTGGCCAGGCGGGGCAAATTGATGTTGAGCAGCGTAAAGGGGGGTAAACCCTGGGCCAGAGCCTCTGCGGCAATCTCGGCGGTGATGGACGCGGCAGCCGCCTCAGCCAACGACTGGCTGGCGGGGCCGCTTTCTGCCCCGCCCAGGCTCACAGCCAGGGCAGACACGCCGTGGATGATGGACTCCATGGCACCGGCCACCGTGCCGCTGTAGAAGACATCCGAGCTCAAGTTGTAGCTGCTGTTGATGCCGCTGATCACCAGATCGAAGGTCGTCGCTGTCGCTCCCAGCATAGCCAGGGCCACACAGTCCGAGGGCGCGCCGCTGCACGCGAAGACCGAACGCCCATCCGCCCAGATGACAGGCGTCAGGCGCATGGGTTTGTGCAGAGTCTTGGGGTGGCCGGCTGCGCTCCAATTGCGCTCCGGTGCGATGACTGTCACTGGGCCAATGGCGTCCAGCGCCTTCGCCAGCGCTTGTATCCCAGAGGCATTTACGCCATCGTCGTTGGTCACTAGAATATTCGGCATTCGTCCCCGTTTTGGATAGGAAGTAAGGGGTGAACAGTGAACAGTGAACAGTAGGGCGTCACGACACACCCACTGATGACTGATTACTGTTCACTCTTTTTTCTTCAATCGTACATAAACCCGCACTTCTTCGCTGACAGTCGCATTCCCAGCCCGGTCTACAGCCCGCACTTTGAAGACGTGGCTCTGCAAAACTGTACCGTTGCTGGTCACGGCAATCGCCGAACCGTTGCCAAATTTGCGCCAGCGCCCCGGCGAAATATCCGGGTCGTCGCTCTCAAAACCGGGCCAATTCTCCACGCCAGGACCTTCCACCGACCCAAGATCGGGCCAGGAGATTTGCCAGCGTTCGTTGAAAGGGGCCACTGTACTGTCCACAAAATAGTTGCCGTCGATGGCAAACTCCACCCGAGCCATGGCCCAGGTGTCGTTGACAATCGCGTTAATGTTGATCTGCTCGTCATCTTCCACCACATAGAGCCGATTGAGCTTGGGATCGCTGATGACCACTGAGGGTGGGGTCTTGTCCACAGTGAAACGAGTTTTCCACTCCCGCACGCTGCCATCCCCCCGGGTCACCAACAGCCGTAGTGTGTAGAGCCCCTCACCCAAGCCGTCGGTGTTGAGCACTTCCAGCACATTGTTCTCCACCTGTTCGCCGTGTTCCGGGCCGATCTGCTGCCATTCGGAGGGGTTCAGTCCCGATCCAAACTCCACCCGATAGTTGCGAAAATCACCCCGAGCGTTGCCTTTGATCTCCACAGTATTGCTGATGTAACCGCCCGGTTCCGGGAAGGTTATCGCCACTTCCGGGTCAAATTCAAAGGCGGCATTGCTTTCGCCCTTGGGCGGTTGGGCGATACCACTATCCTGCACCCAATCCTCAGCTTCCGGCGGCAGAATCAGAAAGACTTTTGCCTCCCGGTTCTCCGGGGCAGTGGCCGCAGTCGCCAGCAAATTGTTTGACTTGTCGATCTCAAAGGGCTGCCACAGATTGTCCTGCACCTTTGGCTCTGTACCAGAAATGAATATCTCCGAACGCTGCTGCTGGCAATATTGGGATGGTTGTAGTCCGCTGGGGATGCAGACCGTGCGTGGGATGATATTCTGCGGCTGTTCATACCAGAGAACGGGCAGCCCCTCGTGATAGCGTTTCATCACCGCGTTCCAGATGGGCGCAGCGCCGGTCGCGCCAGTGGTGCGATCCATGGATTCGTTGTCTGTATTGCCCACCCAAACGCCGACGGCCAGTTGAGGGGTAAAACCCATTGTCCAGTTGTCTTTGTTGCCGTTGGTTGTGCCTGTTTTGGCCGCCACCCGGCGATCCGGCAGTGTGAGCAGGCTGTTGGCCCCAAACATCGGCGCACGGGCCACATCGTCGCTCATAATGTTGGAGATGAGGAATTGGGCATCCGTGCTGATGATACGCTCCACATTCGGCCGCTCGTACTTTTTCAGCACATTGCCGGCGGTGTCCCGCACTTGCAGAATCGCCACCGGATTCAGAGTGCGAAAACCGGTCCGCTTTTCCTGGGCAGGAACAGGCTCACCCGCCTGCGTACCGCTGTTGGCCAGCACGCTGTAAGCGTATGTATGATCGAGCAGCGTAACCTCACCGCCACCCAACACCAGACTGAGGCCATAGAAGTTCAGTCCACGGTTCAGCCCGTTGATTCCCAAGAGGTGGGCCGTGCGCAGGGCGTTGGCGACACCCACCTGGTCCATCACCCGGATGGCAGGGATGTTGAGGGATTGGGCCAGACCGTTGCGCAGGCTGACCGGCCCCCGGTAGCGCCGGTCAAAATTCTCCGGTACGTACGAGGTGCCATCAGACTGTGGGAAAGAAGTTCGCACGTCCAGAATCATTGTGGCGGGTGTCATCCCTTGCAGAAGGGCAGTGAGATAGACATAGGGCTTGAAACTGGAGCCGGGCTGCCGCTCGGAAAGAGCCACATTGACCTGACCGTCGATCTCTTCGTTGTTGTAGTCAATGGACCCTACCATTGCCAGAATCTCGCCCGTGTCCGGTTTGATCACCACCACCGACGCGTTAGAGACATTCTTGCCCTCGGCTTGCAACGAGGCGATGTGATCCCGGGCCACCTTCTCCGCGTGCTTCTGCATCTCCACGTCCAGAGTCGTGTAGACGGTGACGCCCTTTTTCCAGATGAAATAGGGTTCGTCGATGGTGTTGAACTCGGTCTTCAGCCGGTCCAGGGCATAGAGGGCAAAGTGGGGCGCCGTGAGTACATCGAAGCGTTCCGATGCAGACTCGCGCAGATTCAACTCCTGGGCAAAGGCGGCATCGGCCTCCACTTTGGAAAGATAGCCCGCATCCGCCATGGCTTGCAGGGTAATGCCCTGACGAATTTTGGCGTCTTCCGGGTTGTGTATGGGGTTGAAGGCAGGCGAGTTGGGGATGGGGGCCAGCATGGCAGCCTCGGCCACGTTCAACTCACTGCTGCTCTTGCCAAAGTAGACCTGGCTGGCCGCCTCAATTCCATAGGCCAGATTGCCGTAGAAGTTGTAATTGAGATACCACTCCAGAATCTTCTCTTTGGGATACTGGCGGGTCACTTCCATCGCCAGAATCACCTCCTTGATCTTACGGGCGTAGGATTGCTGGGTGCGCTCCTCCACCGGAATGATCACATTTTTGATGAGCTGCTGGGTAATAGAGGAGCCGCCCTGGACACCGCCCCCCTGAAGGTTGGAGACAAAGGCACGGAAAAGTCCCCGCACATTGACGCCGGGGTTATCCCAGAAGTTGCGGTCTTCCAGAGCCACTGCGGCCTGGACGACAGCCGGCGACATCTCGCCCAGGGGAAGGTAGGTGCGGTCACCGCGAAAGGGGCGGGGGTCCACGCTCTCATAGAGCAGGTGCTGGCCCGTGCGGTCATAGATGCGTACGGTCTCGAATTCGTCCTGCTGCTGTTCGATAATGCTGGCATCGGGCAACTGCTGGGCATAGAAGGTGTAGATGCCAAAGACCGTAGCCGCGCCGACACCAACCACAGCGGTCACAGCAAGGAAGACCGCCAGAACGAGCGCGGCCACCCCCTGCCCCACCCAAAACCAGGGCCGGGGACGGTTGACAACTACACGCTGGCGCTTGCGACGTCGGATTAGAATTCTATCGTGTTGACTGGAACGTGACATTGTGACTCTCTACAGTAGACAGCGGGCCGCGCTGCCGAGCCTGCATCGCCGGATAATTACACTTTCTCGATCACCAGCACGTGGCTGATCCCAAAGGCCATCAGAGGCGAGTGTTCCAGGCCATAGGTAATGCGACGCAGCCAATTGCCCAACTGCGGTCGTCGGCGCACCAGATTGTCGTAGCCGGGGTAAATCTGCCGTTGGCTGACCACCCGCACGGGCTGGCCCACAAAGAGGGAGAGCAGTCCCCACCGGGTGTAGGCCCGCACGTGGGGGGCCAGCCGGTCGCGCAGTGCATCGGGCAGGTAGTTGATCAGCGGCGTATTGCCGAAATGGTATTCGCCCTGCCAATAGTGGCCGTGGGTCTCGAAGGGATAGAGCCGGTTGGGGGCAAAGATCACGGCTCGCCCGCCCACGCGCAGAACCCGGCACATCTCCGCTGCGGCCAGCCGGTCGTCCTGCACGTGCTCGATCACCTCATGGCTGAGGATCAGATCAAAACTATTGTCGGGATAGGGCAACTGCTCACCCCGACCCAGCACCAGCCCCGCGTCCGGTGCATTCACCACTGCGCCGGCCAGATGCTCGCCCTCAATGTCCAGCCCGTGAACTTCGTCCGCGTGCTCCTGCAACGCCCGTACATACATCCCCACGCCGCAGCCATCCACCAAGATCCGTTCCAGCCGACCCGGGGCCGCCTCCAGAATCATCGCCAGCCGCCGATCCTGGCCTGCCCGCCAGACAAAAGAAGGGTTGCCCCGCAGCGCAGCGCGCTCATATTGGGTATTGGGTATTGGGTTTTGCGACGAATCTTCAGTCCCCACCACTTTTGCCTTCCCCTTTTGCCTTTTGCTTTCTCTCAAGCGCTTCCCACATGGATCGCCACAGTGCCCAGCATCTTGCGCCGGTAGAAAACGTTTTTCAGTCCGGCTCGTTCCATTTTCAAGGCCAGAACATCCGGTTCCGGGAAGCTGCGGGTGCTGTTGGGCAGGTATTGATAGGCGCTGCCCCGTGGACTGATCAGCTTGCCCAGCAGTGGCAACACCCGAAACATATAAAAGCGCACGGCTGGCCCCAGCATCACCTGGCTGGGGGGCGCGGTCTCCAGGCAGATGACCCGTCCGCCGGGCTTCGTCACCCGCACCTGCTCGGCCAGGGCAGCGTCCAGGTCTGTCACATTGCGCAGCAGAAAGCCGCTGGTCACCGCGTCGAAGCTCTGGTCAGGAAAAGGCAGATGCAGCGCGTCGCCTTGAGAGAAATGGAGGATTGGAGACTGGAGACTGGGGATCGGGGATCGGGTCACACGTGCGGGCCAATCTCTAGTCCCCAGTCCCTGATCCCCAGCCCCCTTCCCCACCGCCATCATTTCGTAGGTAAAATCGCAGCCAATCGCGATGATGCCGGGATGTTGGCGCAGGGCTTCTTTGGCGATGTCGCCTGTGCCAGTGCCCACATCCAGCAACGCGCCGTGTGGCGGCAGATCGCAAAGGCCGATCAATTCGCGCCGCCAGGCAACGTCTTGACCGCCGGTCATCAGCCGGTTCATCAGGTCATAACGGGGCGCGATCTCGGCAAACATCCGGTTGACGTAGGCAGCTTTTTCTTCGGGCGATGGTAGATAGGACATAAATATAATGGTGAATGGTGAATGGTGAATTGAGAATGAGGGAAGATACTCTCTTCCCCCCTGTCATCCTGTCATCCTGTCATCCTGTCTCTTCTCCAGGCTCTCGATGCGCTCGGTCTGGCTGACGATCAGTTCGGCCAGGAAGCCAACGAGAAAGAGCAGGACACTGATGATGGCCAGGATACCCGCAGCGATGAAGACAGGACGCTGCTGGGTATCGGTGAACAGGTAGAGACCGGTCAGATAGAGAAAGGTGAACAGGCTTGCGACAATGCCCATCAGCCCTAGCCCGCCGAAAAAGCGCATGGGCGCACGGCTGAATGTGAGCAAAAATTTGACCACCAGCACATCGAGCAGGCTGATGGGGATACGGCTGAAGCCAAATTTGCTGCTCCCGGCGGGTCGGGGTTTGTAAGGCGTCTTGACCTCCCCCAAGCGGAAACCCTGCTGGGCCGCAATCATCAACAGGAAACGGTGCCAATCCGAACGCAGGGGCGGGAAGTTCTCGATGACTTCCCGGCGCATGGCTTTGATCCAATTGCCGTCGTGGACGTGTACCCCAGCCAGATTGCGCATGACAAAATTGTAGATGGCGCTGGCAAAGACTTTGCCGTCCTTGCGTCCCTGCCGCCAGCCAGCGACCACATCCAAATCGGCAGACTCCATATGACGTACCAGAATCGGCACATCAATCAGCGGGTCCGATTCCATATCGCCGGGGATGAGGATGACGATATCCCCCCGGCTTGCGTTGAACATCTTTTGCAGACCCGCGGTCATGCCCTGGCTGCGCCGATGGGTAAAGACGCGCAGAGCAGGAAAGCGCTTTTGCAGCTCGTCGAGCAGGGGGCCTGTTTGGTCGGTAGAACCATCGTTGACCACCAGCACCTCGCCTGTGTAGCCCAATTCCGCATAGGCAGCGAAGGAGCGCTCCACTACCTGAACGATTGTACCTGCTTCGTCCCGGGCAGGCACGACGACGGAGATATAGGGATGAGATTCAGAGATAATCGGTGTATCGGTCATCGGCTTCCCGGTTGATAGACAGTAGAATTGGCAGCCACGGACGCCTCTATTTGCTGGCTGCGGCGGGCGATAAAATCATCAAGTGTCTGGGATGGTGAGCTTTCTGCTTCCCGCCACCAGATGGGATGCACCAGCAGATGCAGGGGCTTTCCATCCAGAAATGCAGGACTCTCCAACGGCTCGCCGTAGCGCCACAGCCCCCGCGAATCGGCTCGGTAGTGGATTGGCCCAGAAAAGAGGGGCATATAGGTGTGCAGCCGGGGTGCAGTCAGGCGGGCATCACTGCCGATGATGGCAGGCGATGGGCGGTGAACGCTGACAACTGGCACATCCACCCCAAACCAATTTTCCAATAGCGCTGCTTCCTTGGCACAGCCTGCGTTCATCTCTTGCCAGGTTGCGTCGGGATAGGCCGCACAGTCAAGATGCAAACCCAGCCGGTGGCCCAACCCCAAAATTTCTTCCACGATTCGACTGTTCTCCGCCGAAAAGAGATTGTAGTGTTCTGTGCGCACCAAAACAAACCAGGTGGAAAAAATACCCATCTCCGCTTCCAGGCGGGCCATTGTCAGGGCGGGCGCGAGATCGAAGTCGATGTCGTGGCGCAGCAGGACGAAACGCACACCGTCTTCCAGCAGCCTCTCCGCATCCTCAAAGGCAGCCGGTCTATAGCCAGCGGCGAACAATTTTGACAATAAAATCTGATAATCTGCGTGGGTAAAACCCAAACCCATTGTTCTCTAGCCCGGTGTAAATAGGACGCTGATGACACTGAAAAATACGCGCATATCATCTCTTTCCGCGCAATCTGCGTCCGAATATTCTGTGCCAACTGACGGATCACAAAAAGATGTGGCTGAACCCAGTTCGGCTCAGCCACATACGGGACTATTCTATTATACCCGACCCATTCGGTAAGGGGGAATTCTTCCTATTCACCGAAAAAGCGGGGCGCACTTACAACGGTCGAATACGACGGACCTAGCTCAACGAATCTGTACCCGTTCCGTCGACATTGAGCAGACGAATTTGCGATCTGGCGCTCTCCAATTCCCGACGTTTTTTTTGCAGACTCGTGGAAAGAGTCATGGGGACATCATCACCATAGAGATCCCGCTGGGCTGACAACTCATCCAATTGTTGTTGGAGCAGCGCTATCTCCTTGCGCAAGTAGTCTGCTTCAAGACGCTGCCCTTCCCGGAGCAGGCTTTCCACATTTTCATCACTTACAGCAGAGTGAATCTGCCGCGCCAGACTATCCTGATTCTCCTGTACCCAGAAACGCAGGAATTCGTTGCCCACGGACCACCCACCAGCGATCTGGCGCAAATAGCCCAATTTGTGCATACCATACAAAAAGCGTTCCAGCGAGGCTGGAGAGGAGATATCCAGATCAGACAGAAGATTTTGTTCGGTCACCACCCCGCGACGAGAAACCGCCAACAGAATCTGGCGCTCGGTCGGAGAGAGGTGGTCATAATCGATCTGCAGAAAGCCAGCCAGCAGGTGATCCGCCTGCAAATCTGCCGTTTCAACCGGTTGCAGATAGCCAGTCTCTTCTGTATCGGACACAAAAAGCCGGTGGCAAAGATATTGGGTTAGATACGGATGGCAATTGGTCACTTCAATGACATCTTGCATCACACCCAGATCAACCTGCACCCCGATTTCACCCTGCGCCTGGCGGATCAAAGATTGGGTAGCCTCCATATCCAAGCTCCACAAGTTGACCAGGTTGAAGCCAAACAAAAAGGGGCTTGTCAGCCAATCGCGCATCAACTCATTGAGTTGTATCAACTGCTTAGTAGCGGTCAGGATGGTGCGGTGTTCGCCCTGTTGCAGCGAGCGACGCAGCCGCGCCAATTCCCGGTTATCGGTGCGGGCGACATTGATCAGGCCCTCGGCCTCATCAATAAGCAACAGAAGTTGCTTGCCCTGGCCGCTTACCGTACGCTGCAATACACGGAGTATACGGTTGACATCCATCGTTTCCAGGCTGGGAATGTCGACACCCAACGCCTGAAAGCGATCAGTCTCATCTTCGACGGAGATAAAAAGTTCATAGGCCAGGTCTGCCGCGCTTTCACATGCCTGCAAATCCCAGAAGAGGGGGACATAGCGCGAATCAGGATCGTTATCAACGGTCCATTCCAATTGGCGCAGCAGCGAGGTTTTGCCCATCCGGCGCGTGCCAACCAGCCAAGTGGCCTGGTCTTCCGCATTGAGCAGATGATCGATCAGCTTGTGTCGGCCGTAGTGGTCAGAACCTCGTAGCCAACGTCCGACAATATAGGGGTTACGCATGCGCCATCCTTATACTTTCGTTCCAGGAGGTACAATCTCGCTCTCTTCCGAGATCTCGGTTGCATTTTCTCCTGGCATTTCATCTTCTGTTAGCACTTGAAGCCCATTGCGCTCAAGGGCGGCAGCAATTCCCACGCTTGGATCATTGCCCACGCCCTCAATGTGTTCGTTGGCGTATTCCACATCATCCAACACGATTTGCCGCCGTTTGTCAGCCAGCATATGGTTAACCGCTTCCAGGGCATATTGCTGCAGGCGATAAGGTTTGCCGTCGCTCTTCTCTAAAATGTACTCCAGCGCAGCCGGTTCGTATTCGTAGATTCCCCGGATCGGTTCAGTCAATAGCTCAATTGCCTGCTCCCTGTCAAAGGGTTGCAATTCGATCTCATTGAAAAGGTTGTACCAGGGGCTTTCAATCCGATCCCACTCTTTGCTGATCTGGATACCAGCCACCACTGCGCCCAGGGCTGCCGCAAAATCCCGCATGAAAATGCGCCGTAATCGCTGCTGCGCAATACGGCTATAGGCACTCATCACATCCATTTCATCCAACAGCAGAATGATTCTGATCTGCTTGGTGGGATACCGTTTCTCGGCGTAGATCTGCAACAGTCCAATCAGGTCCCGTAGATCTCGACTGAACTCCCGATCTGTATACCCGGCTTCAATAGTGCGGTAATAGAGGAAATCGGACAGATGTGGTCGAATCTCCTCATTCGCACCGGGCAAGGCCACTGTACCGCTCAGTATCTCTTCCATAAGAAAGTGGAAGAAATCACCCTCCACCGTTCCTTCCAGGTCAATATAGAGGGGGAGAAACCAGAAACTTTTGTCATCCACATCCCGCAGCCGGCTGGCCAACTGATAGAGTAAGGTTGTCTTGCCAATTCGCCGCTCACCGTGGATCATAATGCTGTTGTTATGCAGAGTATCTACGATCCGCTGCAATAAATCGTATCGGCCAAAGAACATATCTTCCCG
The DNA here is from genome assembly GCA_945905745.1 of Litorilinea aerophila. Taxonomy (GTDB): domain Bacteria; phylum Chloroflexota; class Anaerolineae; order Caldilineales; family Caldilineaceae; genus JACQGT01. Next base: position 11,627 of record CAMDQF010000174.1, read on the forward strand.
GCGCACAGGTTCGCCGCTAACAAAGGGGTTGAATCCCCGGCTGACGGCTTCTCTGGCCCGCTGTCGATTGCGCGAAATCTCCATGATTGTGTAGGCAGTGCCAGAGACCGTAACGATAGCCATGACCAGGAAAACAACGAAGTAGTCCTGGCGGATGGGGGGAAGAAATGGCAATTGCACCGTAGACGGCGGAGCCGTCACATTCAAACTCAACCGCACAGAGCGGGAGTAATTGAACGCTTGATCGCGTGCTTGAAGGTCTACACTCGTCACACCTTCATCCCAATCTGCCAAGATCAGGCTTTCATCGGTCACTCTCTGCCAGGCTCCGATCTCACCATGCCTGCTCAATCGGTACAAGACGGCCAGGTCTTTGCGCGGGGTATACAAATCACCGGCTACGTAATCGATAAAGATTTCGTTGCCCGATTCTACCTGAATTGTAGCTTCGTCATCCGAAACCGTTCCGCCGTTCACCCGGTCAAATCGAATCCAGGGTATTGTTTCTTCAGGATTGTACCTAGTAAGCCCATCACGTCCGCCAAACCAATAGCTGTCGCCTGTACGACCGATCGCCACAATTGCAGCCCGGGGCAATACAGTCTCTGCGACCAACACATCCCAGGTTCGCCCATCAAACCGGCTGACACCGCCTTCGCTTCCCACCCAGAGCGACCCGTCGATAGGATCCGTATAGAAACGATAGAGCAATTTGCTGGGCAGCCGGGCCTCTTCGGTCAAATCATGCCATTCCCGGTTGTCCCAGTAGCTGATTCCCACCAGATCAACGCCCACCCAAACACCACCAGCGGTGTTTGGATCTGCTGCCAAAGCCACCACAGAGCCTTCCAGCAGGCCACCGGACGCTTCGGGCTGATGTGTATGCTGATGCACACGGCCATCGACCTCAATCACGAACAGCCCCTCACTGGCCGTACCTACCCAAAGACGACGCAGGGAATCGACCGTCAAGGCATTGATACGGATTCCCTCCAGTTCAGGAACGATTTTCGTCGCGTCATCAGTCAAATTATAAAAAGCCAATCCTTTGTCAGTTCCAATCCACAGATGGGTGTTGTCGGCGAAAAGCGCCGAAACCGCTGCAGACGGAAGCTCTGACGAAAGAACAGGCGACTGCCAAATATCATCCTCCTTGTTATAGCGAGCAACCCCCGCACCTGTTCCTGCCCAAAGATCACCCGTGCTATCCCGTGTCAGCACACTAATCGCATTGGACGGCAACCCATTATCCACCGTATAGAAGACTTCTTCCGCCTGCCCGGCCGCCAACGGTCTCATCCGAATCCCAGCACTCGAAGTGCCAATCCATAAGCGATCTTCATCACTGCTCTCCAGCGCGGAAATGCGATTGACGCCAGGATATCTAACACTGTCGACCTGTTCCTTCACCCATATCTTCTCGTCAAAGCGAAACACGCCGGATTGAGTGCCAAACCAGACCAGCCCATCAGCATCAACGGCTATGGCGTGCACATAGGGTGTGGTCAGGCCGATCTCCCCCTCACCTGAAAGTGCCACCAGCACAGCCCGATCAGCCACCCGAAACGGTCCATTGCCGCCAGTTCCGCCCCACACTACTCCAGAGGCATCGCCTGATAGCGACTCGATGGGGGCGGGATCGGTCAATTGCAAGACCTCAGTCGAAACAGGTGTCCAGATACCAGTGGATGGGTCTCTCCAGGCCAAACTCCCTTCAGTAGCCACCCAGACCGGACCATTGGGATCAACCCACAAAGCCGTAATATTATCGTTTGGCAGCCCATTACCAAGCGGGATCTTTGTCCACTGATCCCGCTGATGAGTCCAAAGCCCATTCGCTGTGCCTGCCCAAATCGTATTAGCGCTACTTGCCAATACCTGCACCCGCACATTTTCCAGCTCAGCCACTTTCACATTTGCCGCCCCATCCCAAATGTTCAGCCCCAGATCCGAGCCAATCCATATCTGTCCGTCGGCAGCCACCAATGTATTCACCGCACCTGGCAACCGCAAAACATTTGACCAGACCTGCCCATCCCAAACAATCACATCTCCGTCAGATGTACCTGCCCAAAGTTTACCCGTTGTGCTATCCGCGATCAGCGCATTGACATCCCCGGTAAATATATTTACAGTCTCTGGAAAAGGCGTCCATTCTCCGTTGAAATGGCTGATACCGGCATCCGTTCCAAACCAGATTTCGCCATCCCCGGGGAGAATGGACAGTACATTGTTGGATACCAGCCCATCTTCCTGTCGATAGATTTTCCAGGGCGACAACAGATTTACCTGGGCATGCAGCAAAACCGGCTGCAAAAGTAATCCAAGAAGCCCAAAGGCAAATGACCAGCAGATAAACCCACGGGCATTACGATTTAGTTTGTGCATTTTGTCGCCCACACGCCATAGCTTTCTTTCACAGTTATTTTCCTTACAAAGAAGCAGACAAATTGTACCGATTAATGAAATACCCGCAAAAACGTTAGTGTCACGAAGTATTCGCCACGGGCAGCCGGTGGTGTTTAGCGTGTTCCCGCTGCAGGACGAGGAAGAAAAGGGTCAGGCAACTGTTTTCGTTAGGGAAAGCACCGATTTCATCCGACTTAGTGCGAAATTCCCGAAAGAAGC
>CAMDQF010000175.1 GCA_945905745.1 Litorilinea aerophila
CTGCGTATCTCTATCAGCGAGATTCCCGCGCCGGATGCGAACGGCAGCGGCCCGGAGACTGGCTATGATTTAGGTGAGACCGAGGATTATCTGCTCCCCGACAGCCAGTCAACGGCCACACCGACGAGCACACCGACCGAAACCGCTACCAAGACAGATACGCCGACCGCCACTGTCACGGCTACAACGTCCAGCACGCTCACACCGTCAAGTACGCCGACGCCATCCAGCACGGCAACACCGACCCGAACGCCGAGCGTAACACCGACACGCACACCCACGCGTACGCCAACCCGCACACCCACACGCACGCCAAGTGCAACACCGACCCACACCCCCACCCGCACACCCACAGCGACACCCATCGCCCTGGATCTGCGGATTGTCAATGTCGAGATCAACCAGGGCATCCAGAACCTGGCGAGTGACGTGCCCCTAACAGCGAACAAACAGACGTTTGTGCGGGTCTATCCCCTCAGCACAGGCCAGAATGCCTCGCCGGTTGCGGCTCGGTTGCGAGGTTTTCGGAATGGGGTGGAAATTGCTGGCTCGCCAATATATCCTATCAACGGCTCCATCGGCGTCAGCGTCGGCGGTGCAGAACGCTCCAACACCAATACAACCTTCAACTTCTGGCTGCCGTCAAGCTGGCGCACAGGCAGCGTCCAACTGGTGGCTGAGATCGATCCCTTCGATTTCCGCCTGGAGAACAATGAAGGCAACAATTCCTTTTCCATCACCCGCACCTTCGGCGGCCAGGAACCCATCTGTATAGTCACCCGGCCCGTGCGCACAAACGGCTCCAACTTCACCACAGCCAGCGCCGGCTTCTGGCCCGTAATGAGCCGCTTCGAAACGCTCTGGCCTCTGTCCGACTTCCGCTACTTCCAGGTCAACAGCCGGATGGAACGGCCCTGCGGCTTCCTCTGGTTGAGCAGTTGTCCCTGGGAATTGCCAGGCCAATCCGACGAATTGATGTTCCATCTGATCACCTGGAACACCTTCACCTCCAACCCAGCCGGCTGTAACAGTTCCGGAGCCTACACCCACTATATGGGAATGGTCAGCCCGGACACGAATACTGGCAACAATCTTGGCTATGCCAACTACGCCATCGGCTCGTCCTACGTCAAAATGGAGAGCGCAGTGGGCAGTGGATTCAACAGCGCGCGGGGTGGCGCGACGATGGCCCAGGAATTGGCCCACAACTACAACGGCGTCTTTGGCAATCGCTGGAAGCACGTAAACTGTGGCAACCCCGGCGATCTCAATCCCAACTATCCTTACCCCGGATGCCAGATCGCCCAAGTAGGCACGTCGAGCTTTTATGGCTATGACCGCATCAGCAATCAGGTGATCGCCCCCAACGCCGCGGCGGATTATATGTCCTATGGCGGCACCAAATGGGTATCCGACTACACCTGGCGGGGTCTGCAAAACCGGGCTGCGGTCTCGGCTGCCCAAGCCTCGGCATCCGCCGCGGTGGAGCGGGTGCTGGCCAGCCAAGAGATGCTTGTGATTGGCGGCATTATCACGTCCACCACGCCCTCCGCCATCCTCTTTCCGGCCTACCGCATCCCCCCGGATGCCATGGACCTCACAAAGCTGAAACAGGCCGTGGAAGCCCAATTCGTTCCCCGCACCCACGCCCACGCCGGGGCCATACCTTCCTACACTCTGGAATTTCTCGATGCCCAGAGTGGGCTGCTGGCGACTGAGCCGGTGACCCCAACCGAAGCCTTCGAGCATAGCCCCAGCCAGGTGCTCTTTGTCACAGTTCCCTATCAGCCCGGTACATCCATCATCCGGCTGCTGCAGGACGGCCAGGAACTCGCCCGCCTGGGTGTCAGCGCCAATGCGCCGACAGTGCAGATCACCTCGCCCAATGGCGGCGAAACCATCAACGGACCGCTGACTATCGAGTGGACAGCCGCAGATGCGGACCAAGACCCGCTCTACTATCTGATCCAATACAGCGTGGACGGTGGCACAAACTGGCAAATACTGTCATCAATGCACCCGACCACCAGCTTCGTGCTCAGCGACACCAGCACCCTGCAAGGCAGCAGCCAGGCCCGCATCCGGGTGACAGCCTCCGACGGCGTAAACACCGGTGCGGACGAGTCCGACGCCAACTTCACCGTAACCGACAAGTCACCCCTGGCCCACATCAACAGCCCGGAAGCCGACGGTTCTGTGCAGGTTGGCGATGTACAGGTGACAGGCGGGGCCTATGACCCCGAAGACGGCAACCTGGGCGACGCTGCCCTGAGTTGGAAGCTGAACGGTCAGAGTGCGGGAACAGGCCAGGAGTTGATACTCTCCGGGCTGGAGCCGGGTCTGCACACAGTAGAACTGACAGCGACCGATAGCCAGAACAACCAGGCAACCGTCAGTCGCACATTCCAGGTCTTCGGTCCGCTCTACCTGCCGGCCATTATCCGGTAGAACGGCATAACACAAAGCAAAAGAGCGGGTGGACAGGGAATGTCCACCCGCTCTTTTGTTTTCCATTCAGTACCCCCTGCGCGCCAAACTGTGCTATAATTCTCCCTACACCGTCACCCAATCCGCCGCGAGAATCTGCCCGTGTCCGACTCCGCAACAGCCCGTCTGAGCAACCGTCAGGTGGCCGAAATTTTTGCCGCCATTGCTGATCTGATGCTGATTTTGGGCGAAAACCGCTTCAAAATCATCGCCTATCAGAACGCGGCCCGCACGATTGAGGAACTCAACCGGGACATCCATACCATCCACGCAGCGGGGGAGCTGCGCGCCATTCCCGGCATCGGCCAGGCCATCGCCGAGAAGATCGATGACCTGCTCACCACCGGCCACATCCCCCTCTACGACAAACTGACAGAGCAGGTTCCCGCCGGGGTGGTGGAGATGATGCGGGTTCCCGATGTGGGGCCAAAGACGGCCAAGCGGCTGTGGGAGGAACTGGACATTACCAGTGTGGAGGGGCTGAAGGCGGCGGCCCAGGCCGGTCAAATCCGGGTGTTGAAGGGCTTTGGGGCCAAAAGCGAGGAGAAGATTCTCAAAGGCATCGAACTTCTGGCCCGGCGCGCCGACGACCGCACCCCTATCGGCACGGCCCGCCCTCTGGCCGAAGGGGTCATTGCCGACCTGCTGGCCGCGCTGCCAGAGGGCACAATTCAGAAGATCGAACTGGCGGGCAGTCTGCGCCGCTGGCGGGAGACGATTGGCGACGTGGACATTCTGGCTGTCAGCGAGCAGCCCGTGGCGGTGATGGAAGCCTTCCGCAGCCTACCCCAGGTGGTGGACATTCTGGGCGCCGGGGATCGCAAGTCCAGCGTCACCCTGCCCAATGGAATGCAGGTGGACATCCGGGTAGTGGAGGCCCGGCACTGGGGCGCGGCCCTGGCCTATTTCACCGGCAGCCAGGCCCACAATGTGGCCGTGCGTGAGTTGGCCCAAAAGCAGGGCTGGAGCCTGAACGAATATGCCTTGACCAGCGACGGACACCCGGACTTGCCCGACGGCGAAGAACGCTTTTTCGAGACAGAAGAAGAACTCTACGCCTTTCTCGGCCTGGCGTGGGTGGCCCCGGAGATGCGGGAAAACAGCGGCGAGATTCAGGCCGCCCGTCAGCAGGCGAATCGGCTGATCGAAGTCGGCGATATTGTGGGCGAACTCCATAGCCATACGATTTTCAGCGACGGCAAGGGCACGATTGCCGAGATGGCCGCGGCGGCCCAGGCCAAAGGTTACGCCTATTGGAATGTGAGCGATCACAGCATCGGCCTGGGCGTGACCCAGGGGGTGGACGCAGCAAAGCTGGCCGAGCAGCGGGCCGAGATCGACCAACTCAACGCAGGCTATGCGGCCGCGGGGAGCGACTTTCGCCTGCTTCTGGGCACGGAAGTGGAGATTTTGGCCGACGGCTCTCTGGGGCTGGCCGACGAAGTGCTGGCCGGGCTGGATGTGGTGGTGGCTTCCATCCACATCGGTCTGCGCCAGGAGCGGGAGGCGATCACCGAGCGCTGCCTGAAAGCTGTGCGCAATCCCCATGTGGACATCCTCGGCCATCCCACCGGGCGGCTGATTGGTCGCCGGGAGCCATCGGATATCGACCTGGAGCGGGTCTTGCAGGCTTGCGCCGAGACGGGTACAATCGCGGAAATCAACGCCAATCCCGCCCGGCTTGACCTGAGCGGAACCTACGCGCGTCGGGCCGTGGAACTGGGCTGCACGTTGGTCATCAACTGTGACGCCCACAGCACAGACCAGATCGATCTGCTGCCCTACGGCGTCCACACTGCCCGGCGGGGCTGGGTGACAGCGGCGGATGTGCTGAATACCAGGCCGTTGGCGGAGATGCTGGGGATGTTGAAGGATAGGAAAAGTGAGAAGTGATCGGTTATCAGTGACCAGTCATCAGTCAGTACCGACGAATCGGCGCTAGCCACTGATGACTGGTCACTGCTCACTGATGACCGATAACTCGTGACTGCAAAGGAGAACGCCACGGATGTCCGAACGAAAACGGACCCCCTCTGCTCATTCAGCGGGCGGCTACGACGAACCCGTTTTTGAGGCAAAACCGCAACGAGTGGATGAGCCGGTCTTTGCTCCGGTGACGAATACCGCGCCAGCCGCGGCCAACAGCGAGCCGGTCTTCGAGGCTGTACCCGCCCAGGCCCGGGGTGTTTCCCTGCCCGTGCGCGCCTCCCACAGCCAGGTCGGCTGGGAGACTGGCACCCTCGACGCATCGATTACACCTGCTTCCGCACGCCGCCTGGGTCGCTCGATCCCGCCCTGGATGCTGCTTTCCGCCGGGGCTGTCGTCCTTCTGCTGGTACTCTGGTTTGCTCTGGGCCGGCAGAGAGCCGATGAGCCGGTTGTGTCTGATGCACCTGCTTCCGGTGTGGTGGGCAGTGCTGTGCTGGCTACCACCCAACCAGCGAACGCGGAAGCCCAGCCAACCGTCCCACCTGCCGAGCCTGCGCCGGAAGCCCGACTGAGCGCAGGGATGCAGGTGACAGTCGCCAACACCGGCGGACAGGGCATCCGGCTACGCTCCACTCCAGGCACCGGCGGACTGACACTGGGCATCTACAAAGACAACTCACCATTTCTGATCCTCTCTCCCGGCGGCGACTACGGCGATTATCCCGTCGAGGCCGACGGCTACTTCTGGTATCGCATCCGGGTGGTCAACGACCCGGCAGACCAGTTGGTGGGGTGGGCAGCGGGGGACTTTTTAGTGATCAGTGAGCAGTAAACAGTTACCAGTGAGCAGTCGCTTCACCCGACGAGGCCACTGATCACTGATCACTGATAACTGTTCACTCTTTCGAGCCATTCAGCACATCCAACACTTATGACACCCACAGACTCCACCCGCCTCGAATCCCTGCGCGCCGCGGTGCGCTATCACCAGCACCGCTACTATGTGCTGGATGATCCCGAAGTGAGCGATGCCGAATTTGACGCGCTCTTTCGGGAATTGCAGCGGTTAGAAGCCGAGCATCCCGAACTCGCCAGCCCGGATAGCCCGACGGTACGGGTGGGCGGGCTGATCGCCGAGCGCTTTGAGAAGGTGCGCCATCCAGCGCCCATTCTCAGCCTGGCCAACGCCTTTGGCCCGGAGGATATACGCGCCTGGCGGGAGCGACTACGCCGCCTTCTGCCCGAGGAGGAGCAGGCCAAACTGGCCTACGTCGTCGAACCCAAATTCGACGGGCTGACCGTCGTCCTCCACTATGAAAATGGCCGCTTTGTCCTTGGATCTACCCGGGGCGACGGCGAAGTGGGCGAGAATATCACCCCGAACCTGCGCACTGTGCGCGTCCTCCCCCTGACAATTCCAGTGACCAGTGACCAGTCAACAGTGATCAGTAATCGGTCCCCAATCCCCAATCTCCAATCCCCAGTCCCCAATCCCCAGTCCCCAATCCCCAATCCCCAATCCCCAATCCCCAATCCCCAATCCCCAATCCCCAATCCCCCCCCCACCCGCCTCGTCCTGCGCGGGGAAGCATATGTCACGGTCGATGAGTTCGACACCTTCAACCGCAGCCAGGAGGAGCAGGGCGAGCGCATCTATGCCAACCCCCGCAACTTTGCCGCGGGTTCCCTGCGCCTTTTGGACAGCGGCATCAGTGCCCAGCGCCCCCTGCGCCTCTGGACTTATCAGATTCTGCTGAGGGAGGGGGCAGAAAATCCGCCGGCCTCCCAGTGGGAATCTCTGGCCTATCTGCAAGCACTGGGCTTTCCCGTCTGCCCAGAGGTGCGCCGCTTCAGCGACGACCAGTTCGACGAACTGGTGGACTATCTAGCCCACTGGCACGATCTGCGCGGGCGATTGCCCTACGAGCTGGACGGGATGGTCGTCAAAGTCGATCTTTTGAGCCAGCAGGAGCGGCTAGGCTTCACGGGCAAAGACCCCCGTTGGGCCGTGGCCTACAAGACCGGCGGCGAAGAGGCTGCCACAAAACTCCTCGACATTACGGTCAAAGTCGGGCGCACAGGTGCGGTGACACCGAACGCAGTGCTGGAACCGGTCTCCATCGGCGGCGTGACCGTCTCGGCGGCCACACTCCACAACGAAGACTACATCCGGGAATTGGACATCCGCGTCGGTGACACGGTGCTGGTCAAGCGGGCCGGGGATGTGATCCCGAAGGTGTTGCGCCCGCTGGTCGAGTTGCGCGACGGCAGCGAGCAGCCCTGGCAGATGCCCGCTTTCTGCCCTATCTGCGGTCAGGCCCTGGTGCGGCCTCCAGGCGAATCGGCCACCTATTGCGTCAACAACGCCTGCCCGGAGCAGTTGGTGCGCAAAGTCGAATACTTTGTGGGCAAAGGCAGCCTGGACATTGTGGGTTTTGGCTCCCGCCAGGCCGAATTGTTTGTGGAGTCTGGCTTTGTCCGCGATCTGGCCGACGTCTTTGACCTGCCCTGGGAGACGATTGGGGCGATGGAAGGCTACGGGGAGAAGCGGGTGGAGAACCTGCGCGCCGGGATCGAAGCGGCCAAAAGCCGCCCCGCTGCCCGGCTGCTCACGGGCTTGGGCATTCGTTTCGTGGGCGAGGTGGTAGCCGAGATTGTGATGGCCGCCTACCCGGACCTGCCGAGTCTGATGGCGGCGGATGTGGAAAGCCTGAGCGCGATTGAAGGGATCGGACCCAAAATTGCCACCAGTCTGGTCGAGTTTTTCAGCTTGGAGCCCAACCGAGCGCTCATCGAAAAATTCGCCAGCCTCGGCGTGCGGATGAGCGGAGAGATGCGCGCTGTGGCTGAGGGCGTGGCCCAGCCCTTCGCCGGGCTGACATTCGTCATCACCGGCACATTGCCCACTTTCAGTCGGGACGAGGCCAAGGAATATATCGAGGCCAGAGGCGGTAAAGTCACCGGCAGCGTCAGCGCCAAGACCGATTTCCTATTGGCCGGAGAAAAGGCAGGCAGCAAATTGGAGAAGGCCGAGAAGTTGGGGGTGGCAGTGTTGAGCGAAGAGGAGTTGCGGTTGAGAGGGGAAGGAATGGGGAATGGGGAATAGAGAATGCGGAATGAATGCCACTTGCCCCACCTTCGACCTGCAACCTTCCACTTGCCACCTGCAACCTTCCACTTGCCACCTGCAACCTTCCACTTGCCACCTGCAACCTTCCACTTGCCACCTGCAACTTTCCACTTGCCACCTGCAACCTTCCACTTGCCACCTGCAACTTTCCACCTGCCACCACTTGCAGTAGAATAAAGAGATTGACCTGAATCCCCCTCGCCGGGTCACCGGACGAGCCACGCATAAGGATGTCATCTGATGAGCGATATTTGGACGCCGAAAGGCCCCGGACCCCAGCAGCCTTCTGGCGGAATTGAACTGCCCAGAGGCTTTGCCCGCAAACGGACAGAGGAAGAAAGGAAACCTGAGCCTGTGGCAGAGTCGGCGCCTGTAGCCGCACCGGCGGCCGATGCGCCAGCGCCCACGTCCCAAGCAGCGCCAGCCCGCCGCGCACAGCCGGGTCGCCGCCCCGAGTTTCTCTTTCCGCCCCAGGGGGTACAGGTTCAGTGCCCCAGCTGTGGCACGCCTTTCACCGCAGCCGTCTTCAGCATTATCGATCTGGGAGCCAACCCGGAACTGCGGGAGCCTATGCTAGGCGGCCAGATCAACGCGGCCATTTGTCAAAAGTGTGGCGCGGGCGGCGCGCTGAGCGCGCCGCTGATGGTCCACGACCCGGAGAATGAATTTCTCGGTGTGCTGGTGCCCCGCCAGGGCCAGATGCGAGATATGCAGATTCAACAGGTGATCGGCGAGATGAGCAAAGCGCTGATGGGCCGCTTGCCCAACGAACAGCGCCGGGGCTATATGCTCAACCCCAAACAATTCTTCGATTGGGACTCCTTCCTGGAAAAGTTCTGGGGCTTCGAGGGTGTGACGCCGGAGATGCTACGGATGCAGCGGGAGCAGTCCGAGCTGGTGACCAGTCTTGTGCGCCTGGTTCCTGACGCCAAAGCCATGCAGATGGTGGCCGAACGGCGCAAGCATCTGATCAATCGGGATTTCTTCACCCTTCTGGGCCAGGTGGTGGCAGCGCTCAGCCAGCAGGGCCAGCAGGAGGCGGTGGAATCCATCTCCCAACTGCGCGCCCATCTGCTAGAGACCACCCCGGCCGGTGCAGAAGTCAAAGCGATGGAAGATGTATTGCGCAAAGCTGTGGGTCGGTTGCGCCCGGATATGAGCCGGGACGAGTTCCTGGACCTGCTGCTGGAATATTGGCAGTCGGGCGAGGAGGGAGAGTCGATTGCCCTGTCCCTGCTCTCCGTGGCCCGGGGTCTGGCCGATTACCAGTTCCTGCTGGCGCTGACCGCCCGCATCGACGCGTCCGACGACCCGGAAGTGCGCGCGCCACTGCTCTCTCTGCGCGAACTGGTGGTCGAATTGGTCCAGCAGAGCCAGCAGGGCCAGCAGGGCCGAGCCCAGAGCCAGGAAGCGATGATGCAGGAGGTCCAGGCCTTTCTGCAAGAGGTATTGCAATCCCCCAACCCGGAGGAGACACTCCAGGCGCGTCGGGAGTCGGTGAACGAAATGTTCCTGGCGGTGCTGGCCTCCAACATCGAACAGGCCCAGCAGAAGAATGCAGAATTTGCCGTCAAACGCCTGCGCAGCGTCTACGACATGGCCGTGGGCGTCTTGCAGGCCCAATTGCCCCCAGACCTGCGCCTGCTCAATCAACTGGTCTCGACCCAGGACGAAGGCGAGGTGCGCCGGATGTTGCAAGAGAACCGCAGTCTGCTCTCGAAAGAATTTGTCGAGGGTCTGCGCGGTCTGGAAGATCGCTTCCGGGGCGAAGGGAACGATCAACTGGCCGGGCGCATCAAATCCATCCGGCTGCAGGCGGCGATGCTTTTGTAGAAGAAGCGGGATGATGGGATTCTGGGATGATTCGATATTGTGGATTATCACTAGAGAGGTGAGCGTATGGCCGCGAATGGACTGCCGCCTATACATCCCGGCGAGTTTCTTGCTGAAACCCTGCACGAGTTGGGTATCTCCCAAGCCCACTTTGCGCGCACAATTGGCATTCCGCCTATGCGGGTATCACACATTGTTAATGGTTCACGTCCAGTAACCGCAGAATTGGCCCTGCTTTTTGGCCGCGCTTTAGGACAATCGCCCCAATACTGGCTCAATCTTCAAATGTCCTACGATCTCAAGATCGCTGAAGTGACGATTGGTAAGCAACTGCAGAACGTTTCCGAACTGGTAACTACCCTGAAAATAGAACGCGGATGACGCTGATCGGGCGGATTCACGCGGATTAAAAATCTGTGCAATCTGTTGTTTCTGCGTTCATCTGCGTCCTGATTTTCATTGATCATTGTGCCCAAGCGAGCATGGACACTGTCTAGAATTGACTTGTCAGGTAGTTCAGATCTCTTTCAACTCCAAAGGTTCCCCCCAATGAGCCAAACGACTCCTCTTTCCGCTGAGATTATCACCACGGGCACGGAAATTTTGCTGGGCGATATTGTGGACACCAACGCGGCCTAGATCGCCCAGCAGGTGCGCGAAGTCGGCGTCAATCTCTACTACAAGACGACGGTGGGGGACAACGAGCCGCGCATCCGGGGTGTGCTGGAGATGTGCCTGGCCCGCAGCGACATTCTCCTCGTCACCGGCGGTCTGGGACCCACCGCCGACGACATCACGCGCGATGCCATCGCCAACGCCACTGGTCGCAAGCTGGTGCGGGATGAGGAGATTGTGGAGAAGTTGCGGGAGCGTTTCGCCCGCTGGGGCAGCCCCATGACCGAAAACAATCTGCGCCAGGCATTCATCCCCGAAGGAGCGACGGTCATCCCCAACCCGGTGGGCACAGCCCCCGGCTTTCTCACCCCGGACTTGCGCCACGGACGGGGGGCGCGCATCATTGCCATGCCCGGCGTGCCCCGGGAGATGAAGCGGATGATGACCGAATCGGTGCTCCCCTATATCCTGACTCTAACCGGCGGTGTCGGGATTATCCGGCGGCGTATCCTGCGCACAGTCGGCATCGGCGAGAGCAGTCTGGACAGCCAACTAGGCGAACTGATGAATGCGGGCAACCCGACGGTTGGGCTGGCTGCGCATCTGGGCCAGGCCGACATCCGCATTGCATCCCGGGCGGCCAGCGCAGACGAAGCCGAGGCACTGCTGGATCAGATGGAGGCCCAAGTGCGGGAGCGGGTAGGTCAATACATCTACAGCTCCACCCAGGACGAGAGTGTGGAGACGGTGCTGGTACGCCTGTTGCAGGAAGCCGAGGCCACGCTTGCCCTGCTGGAAACCTCATCGGCGGGTGCGATTGCCGAACGGCTGCGTGCTGTGGAGGGGGGCGGAGAACGGGTGGCCGATCTTCGCATCGTCGAAGCCGGCAACGCAGCTGCGGATGAAGCCACCGTGAGTAAAATTGCCGCAGATTTGCGCTCATCGGCCGGCAGCACATACGGGTTGGCAATTATTTCCACCGGTCTCCCGGATGAGGACTTCTACTCCCAGACGCCGGGGCAGACCTGGCTGGCGCTGGCTGGCCCCAACGGTGTGCGCACGGCCCGCTTCCCCTTTGGTGGGCGGGACAGCATCAGCACAGCCTGGATCGGTAATCGGGCGCTGGACTTGGTGAGGCGGGAGATAACAGGGATTTGAGACTGGGGATTGGGGATTGGACTCACCTTGCCACCCTGTCACCCGGTCATCCCCCCGCTGCTATGTCATCACTCCTAAGCCTGCTGCGCACGGCCAATCATCTGAAAAGTCTGCCCCGCACAGGCTGGCTCTTTGCCGGGGTTGTCCAGCCAGAATCTTTGGCGGATCACACCTGTCTGGTGGCAATCTATGCACTTTTTTTGGCGGAAGCGGTGAACGCGAATCCAGAAGCCCAGGGGTTGGTCTCACCGCTGAACATGGAGAAGGTGCTCTCTTTGGCCCTGCTCCACGACCTGGCCGAGAGTGTGCTGACCGATCTGCCCAAACGGTCTGTCGAGATACTGGGCACAGAGGCCAAGCATCAGGCAGAGGAACGCGTGATCGTCTCCCTATTGACGAATTTGCCCAGAGGTGGCTACTACATCACACTTTGGCAGGAGTATGACAGCGGGTCCACACCGGAGGCCCGTCTGGTAAAAGATGTGGACAAGTTGGAAATGGTTCTGCAATCGGTGCGTTACACCGAGCGGGGCCAGACCAATTTGGGTGAATTCCGCACAAGCCATACCTGGTACTATCCGATCAGCCGCTCACTATTTGAAGAAATGGTTCGTGATTTCAGTCAATGAAACGACAATGCTTGCACCTGACAAATTTGCTTCTGATCATTGCCCTGGCATTGGGGGGCTGTACTCGTTCCCGTGCTGCGGAATCTGCACCGACCCCAATTGCTGAGAACCCACCCCAAATTGAGATGACAGCCACGCCGGTTCCTGACATGACAACGACAGCCACATCGGTGGCCGCGACCGTCGAACCGCCTCTGGCAAAAGTGGAGGCACTCCCCGCTGCACAGGTGGCCGAATCGGTCTCTTTGCCCCCGCTCAGCCGCACAGTCAACATCCTGCTCCTCGGCTCGGATCGACGACCCAATGAGCCAAACTGGCGCACGGATGTGCTGATGCTCATTGCGCTGGATATGGACGAAAAACGGGCCGCGGCCATTTCTCTGCCCCGAGACATCTATATCGATGAAATACCCGGCCACAAAGCCAACAAAATCAATGTCGTCGATTATCTGAGCGAAAAGGACGATCCGGGAAACGGGCCAGCTCTGCTGATTTCGATTCTGGAAGAGAAACTGGAGATCTCCATTCACCATTTCCTGCGCTTCGAATTCGAGAGCTTCAAGCAGGTGGTAGATGCTCTGGACGGCGTGGAACTGGACATCGAATGTCGTGTCTACGAGTATCTGCCCGAAGAGGATATCGAACTCTATTTGGAGCCGGGTGTGCAGCGGCTGGCAGGCAAGATGGCTCTGGGCTATGTGCGGGCACGCAACCAGGGCGGTGATCTGGAGCGGGCGCGCCGGCAACAGCGGATGGTGTTGGCTGTGCGGGATCAGCTCCTGGCCGAGAATCAGATTCCGCATCTGCCTGCACTCTACGCGGCGCTCAACGATTCTGTGAAGACCGACATCGGCTTTGTAGATGCCATTCGTTTTGCCCGGTTCGGCCTGAATCTGGCGGAGGATGATATCCACGGAATGGTCATTTCGCCGCCGGAAATGGTGCGGGCCGACTGGCGGGGTGGCATGTCGGTCTGGGTGGCCGATTGGCCGAAAATCGCCGAACAGATTCAGACAGTCTTTGACCGCCCACCTCTGATAGAGACAAATACTGTGGGCGAAGCAGGGGATCGGGTAAAATGTCCGTAGGAATCTAGTACACTGGGGCGTAGATCGGCCAGTGGTTTTCTTGGTGCTTGGTGCGTGAACTGTTACACGAACTACGTTCCACGTCACTATCTTTTGATTTGACACAAATTTTCAGAATATATCGGGGGATTAATGGGTCGGAAACCGTATATTGTTGTGCTATTGACTGCTTTCATGGCTATCGCACTGGCAGGCTGCCAGGCGAACGGCTTCGAGATGACACAGATTTTCCAGGGAATGGCGACACCCACTTTCACAGCCACTCCCATCTATTCGCCCACCCCTGCGCCTACACCCACCGAGACGCCCATCCCACCCCCTTTTGATATGCGGGAGACCGACAATATGCTCCTGTTGGGCACGGATCGTCGCCCCGAGGATGGCAGTTGGCGCACAGATACCATTATGATTCTGGGCATTGACCGCACCTACAACCGGGCTTCGGTCCTCAGTATCCCCCGGGACCTCTACCTTTCCATCCCCAATTATGGCATGGCCCGCATCAACCAGGTGGATTTTTTGGGCGATAAGGTGCTGAAAGTGGAGGGCGGTGGCCCGGCTCTGCTGTCACAGGTTATCGAGGAAAATCTGGGGCTAACCACCGAGCATTGGGTGCGGGTGGAGATGGACGGCTTTGAGCAGGTGGTGGATGCCTTGGGCGGGGTGACGGTGAATCTGGACTGCCCCTTCTACGAGCTGATCTACGATCTGGACACCCAGCAGTGGGACTGGTTTACCCTGCCCGCTGGCGACAATGTATTGGATGGAGAGAGCGCGCGCTGGTTTGTGCGTTTGCGCCTGGTCGAGAGCGACTTTGGTCGTGCCCGTCGCCAGCGTCAATTCCTGTGGGCCTTGCGGGATCAGGCGTTGAACACCAATCTTCTGCCCAAGATTCCCGGCCTGTGGACTGCGTTCCAGGGTATGTTTGGCACAGACCTCTCCCTGCTGCAACTGCTCGATCTGTCACGTTTTGCCATCTCGCTGGAACCCCAGAATGTGCGGGCGGCGGCGGTTACAGACCAACAGGTGGATCGTTTTATTGCCGCCAGTGGGGCCGATGTGCTGGTCATCAACGACCCGTCTAAAATTGCCGCCCTGATCGACAGCATTTGGGAAGGGGAGAGCCTCTCGGAAGCCAACCGCACCGACCCGGCCAGTTGCCCAGCCCCGCCCAAAGGGGTGCCCAATTACGTGCAAGTACTGCTGACGCCGACAGTAACCCCAGCCACCCCAGCCGCCGAAAGCCCACAGCCCGAAGCGACACCCACGCCGAGTAAATAGACGTAGCGGCTACAGTCAAAAAGATGGGCAAATAAAGAAGCGTGAAACGAGAAACGTGAGACCGGCCGGTGATCTCACGTTTCTCGTTT
>CAMDQF010000176.1 GCA_945905745.1 Litorilinea aerophila
AATTCGCAATTCGCAACTCGTTTTAGTGCCCTGTCCCCAAACTCCACTCATTCAGGTAGGCAGACTGGGCCGGGGTGAGGGTGTCAATCTGCACGCCCATCGCGGCCAGCTTCAAGCGGGCAATCTCCCGGTCGATCACTTCGGGCACGTTGTAGACATCGCCCTTCAGTTCCTTGCCCATCTTCAACATATATTCGGCAGCCAGGGCCTGGTTGGCAAAACTCATATCCATCACCGCGCTGGGGTGGCCCTCGGCCGCGGCCAAGTTGACCAGACGCCCTTCACCGGCCACGTAGAGACGGCGACCATCGATCAGGGTATATTCGTCCAGGAAGTCGCGCACGCGGGTGATCTTTGTGGTCATCTTTTCCAGGGCTACGAGATTGATTTCAATGTCAAAGTGGCCGCTGTTGGCAAGCACCGCGCCGTCGGGCATCACTTCCATGTGGTGGCCATCCACCACGTGCATATCGCCGGTGGCGCTGCAGAAGATGTGGCCGATCTTGGCCGCTTCCAGCATCGGCATGACCCGATAGCCTTCCATCACCGCTTCCAGGGCCTTCATCGGGTCCACTTCGGTGACGATGACATTGGCCCCCATCCCCCGCGCGCGCATGGCAATGCCTTTGCTGCACCAGCCAAAGCCGCCTACGACGAAATTCTTGCCCGCCAGCAGAATGTTGGTGGCGCGGATGATGCCGTCGATGGTACTCTGGCCTGTGCCGTAGCGGTTGTCAAAGAAGTGTTTGGTCATGGCGTCGTTGACCGCCATCACCGGGAAGAGCAGCTTGCCCGCCGCGGCCATCGCTTTGAGGCGGATGACGCCGGTGGTCGTCTCCTCCGTGCCGCCCACCACCTCGCCCAGCAGTTCGCTGCGCTGGGTGTGCAGCATCGCCACCAGGTCCATGCCGTCGTCCATTGTGATGTGGGGACGGATGTTAAGCACGCTGTCCAGATGGCTGTTGTACTGGGCGTTCGTCTCGCCTTTGATGGCATAGACGGGCATTTCGTAATAGGCCACCAGCGCGGCCGCGATGTCGTCCTGGGTGCTCAGGGGGTTGGATGCGGCCAGGGCCACCTCCGCGCCGCCGGCGATGAGGACGCGCATAAGATTGGCTGTCTCGCTGGTGACGTGCATAGCCGCGGCCATACGCACACCCTCAAAGGGGCGTTCTTTGGCAAAGCGCGCCTCCAGCAGGTCCAGCACCGGCATTTCTTTGGCCGCCCAGCGCATACGGAAGCGCCCCTTCTCGGCCAGGTTGATGTCAGCAATGTCGTAGGTCAATTCTTTTACTGCGGTCATTGGGTGTTAGCTCCTTGAAAATAATCAATCCACGATGCGTGTTGCGTATGACAACGAATAAGAGGAAAGAGCGAATGGAGCGCCACTTCCCCGCTAATGATTCGCGTAATCCTATCATTCGCTGTCATTCGCACTACGTTTTACGCTTCCTTCTACAAACGAACAGTGTTCCACAAAGCCCAGCGAATCGTACAGATTGCGGGCGATTGTGTTCTCATTGTTCACATTCAACACGATTGTCGGCAGACCCGCGGCCCGCAACTGCGCCACGATTTCGCTGGTGATGGCCCTGGCATAGCCTTTGCCCCGGCAGTCGGCCCGGGTATAGACGTTGCCGATGGCCGCCACCCCCTCCTCAAAGTTGAGGATGTGAGTTCCTCCAACAGCAGCCAGCCCGCCAGCGCCGTCCGATGCGTCGGCCTCCACACCGTAGAAGAAGCCATCCTCCACCTGATAAGGCGCAAATCCGTCCGGAGCGTAGGGGCCACCCAGGGCGATCAGCGCCTCGATAGCCGGCACATCGGCGGGCACGAGTCGGGTCAGCGGCTGCTCCACCGGTGCGAGAGTGACTTCCTGTCCCAGCGCCATACGCACCATCACCCGGCGAATCTGTACATCGTACCAGCGCTCCACCGCGGGCAGATGCTCGTGACGCACGCTCAGATAGACCTCTTCCGGCAGAGAGATAGTACCCGGCGCTGACGCTACGGGTGCGGCGGCCTGGGCCAGGGCAGCGGCCACATCCTCCGCCGGGCCGATAGTAAGCAGAATCGGCGGCTGCAATCCAGTGTAGACCAACGCCAGCCCGTCGCCCGCTACGCTCCACCGGCAGAAGGGCAGCAGATCGGCCCGCAGGTCGGCGAGAGCGTAGGCCGACCAGATGGGATCGATCCGCAGGACTTGGCGCAGGTGGGGGACGCTGGGATGCTGGGATGATGCAGGAGAGAAGTGCATTATCTCATCATCCCATCATCTTTTGCAGAGCTGGTTCAACCCCAAACGCGGCCTCATACCTCTTCACAAAATCTGCCACGGAGAAACGGTGATTGGTCGTGCCCACCTGCTCCAACACGTAAGTGCTGCACAGCGCGCCCACACGTCCGCAGACTTCCAGAGGCAGCCCGGCACTGAGGGCAGCGAAGAAGCCGCCCCGGTAGGCGTCGCCCGCGCCCGTCGGCTCGGCGATGTGGCTGGGCGGCGCGATGGGGATACGCGTCTCGCTGGCGCCCCGGTAGATGACGCTGCCCTTCTCGCCTTCGGTGACGATCAGCGTCTCCACTTCGGCGCGGATGCGGGTCAGGTCCCAGCCGGTCTTTTCCTGGATGACGGCCAGTTCGTAGTCGTTGACCATCAGGTAGGCAGCGCCGGGGATGCTGCCGCGCAGATCTTCGCCGCTGAGCCGCGCCGTCTGCTGGCTGGGGTCGTAGGCAAAGGGAATGCCGAGGGTGCGGCACTCCTGAGCGTAGTTGAGCATGGCCGCCGGGTCGCTGGGGCTGATAATCACCAATTCCGCGTCGGTCAGTCCCCGGCTGGCCAGGGAAACATCTTTGGAATCAGCCATTGCGCCGGTGTAGAAGCTGGCGATCTGGTTCTGCTCCATATCCGTATTGACGAAAAAGCTGGCCGTGAATTTTTCCGGGATGACGACGATCTGGTCAGTACGGATGCCATTCTCTTCCAGCCAGGCCCGGTAGTCGCCGAAGTCCTGGCCGACTGTGCCCAGGATAATCGGATCGCCGCCCAGCAGTTTCATCGAGTAGGCGATATTCGGCGCGACGCCGCCCCGATGGCGGGTCATCTCATCTACCAGAAAGCTGACGCTGATCCGGGCCAGTTTGTCCGGCACAATCTGGTCGGTGAACTTGCCGGGAAAGCTCATCAGATAGTCGTAGGCAATCGAGCCAGTCACAACAATAGACATAGACACCTCGAAATGGATTGATTTCGTATTGCGTATTTCGTAAAACGGCGCAGTTTACCGCACCAAACAATCATCACTTCAAGTGATCAAAAAACATCCCTCGATCATCACTTACTTACGCAATACGAAATACGCATTACGCATTACGTTTCTTTCGTCGTAATCCACTGCACAATCCCGTCCGGCGACTCGTGGACCGCCAACCTGTCCAGTAGTGTGACCGGGTCGCTTTCCGCCACCAGCAGGCCGCGGTATTGGGGCCGCACAAAGCCCTGTTCAATCGAATGCTCGATCATTGCCAAGAGCGGATCGTAGAAACCGGCAATGTTGAGTAGACCAATCGGCTTGCGATGGATGCCCAGTTGGGTCCAGGTAATTGTCTCGAACAGCTCTTCCAGTGTGCCAAAACCGCCGGGCAGAGCGATGAAGGCGTCGGCTAGTTCGGCCATGCGCGCCTTGCGGGTGTGCATGGAATCGACGATTTCCAAATGACCGATGGGCGGGCCAGAGACTTCCTTCGGCATCAGCGGCGTAGGAATCACCCCGTAAACAGCACCGCCATTGTCGGCCGCGCCCCGGGCCACCGCGCCCATCAGCCCCACACTGCCCCCGCCATAGACCAGCCCGATACCCCGCCGGGCAATCTCAGCGCCCAGGGCAGACGCTCCGGCCAGATATTCTTCATTGACGCCATTGCTGGCCCCACAGTAAACGCAGATGTGTGAAAAAGAGTTCATAGAATGAGCGAGATCAGGAGATTAGGAGATTGAGAGATTTGCCGACACACCAATCTCCAAGCTCTGAATCTCCCAACTTCATTTCCCCCTCCCCTTTCGATTCTCGCGCACTCGATCCTCTGCCCGTCCCACTGCCTGGGCGAGACTTTGGGTGAAGGGAGGGTAGCAGATGCCTTCTTCAGTCACAATGCCGGTCAGGTAGCGGTGGGGGGTCACGTCAAAGGCTGGGTTGTAGACCGGCACGCCCTCGGGCGCGATGGGTTGGAGACCGATCTCCACCACCTCTTCCCGGCCCCGCTCCTCAATCGGAATCAGATCCCCGTGGGCCAGACTCAGGTCCACTGTGCTGGTGGGGGCCACACAATAGACCGGGATGCCATTCTCCCTCGCCACCACCGCCAGTTTGTAGCTGCCGATTTTGTTGGCGGCGTCGCCGTTGGCCGCCACCCGGTCCGCGCCATAGATGACCACATCCACTTGGCCTGTGCGCATGAGATGGCCCGCGGCGTTGTCAGCGATCAGGTGCATGGGAACCCCCGCCCGCATCAGCTCCCAGGCGGTCAGCCGTGCGCCCTGCAGCCGGGGCCGGGTCTCGTCAACCCAAACGTGAACCTGCTTGCCCTGCTCCTGGCAGGCGAAGACGACGCCCAGGGCTGTGCCGAAATCCACTGCGGCCAGCGCGCCGGTGTTGCAGTGGTGGAGCAGATTCGCGCCGTCCGGGATCACCGCCGCGCCGTGGAAGCCCATACGCCGGTTGATCTCCACATCCTCGTCGGCCAGGGACTGGGCCTCGGCAAGCAGGGCCGAGCGGATGTCGTCCAGATTGGGCAGGACGGTAAACTCGGCCAGTTCCAGCAAACGACGAGTACCCCAACTCAGGTTGACGGCAGTAGGGCGGGCTGCGTCCAACAGTTCCTTGGCGGCGGCCAGATCAGCCAGCAGGCTGTCGCGGTCGGTGGCGGGGCTGTTCTGGGCGGCCAGGGCCATCCCGAAGGCACCGGTGGCGCCGATGGCGGGCGCGCCCCGCACATACATTTCGTTGATGCTGCGGGCGACCCCGGCCACTGTGTCAAACTCGGCGATGACAAATTCGCCGGGCAGCAGCCGCTGGTCGATCATTTTGACTTTGCCCGCTTCCCAAAAGACTGTGCGCATGAAATCTTCCCCTTCGCGTAGGTCGGACTGGCAGTCCGACCTACAAAACAAAAACGCCCCCTGAAAGCAGGAGGGCGTTGCGTGGCGCAGCTATTGCAGATTCAGACACAAACAACCCAAAACAATTGTGACCGTTGGGCCGGTTGGTGGTCTGCTGCAACTGCGGGCTAACGAACCATCTGGGCGAGGGAAAAGTTCCCGGTGGACAGATGGACAAAGAGCCAAACGCAACTTGCAGCAACCGTGTACCAGGGCTCCGGTGGGTTGCCGGGGGAGGCATCTTCCCTCTCCCCTCATGCTGAAATACAAGTGCTATGTGATTTCGTCTGCAATAGACGCTAGGGATAGACTAGCACAAGCGGGGGAGGCTGTCAAAGTTAGGGAAATGGTAGAACAGTGCAGAGAGAATATGATCCTTGTGACCTCTCCCCGCTCGGGTGAATTCACCGTCGCTTTCGTGTCCGATTGGGCCAGGGTACAGGGCAAACTGTTAAGAGCCAAGCGCCCCTTGCTTTTACGTCTCGTCGTCACCTATCCAACTGTCGTAGCCGTCTTCAAGCATGTGATAGCGCCCGTGGGCCCAATCGTAAAAACTCTGCCATGAGGTAAGAACCGTCTGGGTTCCTTCCACGTTCACCCTAACGCCCGCTTCGACAAGTCGACGTATCTCGCGCAGCTTGCTGACCAGGGTTCCCCATCTCGTAGGACGTCGCCCAAGGGCTCCCCTGTCTTCCCTTTCCTCATACAACGCATCCAATTCGTTGAGTATTTCAGCCGTAATGATGTGTTCTTTGATGGGAATATGAATGTCGATGCCGCTTTCATTGAGCGCCAGTGAAAAGGTCTCATTACTTTCGAACAGCATGGTGATAAATGCTTCCTCAAAACCCAATATGGGTGTCGGCCAGCCACAAGACTTGGCCCAACCTTTCAGATCTTTGAGATTGGGTAACTGGATTTGCGTTCTACCTTGACGATGCAACCGGCGTACTTCTGAAAAGTCAGGAATATCTGGGAGGACTTTTTGCTTTGCCCAAGCAGGGATATCCGGTCTAATTTCAATTGTTTCCATTGCTTCCAACTTTCTGGTCATAAACCTGAGTCAACCTGAAAACAGAAAAGGACAAAGCCAACTTCTTGGACGATTTGATGCTCCCATTGTGTTGCAGCGCCAGGGCCGTCCACGCGGTCAGTGCGTCGGGGAGTTAGGTAGCCACCTCGCCCAGGTGACGGGGTTGCAGCGCAACAGTCGTCAGCGTGGGCCGCCAGAGTTCCGCTTCCGTGATGTCGTCAAAGCCGATGACGCCAAAGTCTTTGCCAGGCGTACGTCCCGCGGCCTGCAAACCCAGCATCACTCCAAAGGCCACTACATCGTTGTAACAGAGCGCAGCGGTGGGCGGATTCTCTCTGCCCAGCAGCTCCAGAATCGCGCTGCGCCCTCCTTCGCGAGTCACCGAGCCAACAGCCAGCAAGCTTTCGTCTACAGCCAGTCCGGCCTGCTGCATTTGAGCGGTGAAGCCTTGCACCCGATCCCGCCAGGCAGAGGAGGTGGCTGGCCCGCCCGCAAACGCGATGCGTCGGTGGCCGTGGGCCAGTAGATGGGCCGTGGCCTGCTCCGCGCCCCGTACATTGTCCGCTCCTACGTAGTCGATCTCCAGATCAGGCAGATAGCGCACAAAAAGGACGAGCGCAGTCTGACGCTGCAATCGGCGGACCTGAGCCAGGGATGTGCCGTCGGTGGGGCAGAGCAGAATACCGTCGGGCCAATGTTCTTGCATTCGTTCCAGCAGCAGACTCTGCTTTTGGATCGTGTCAGAGGTGTTGCCCAGCAGCGCTGTGTAGCGGGACTCTTCGAGACCGCCTTCCACGCCGACTGTCAACTCGGCAAAGAAGGGATTGGTAATGTCCGTGACGATCAGACCGATGGTGTTGGAGTGCTGGCTACGCAGGCTGGCTGCGCCCCGGTTGTAGACATAACCCAGCCGTTTGATGGAAGCCTGTACCTGCGCGCGGGTATCGTCCGCCACCAGAGGGCTGTTGCGCAGGACAAGCGAGACCGTCGAGCGGGAGACGCCTGCATCGGCGGCCACTTGGTTTAGGGTGATGGTCTTGGGAGAGGAGGTGTCGGGTGTCATAGGCAGATTCAGTCTAATTGGTTGCGATGCATTCTAAAAA
This sequence comes from Litorilinea aerophila, assembly GCA_945905745.1. Lineage (GTDB taxonomy): Bacteria > Chloroflexota > Anaerolineae > Caldilineales > Caldilineaceae > JACQGT01. Next base: position 7,292 of record CAMDQF010000176.1, read on the forward strand.
TTTCGCCCTGATGAAGGGGAAAGGGTGCATTTCACTTTTAGGGAAAACCGACGGTTGTGACGACCGCACCGGGCTAAAGACCAATGGGCTGTAAGCCCACAGCTATGGAGCAGCGCCGGATAGATCCGGCTGGTCATCGGACGATTTTCGACGATTCAAGCCCCCTTCAGGGGGCGTTGCTCGTTAGCCCGGCCTCTTTAGGGCCGGGCGGTGTGCGCGATTTCACTCCGCCCTAAAACTGAAATACACCCAGGGATGAAGGAAAAAACCGACTTGACAAGACACACTTACTATTGTACTCTCTTTTTAGATCGTTCCAAACCCCTTGGCATAATCGATTGAACCCCTTTCTGCCGAACAGAGCTGCTGGTGGGCAAATGGGAATTATGGCTGGAAAGATTTGCCATCGCCCGTAACTCTGCTGCGCTTATGCTGGAACGATCCAAAACCCTTCGCTCGTCGTCTACCAATTCTGTTCCCGTCTTAGGCCCACTATTTTTGTTGAGAATTGCCCCTGTTCCCGCATTCACAAGGAGAAAACCCCAATGTCGAATCAGTCCAGAATCAGCCGCAGAGATGTTTTCCGTTTGACCGGTGGTGTGGCGGGGGCGGCAGCCCTGAGCGCAGTCGCCCCGGCAGCCCTGGCCAGCCAGAAAGAGGCAGGTCAGCTCAAACCCAAAAGCCGTCGATCTGCCGAGGAGATGGAATATGGCAGCGAAGCCCGCTTTGTATACACCGGAACCTACACCCGGGGCGCGCCGGGTGGCTGGTCTGCTGTAGCCAGTGCTAACAAACCCGAAGGTGTCGGCGTTTTTGCAGTGGGCGCGGGCATGGGCGATCTGAAGCTGATCCAGACAGTGCCCAGCGACAACCCGTCCTGGGTTACGATGCACCCCTCCGGGGACTTTCTGTATGTGTCGAATGAAGTATGGGACTACGAGGACGCAGGGCTGGGGTCTTTGGAAGCCTATTCCATCGACGACGAGACCGGCGAACTAACTTTGATCAACCGTGTCTCCACTGGTTCGATCCCTGCGCAGATTGTGGTCAGCCCAGGCGGTGACTATCTAGCCGTGGCTGGTTACGTCAGCGGAACCTACGAACTCTTCCCCATCGGCGAAGATGGCAGCCTGGGCGAAGCCAGCAGTGTACTCCAACAGGAAGGCTCCGGCCCCCACGAGCGGCAGGAAGCCCCCCACTGCCACGCAGTCGCCTTTGACCCCAGCGGCAATTACATTGCGGGGGGGGGATCTGGGCACGGATTGGGTGAAGGTGTTTACCTATGCAGATGGCGAGTTGGTGGAAGTGAGCGCGGCAATGGTGGCAGAAGGCTCCGGCCCCCGCCACGCGGCCTTCCACCCGGGCGGTGAAGTTCTCTACGTCATCAACGAATTGACCGCCACCATCAGTGTCTTGGCTTTTGACCCGGAGAGCGGCGCGCTGGGCGAGGAAATGCAGACCATCGCCACCGTGCCCCAGGAATTTCCGTCCCACAAGAGTACGGCAGAAATTCTCGTTCACCCGTCAGGCAAGTTCCTCTATAGCACCAACCGCAAGTTCGAGAACCACCCCCTGGCTGACGCGGTTGTGGCCTACAGCATTGACGAAGACGGCTATCTGCGGCTGATCGGCTACACCACCCACGGCATCGCCTTCCCCCGGGGCATTGCCATCGATCCATCGGGTACGTGGCTCTATGCCATGGGGCAAAAGAGCGACCAGATTGTCCAGTACCACATCGATCCCCATACCGGCGCATTGACCGCCACAGGCAATGTGACGACCGCGATGGTTCCGGTGTCTATGGCCTTTAAGGCATAAGGTGGTCAAGCCGCTTGTACAGTACGGCAAAAGTTTCTGACGCTTCTCGTGGTGCGTAGTTCGCGGTGCGTGAACTGGTACACGAACTACGCACCACGTCAGCATCTGTTGGCTTATTTGCGCCGTGCTGTAATGCGTAGTACGTGAACTGGTAGTGATATGGGTTCACGCACCACGCACTACAATACGCAAGTTGATTGGATGGGTGTGCGTACCTTTTAACCAGCGTCAGTCACTTTTCTGCGACTTGCGGTTATGCGTTCCCTGAGTTATAATCTACCCACCGTAGCAAATGTGGCTTGTATTTCTTTGTGGCACGCCTGACCCGGTCCAACTTGCGACCCAGGGTTCGATACAACGGAAGATAGCTACCCTCTATTCCCACACTGTTTTACAAAGGAGAGAAGACAAATGGCAAATCAGATTTCACGACGTGTGTTCTTGCGGGGCAGCCTGTTAGTGACAGGCGGTTTGTTGGCGGCCTGTGTCGCACCCGCTGCAGCGCCGGCCGCGCCTGCAGCGGAAGCCCCCGCCGCAGCAGCAACAGAGGCTCCAGCCGCAGCGGCGGCCCCTGCTGCGGAAAACATCCTCCTGCGCTGGGACACCTTCCGCTCCCCCGGCACAGGCTGGAACGAAGAACGTGTCGAAAGCTTCATGGCCGCCAACCCCGGCGTAACCATCGAGTTCCGCCCCCTGACCGGGGCCAGCCAGCAGGACAACTACGGCAAGATGTATGCCTCGCATGCGGCCGGCGATCTGGCCGAGGTCTGCGCCTTCGACCCCTCGCACTTCCACTTCTGGCGGGCCATCAACGCCAACATTATTATGCCCATCGACGAATTGGTGGCCGCGGCCGGGACAGACCTGACCGAATGGTACGATCTCTTTATGGGTCTGCAATACTTCCAGGGCAAGCTCTACGGTCTGCCCAGTTGGGGATGGGCTGGTCAGGACACAGTGGTTGTCAATGCGGCCCACTTCAAGGAGGCGGGCGTCCCATTGCCCGATGTCCAGAGCCGGGACACATCCATGGAGACCATCGCCGAATGGGCGCAGAGTTTCTACAAAGAAGGCGAGCGTTTCGGTCTGAATATTGGCCACGGTGAAGGCAATGTGGTCACCCTGACCCGGGCTTTCGGCGGCGATCTGATCAGCGAGGACGGCACGAAGTGCCTTCTGCTGGAAGACAAATCGGTCGAAGCCTTGCGTTGGGCCTACAAGATGGCTGTGGAAGACAAAGTATTGCCCGCACCTGGCGTGGTTGAAAACGTCGCTTCAGCCCAGGTCGAGGGCAAAGTCACCATGAACTGGGGCGGTTCGCTCAATGTGCGCAACTACGACCGGGACATCACAGCGGCGGGAGCGGATCCTGCGGTGGCCGAAGTCTGGCAGATTCTGCTGCCGACCCTGCCCGATGGCAGATTCCCCTCCCAGTTGCGCGGCGGCACGTGGAACATCCGCCAGGGGACAGAGCATGCCGATGTGGCCTACAACTTCCTGCTGCACATTGCCGGTGCAGAAGGTAGCCTCAGCTTCAACACAGTCAGTGGCAACTTCGCTGCCGTGCGCCCGGACACTTTCCAGGAATTGATCGCCCTCAACCCCATTCACGAATGGTTCAAGAGCAGTTTGGAGAACGGCATCCCGGCCCACGCCCCGGCCAACTCCCGCGGCCGCGAGTTCACCGACGCGGTGGTGCAATACACCGACCTGCTGCTGGATCCGAACCAGCCGATTGCTTTTGAGGAAGGTCTGCAACAGCTTAACGATCAAATTCAGGCCGTGTTGGATATGGACCCGGCGTAAGGGAAGTAACCAGTGAGCAGTAATCAGTTATCAGTCGGGGTCCGTTCAACACTGGTAACTAATTACTGGTGACATTGAAACGTGAAATGTGGGATCACCAGAGGATCTCACATTTCACGTTTTCCGCTATCAGGAGCAAGCGATGGCAGCAACGACAACGACCTCCCGTTTTGATCTGGCCGCGGTAGTGCGCCGCGAGTTCTCGCCACGCAAACGCTGGCAGAATTTCTACGGTTATCTTTTCCTGACGCCCTGGCTGATCGGTTTCTTGGGCCTCTTTATCGGGCCAGCGCTCTATTCTCTCTTTCTCAGTCTGACCAAATACGACGTACTCACCGATCCCACATTTATCGGCTTCGACAATTATGTGAAGATGTTCACCGATGACGATCAGTTCTGGCCCTCGATCTGGCGCACACTCTACTACGCGGGTGTGGGTGTGCCATTGGGTGTCCTGGGTTCGCTGGTTCTGGCGATTCTGCTCAACAACAAAATCCGCGCCCTGCCTGCCTACCGCACCCTCTTTTTTATGCCAACTCTCGTGCCGATCGTGGCTTCGGTGGTGCTGTGGAAGTGGCTGCTCAACGACGATTTCGGCGTCGTCAACCAGGCTTTGCGCGGCCTGGGCTGGGCAGACCCACCCGGCTGGTTCGGCGACCGGCGCTGGGCCATCCCCTCGCTGATTGCCATGGGGCTGTGGCAGGGGATTGGGGGTACACGGATGATCATCTTCTTGGCCGGTCTGCAGGGCGTTCCGGAGGAGCTCTACGACGCTGCCTCGATCGATGGGGCCAGTTCCTGGGCCAAGCTCTGGAATGTGACACTTCCCCTCCTCACTCCCACCATCTTTTTCAATATGATTCTGGGCATCATCGGCGGTTTGCAGACCTTCACCGCGGCTTTTGTGGCCACGGAAGGCGGGCCGGGCTTCGCCACCTGGTTCTTCAGCCTGCATCTCTACAAACAGGCCTTTGACTATTGGAATATGGGCTATGCCGCGGCCCTGGCCTGGTTCTTCGCCCTCGTTATCGTCTCATTGACCATGTGGCAGATGCGTCTTTCTACCCGCTGGGTCTTCTACTACGGAGGATAAATCGGCATGGCTGCTACCTACGACACCCCATCCACCCAGCTTGCGCCTACGGTGGCGCGTCGCCCCAAGCATTCAAACGCGGGGCTGATTGCTACCTACATTTTGCTTACCATCGGTGGGCTGATCTTCGCCTTTCCCCTTTTCTGGACGGTCTCCAGTTCCCTGCAAACCTGGCAGGAACTGCGTTCCTTCACGCCCCATTTTCTGCCTGCGGTGCCCCAATGGGGAAATTACACAAGAGTGCTTGAGGTTGTGCCCTTTGCCCGCTGGATGGCGAATAGTTTTCTTCTGGTCGCCATAACGATACCGGGCACAGTGATTACCGCCTCCCTGACGGCCTATGCCTTTGCCCGTTTCGACTTCTTCGGCAAGAATGTCTGGTTCATTCTGATGCTGGGCACGATGATGATCCCCTCCCAGGTGACGCTCATTCCCCAATACATCTTTTTCTTCAAGCTGAAACTGATGAATACGTATATACCGTTGACCATCGGAGCCTGGCTGGGCGGCGGCGCTTTTTTCATCTTCCTCCTGCGCCAGTTCATTATGAGCATCCCCCGGGACTTGGACGAAGCCGCGGTGATTGACGGCGCATCCCCCATTAAGGTGCTGTTGAGCGTCCTAATGCCCCTGATGAAACCGGCGTTGACGACTGTCGCCATCCTGGAATTTATCGCCGTGTGGAATGAATTCTTTGCTCCCTTTATTTACCTTACCCGCATAGAACTCTTCCCCGCCGCCGTGGGGATGCGCGTCTTCCAGAGTATGCCTGAGAATACCGAACCCCGGGAACATCTGCTGATGGCCGCCGCGGCCACAATGACCGTGCCGGTTATCCTCCTTTTCATCGTGGCCCAGCGCTACTTCATTCAGGGCGTTGTGTTGAGTGGGTTGAAAATCTGAGTGTAACGGGAACGATTGAGGGTGAAGAAGCCGCAAAGGGACAATTTGGATGAAAATCACCGGTCTGAAAGTTCATCTGTTGGAATGGGAGCGCCCTCCCCATCACTGGCGCGATGGTTTGCCCGCGGGCGGGCCTAAAGGGCGCGAAACCTTCCTCCGCATCCTGACCGACGAGGGCGTGGAAGGCCACAGTACCCACTGGGGCGACGCCAACATTGAGGAGCTTAAATGGAAACTTGTCGGTCGCGACCCATTGCGCATTGAGGAAATCTGGCAAGATCTCTGGCGCAACCTGCGCAGCTCAACTTTCGGCGGCGCCATCGATTCCGTGGATGTGGCCCTATGGGATATGATGGGCAAAGTCACTGGTCAGCCCGTCTATCGTCTGCTCGGCGGCGCGCGCAACCGTCTCCCGGCCTATGCCAGCACACTGACCCTTGATTCGATCAAGGAATTTCTTGACCTCGCCGACGATGTACTAAGCCGTGGCTACAAGGCGATCAAACTCCACGCCTGGGGTCGCGTCCAAGACGATGCCGACCTCTTCCGCGCCCTGCGCAAACATGTGGGCGACGATATTGTGCTGATGTACGATGCCTCCAGTATGTTCACCTACGAGGATGCGCTTTATCTGGGCCACGTCCTCGAAGATCTCAATTACTACTGGTACGAAGAGCCGATGGACCATCTGAACCTCACAGCGTTGGCGCGTTTGGCCGACGCCTTGACCATCCCGCTCGCGGTTGCCGAAGCCACTGTCGGCGGCCCCTTTAACGCCCTTGACCACATCATGGCGGGTGCAGCCGATATCATCCTTACCGACCCGATCCTCAAAATGAAGGGCGGCTTCACTGGTGTGATGAAGACCGCACATATCTGCGAGGCATTTGGAATGCAGTGTGCCATCCACGGCTGGATGATTCCCTGCCTTCACGTCGCCTGCGCTATCCCCAACAGCCGCTACTTCGAGTCGCTCCAGCCGGAAGGCTTTTTCATCCCACCGGGTATGCACACGGCCTCCACGGAGATCGCCCCGGACGGCACAGTTGGCCCCTGGGAAAAGCCCGGTCTCGGTATGGAAATCGATTGGAAATGGATCGATTCACATACCATACGGACGATCGAGTAAAAGTCAGTCAAGCGTTGGGGGTCTAGTGATCGCCATCTCGACCTTGACGGGTCTCTGTTCAAGTTTCCATAACGACCAAACGAGATCGGTGCTTTCTTTATGTAGTTTGCCCGCATCACCTCGTTTGGTCTGTCATACCAGTGAGGGG
>CAMDQF010000177.1 GCA_945905745.1 Litorilinea aerophila
GGGGGGATCGTCTCCGGCTCGCTCCTGGTGGAGGCGATCTTCCGCTATCCGGGCATTGGCTCGCTGCTCTTCCAGTCCATCGCTAGCTTTGACTATTTTACGATCTACGGGATTGTCTTCTTTATCATCCTGGCAATTGCGTTGGCGACATTGCTCATCGATCTGCTCTACCCGTTGCTTGACCCGCGCATCCGCTACCAGAAAAACTAGATAGGAGGTTGGCTACGATGCGGTCCTTTCTCAGCTATTGCCAACGCAACCCACAAGTGCTTATCGGATTGCTTATGTTTCTTGGCTTGGGCCTTTTCTGGCTGCTTGGCCCATTGGTGATTGACACTGCCCAGGCAAGCCCGCTCTCTGCCCCACCCGATATGAGTCCCTCAGCCGAATATCCTTTGGGGACAGACAGTACAGGCCGACAACTGCTCCCAGTCTTGCTCAAGGGTACGCTCTATACGCTCCAGATCGGGCTGGTTGCTGGCTCTGTGGGTCTGCTGATCGGGGTTATCCTGGGCTTTCTGGCGGGCTATTTTGGTGGGACTGTGGACGCTGTGATCCGCACGGCAGCGGATGTCGTTTTGACCATCCCGACCTTAGCGGTGTTGGTCGTGATCGCTTCATTGATCCAGGAGCGGCTCACCCCACAGATTATGGCCCAGATCATCGCCTTGCTGGCCTGGATGTGGCCGACGCGTACGATTCGTGCCCAGGTACTTACCTTGCGCGAACGGCCTTATGTGGAAATTGCGCGACTGTCGGGCATGGGCGATCTCAAAATTATAATCAGGGAGATATTCCCCAATCTATTACCCTATCTGGCTGCCAGTTTTGTCGGTGCGGTGTCGGCGGCAATTTTGGCAGCCATCGGTCTGGAAGCGCTGGGACTTGGTCCACAGCACGATCCCACGTTGGGTATGACCATCTTCTGGGGTATGTATTATGGCGCAATTCTGCGCGGTATGTGGTGGTGGTGGTTACCGCCGATCGCGGCGATCTCCTATGTTTTCATTGGCCTCTTTCTGATCTCATGGGGTCTGGATGAGTTGGCCAACCCCAGGTTGCGGAGGGCCGGATGAGCGACACCGTACTTCAAGTAAAGGATCTTCGGGTTCACTATCATACCCCGGCCGGCACCATCAAAGCGGTCGATGGGGTGACTTTTGACCTCCGGCGCGGTGAGAACCTGGGGTTGGTCGGTGAATCTGGCTCTGGCAAATCTACCACGGTTTTGTCGCTGCTGCGACTGATCATGAATCCCGGACGGATCGAAGGCGGGCAAGCGCTGCTTGACGGCGTCGATCTGCTCAAGCTTTCAGACGCCGAGATGCGCCGCATGTCCGGAGCCCGGATCTCCCTGGTTCCGCAGGGGGCGATGAACTCGCTGAACCCGGTTATGCGCGTGAAGACGCAGATGATGGACACGATCCGCGCACACGACAGGAGCCAGACAACCGACAGCATGATGGCGCACATTGTCGAGTTGCTGCAATTGGTGGGATTAGATGCCTCCGTAGCGGAGATGTATCCCCATGAATTGAGCGGGGGTATGAAACAGCGCGTCTGTATTGCCATGGCGATCACGCTAAAGCCCCAGGTGATCATTGCCGACGAACCCACCAGCGCCCTGGATGTCGTTGTGCAGCGACAAGTAATGGAAACCCTGGGCCATATCCAGGAAACCATCAATGCCTCCGTGATTTTGGTCGGGCACGATATGGGGATCATGGCGCAATTCGTAGACCGGGTCGGCATCATGTACGCGGGCCGGTTGGTGGAAGTCGGCTCCGTGCAAGACATCTTTGAGCGGCCGCTTCATCCGTATACGCGCTTGCTCATCGGCACGTTGCCTTCGCTGGACACCAAGGGCGTTTTCAAGGGCATCCCCGGCATGACCCCTTCACTCCTCGCGCCCCCAACTGGTTGTACATTCCACCCGCGCTGTCCGGATTGCACTGTACCCTGTCGCGAGTGGAAGTACGACTTCCGGGAGGTGCGTCCCCGGCACTGGGTCGCCTGCCTGGCCGTGGATGGCGGGATGGTTCAGATTCGTTAGCTACTCAGTCACCCCACCCTAACCCTCCCCAGATTGGGGAAGGGATTGTGACGACTCCTCTCTCAATCTGGGGGAGGTTGGGAGGGGGTGAGCAGTTACCAGATTAGGTAGAGATTGGATGAAAGAGTGGTGTCGTCTTCTGAGCCATTCCTCAACGGAGACCTGTTATGACTTTACTTTTGGAAGCGCGGGGCGTTACAAAAACCTTCACCAGCGGTGGCGGTATCGGGACGGCCAGGAAGGTCACTGTGGCGTTGGACGACGCCTCGCTTGCCATCAGTGCCAATCCCGCCAGTGTGATCGCTATTGCTGGCGAAAGCGGTAGCGGTAAGACAACTCTCTCGCGCCTCGTTCTGGGACTGATCAGTCCGAGCAGTGGCGACATCTACTACCGGGGCAAACCACTGAGCCAGATGAGCCGCGCCGAACGCATGTCCTTCCGTCGCGAGGTACAGGCTATCTTCCAGGACCCCTTTGAGGTCTACAACCCCTTTTATAAAGTGGACCATGCCTTGACCACACCCGTGGAGTGTTTTGAGCCGGGCATGCCCAAGGCCAAGGCGCAGGCGATGATCGAGAATGTCCTGGCAACCGTGGGGTTGCGCCCCGAAGAGACCTTGGGTCGCTATCCGCACCAGCTCAGCGGTGGCCAGCGGCAGCGTGTGATGGTCGCCCGCGCTCTGCTTTTGGGTCCCAGCATCATTGTGGCCGATGAGCCTGTCTCGATGGTGGATGCCTCTTTGCGCGCGACCATTCTCGAAAGTCTGCTCAAAGCCCATGTGGACCTGGGCGCTTCGCTGATCTACATCACGCATGACCTTACCACCGCCTACCAGGTAAGCCAGAGCATCCTGATGCTCTACCAGGGCACGATGGTCGAGTTAGGCAATGTGGATAAGGTCATCAAAGATCCGCGTCATCCCTATACACAGCTTCTGGTCAGTTCGATTCCTTTACCCGACCCGAAGAAGCGTTGGGGCAAGGGAACGGCCCGCGAAACCCTCGCCAAGCCACCCGGTGGTAAAAACCGCGGTTGCAAATTCGCCGAGCGTTGCCCCGCCGCCATGCCCATGTGCTGGGAATCACCGCCGCCTCTCTATGGGCTGGACAGCGATCGCGCCGTGGCTTGTTTTCTCTTCCGCGACTCTCCGGTTCTGGACAAGGCTGAAGTCATGAGCCTCTATACACAGCGTTAACTGGCGCTGCTTCAGAGACGGAGTGTCGCGACCAATGGCGACTATCGGTGGAAGAAAGGGGGTGGTCGGAGTTTGACTTTGATGAAGTTGGCTTTCGCCCAGGAATACTGTGATTTTTTTCGTTCAAAAGTTGAGAAACACATTTGCCCAGGAGTTGTCCCTGTGTCCTTGGCAAGTCAGCAGTAGGATTCAATCAGAGACAAGTAGCCGTCGAACACAGGTCATGGCCAGCTTGTCATTGTTAAGGAGGAATCGAATGGCTCGCAAAGATGGGATTACACGTCGTCAACTACTGATGGGGGGCGCGACACTGGCCCTGGCCGCCTGCGTTCCCGCCACACCAGCGCAACCGCAAGCCGCTCAACCCGCTGCCCCTGCCGCAGAGGCCCCCGCCCCTGCCGCCGAGAGCGGCGGGTTGAAGGATGTACCGCGCAACCGCACCCTGATCATGGCTGGTCTGGGCGGCGAAGAACCCGGCGCTTTCACGGACGTAGCGGACTTTAACATGTACGCGCTGGGCACCATTGGCCGCAGTGGTCTGGTGAACTCGGCCACCGATGGCTTGTTCTATGCCAATATGCTTGACGTCAAGGAGATCATTCCGTGGTCGGCGGAGAGTTTCCAATACAACGACGACTTCACCGAAGTGGTAGTGAAGCTGCGCACTGGTGTCGAATGGAGTGACGGTACGCCTTACACGGCCAACGACGTTGTATTCACGATTAAAACTCTCATGGCCAACGCTCTCATGGACTACAGTGGCGATCTGAACATCTACATTGCCAACGCTGAAGCTGTTGACGACCAGACGATCAAACTCAGCTTGACCAAACCAGCGCCGCGCTTTGTCTTTGACTATCTGGTCTTCTGGGCTGACTTTGGTATTCCCTTCAATATGGCGGAACATGTATGGAAGGATGTTGAGGATCCCGCTAAATTCAGTAACTATGACCCGGCCAAGGGCTGGCCACTTGTCACTGGACCCTTTGCATTGGTGGGAACTACTGTAGAGCAGAAGATCTGGGATGTACGACCGGATTGGTGGGCGGCCAAGATCGGATTCCAGAAGTTGCCACGCACCGAGCGCCATATCTATCTGCCGGGCATGAACGAGATCACCATGGCCCAATTGTGCATCACCAATGAGATCGACATGGCCTTCTCGATGACACCGAGCAACATGAAGTTGATCCAGTCGCAGAACGACAAGTTCATCACCCACGACCCGAATCCACCCTATGGCTTCGTAGACTGGTGGCCTATGGGCTTGGGTTGGAACTGCATGGTGCCGCCCTTCGACGATCCGGAGATTCGCTGGGCGATGAGCTATGCGGTCAACCGGGATGAGATCGTGAAGTTCGCCTTCTCCGGTGCCAGCTCGGTTGGCTTCCCTATGCCTTATCCTGATTATCGCGCGCTTGATCCCTACTTCGAACAGATCAAAGACCTGCTCGCGGAGCGCAATCCCATCGAGTACAATCTGGACAAGAGCGCGGCGCTCATGACCGCCAAAGGTTACACCAAGGACGCCGATGGCTTCTGGATCAATGCTGCTGGCGAACGCATCAAACTCGACATCGTTACCTTCCCGCAGCACCCGTCGGCCACGCCCTGCGCGCCCGTCGTCACTGAACAATTGCGCCGTGGTGGCTTTGACGCCACCTTCTCCTTGCCTGCCGATTTCATCAATCGTCTTACCCAGGGCCAGGCCAATGCATTCCTCTGGGGACATGGCGGCAGCGTGAAGGATCCGCACAAGACAATGGACCTCTACCACTCCCGCTTTGTCAAGCCCATTGGCGAGAGTACCTACCCCTTCTACCGTTGGACCAACACCGAGTTCGACGCCATCCTCGATCAGATGGCCGGACTCACCTTCAACGATCCGGGGGTTGATGCGTTGTGGTATCAGGCCGCGGAAATCTGGCTCAGGGAACTGCCCGATACCCATCTGGTGCAGACAGTCATCCAGTTGCCCATGAACACCACCTACTGGACCGGCTGGCCGACCATTGATAACGAATATGTACACGAAGGCTTCTGGCACCGCTCGGCCATGCTGATGTGGGTGCAGTTAGACCCAGTGCTCTAGTTCGGAACGGTGTTTTACTCCCGGTGCGGGCCACAACTCGCCGCACCGGGAGGCCAAACTGGATGCGGTTTCGTTTGCCATCCAGAGAACAGAACCGCATCCAGTCTGTTGTGCCCGGCAGTCCATTCGTTTCTGCCTCAACAATCAGTAGATGACAGATGGCAGACCACACTTCCGTACTTTAACGTTGTCAGCGGGTTGAGACCGCTGACAACGTTAAGCCGCGCTCTGGCATTCCAATGAGCGGCGTCAACTACACGGGGCATAGCTACCAGAATTGTCAATAGTACCCACGCACGAAGGATGAGACAACGCACAATGACCCAATGGTTCCTCCGCTATGAACTTCAGGACGGTTACATCCACAACTGGCTGGTTGCAGGCCCCCAATTGATCCCCGTGCCTCAGGCGGAGGTGGCCACAGCAGCACCGAACCGCCAGCAGCTGGCGGCCCGCTATGGGCAGACCGACTCCGGGATCGCGGAGACCCCCTGTGAACAAGCCAAATTCTCCGTTTCTGGCCCGACAGAGACCCCGACCCAACTCTCCTGGCGTTATCTTCGGTGCGAAGATGACCACCTTGTGGATCTCGCCAACCCCTATCCCCCACGCCATTATCTGCGCGCCTGGGCCTACACCGAGTTGATTGCCCCAACTGCCCAGATTGTCCCTCTCACCCTCCACTCATTCGGACCAGCCCAGATGTGGCTCAACGGACAGCTTGTCTTGCAGCAAGAGGAGTTTGGGGCGCATCTGCCATTGCAGGTGGCATCCGAGTTAGCTCTGGTTGTGGGGGTCAACCATCTGCTTGTGCGTCTGGAACAGTGGGCGGAAGGCGATCCCCCCTTTGCTATCGCGCTCCGGGTGCAAGACGCGGCGCAAAAGCGTCTGAAAGTACGCGTGCCCACCCTCAACCAGAAGACCCAACTCCACCAGGCGGTTGAGCGTTTGGCCCAGCGGGCTTATATTGAACAAGACCTTTATGCCGGCAAGGAGGCCATCCATGTCAAATGGCCCACTTCGATCCGGGCCGAACGAGAACTCTTGCTGCGGGTGCAGAAACCTTCCGGCCATATTGTGGGCGAGGTCCGTCCACAGGTCAGCGCCGGCCTGTCGCAGCATATTCTGGAGGGCACGTGGGCCAAAGATGGTCACTTCCAGATCAAGATTCTTCCGGAATTTGAAGAGTTTGTGCGGGGCATGCGGGTAAGCCGCGAGCTTGATGTAAACATTCTGCACAGCGAATTTGTGGATAAACCCCAGGGTGAGCAGCCCGCACGTGGTCTGGAGCTGTTGCAACACGCCGCCTGGTGGACGGATGGCGTCTATGCCGAGATCGCGCGTATGGCTTTGGGGGAATGGAAACATTTCCACGAGTATGAAATCCGGCGCGCCATCGATCAGGTCCTGACCCGACAGCCGGGTTGTTATGAACTTCTGATTGGCCTGCTCCTCATCGCCTATCGCTATGCGTCGGATGCCTCCTTTCCGCGACCACTTGCCCAGCAGTTGGAGGAATGTTTGTTGGGCTTCGACTACGCAGCCGATGCTGAGACCGATGGTCAGGGCCTTGCCGACGACGTTGCCATCCTCAGACACGCCACTACTGTGCTGGCGGGGCAACTCTACCCCGACCGCCAGTTTGTACGCAGCAGCCAGATGGGAAGCTGGCATCAGGCACGTGGCGAAGAACGCATCTGGCAATGGCTGGAGCGGCGGGTGCAGGGGGGCTTTGCAGCCTGGGATTCAGGCGAGGGCTTTGCCTCTATGCTCCTCGGCCTGATCGCTCTGGTTGATTTTGCCTCGTCAGAAACCCTTTCGGATATGGCCGCAACGCTGACGGACAAACTGCTCTACTCGCTGGCGCTCAACTCCTTTCGGGGGGTCTTTGGCTCCACCCACGGCGCAACCAGCGCTGCCTCCATCACCGATGGCCGCATGGAGCCGACCTCTCCGATCAGCCGCCTGCTCTGGGGGGTGGGGTGTTGGAATCAACACATCGCTGCTGGGCTTGCCCTCGCCACTTCCCAGAAATACGCCTGTCCCCCCCTTCACCAGATGATCGCGCTGGATTGGTCTGCCGCGCTCTGGTCGCGCGAACGCCACATCACCGCCTGGCGCGACACGGCGCAGGGGCCGTTGGCGGATGGGGAGGTCAACAAAGTCACCTTCAAGACCTCCGATTTTATGCTCTGCTCGGCCCAGGATTACCGGGCTGGCGAGGCGGGCAGTGACGAACACATCTGGCAGGCAACCCTTAGCCCAAGTGCAGTGGTCTTTGTCAACCACCCACGCTGTCTGAACCAGAAGGATGCCTACCGGCCCAATTTTTGGCGCGGCAACGGCGTCCTGCCCCGTGTGGCCCAATGGCGCGATCTGCTCATTGGGATCTACCGTCTGCCCGACGACGACTGGCTGGGCTATACCCACGCCCATTTCCCCATCGCCGCCTTCGACGAATATCTGATAAAGGCTGGGTGGGCCTTTGCGCGCAAAGGCGACGCATACCTGGCCCTCACCGCCTCGGCGGGCATGAGGCTGATCAAGACTGGGCCGGGGGCGTATCGGGAATTGCGTAGCATGGCAAGGCAGAATGTCTGGCTCTGTCAGATGGGCCGCGCAGCCCTGGACGGCAGCTTCGCCGAGTTCCAGAAGGCCGTTCTGGCTTTGCCGATCAGATACGATCAGTTGGGTGCATCCCTCCTCTCTTTGCGCGGCGACACCGTTACCTTTGCTTGGACGGCTCCTTTCACGGTCAACGGAACAGAGCAGCCACTCAGCGGTTTCAAACAGTATGAAAGTCCCCATTGCATATCTGAGTTGGGGGCCATCGAGATGGATATCCAGTATGCGGAATGGACGCTGCGCTTGAATCTCGATCTTTCGGAGGAGGAAGGCGAAGCCTGAGAAGCGTTGAGGCTGTTCATTCGTAATTGAGTCGGAGCGAGTTCTGATTGCTCTCCTTTTTCATCAAGCGAGGAACCTTCCATGCCCAACAAATTGCGTGTCGGTGTGATCGGCTGCGGCGGTATCTCCAGCAACCACATTCGCGGTTACATAGACTGTGGACGGTATGAAATCGCGGCTTTGGCCGATCTCAACGAGTCTGCCATGAAAGAAAAGGATGATGCGTTTGGTATCTCCCCCAAACATTACACAGACGCCCGAGAGATGCTGGAGAAAGAGCATCTCGATGTGATTTCCATCTGCACCTGGCACAGCGGGCACGCCACCTGGACAATTGCCGCCGCGGCCCATCGGCCCAAGGCGATTCTGTGCGAAAAGCCCATGGCCGACACTGTAGGCAACGCCGAGCAAATGATGATTGCCTGTCGCCGCAATGGTGTCAAACTGATTACCGGTCACCAGCGACGCTTCTTGCCTGCCTACACCCTGGCCAAAGAGATGATCGCCCAGAAAGTGATCGGCGATGTCCACCTGATTCAGAGCTTCGGGGGTGCTGGTCTGCCCAACTACAGTTCCCACCAGACTGATATGTACCGCTATCTGCTCAGTGACGACGAATGCACTTGGGTGATGGGCAACGTGGAGCGCAAGACCGATCAGTACGAGCGCGGCACTCGCATCGAAGACTGTGCCATGGCGGTCTTTCAGTTCAAGGGTGGCGCTCGCGCCTTAATTCTGAGCGATCTGGTGCCCAATTATTACCAGGGAGCGTTGATCGTCGGCAGTCAGGGCATGATCAATTTGACCACCAATGATCTGCAACTGATGAACAAAGACACTGGTGGCAAGTGGGAATTGCACGAGCCAGACGGCAAGTTCTTCAAAGTGAAGGAGCAAGGAGATCGCTTTGAATGGGTAGAAGGCGGCGCGGCGCAGGCGGACGAGTTGGCGGATTGGATCGAAGGCAAAACTGACACCCATCGCGGGCGCGACGAGAACGGCTACAAAGCCCTGCAGATGATCCACGCGGTCTACGAATCCGCCCGTATGCACGAGAAAGTGGTGATGCCTTTGCAGACCCGCGTCAATCCGCTAGAACTAATGATAGATTCGGGCCATCTGCAACCGATCCGACCGGGCCATTATGACATACGAGCTATTGTCTTGCGCGGAGAGCGCATGAAGTCGGATGTGGAGGGCGCTGTGCAGTAGCTGCTTCTGAAAAGGGTCAACAAGACCGTACCTACCAAAAGACAAGGAGGAACAGAATGCGACTGGAAGGCAAAGTAGCGATTATCGCTGGGGCGGCTTGGGGGGGGATTGGCGCAGCCACAGCTTATCTTTTCGCCCAAGAAGGGGCAAAGGTAGTAGTCAACACTCGTCATCGCCAGGAGAAGCTCATGGAAACCGTGGAGCGTATCCAGGCCATCGGCGGCGAGGTGGCCTGGACAATGGGTGATGTGGCGGACCCGGCCGCCTGGGAGGCGATGGTGGGCGCGGCGCTGGACAACTTTGGCAAGATTACCACACTTGTCCACAACGCGGCCCACAGCTACGTCAAACCAGCCATTGACTTCACCCTGCAGGAATGGAACGAGGGATTGGCTGTAACGCTGAGCGGACCCTGGCTGGGGGCCAAGTATTGCATCCCAGAGATGATCAAAGTGGGCGGCGGCTCGATTGTCTTTGTCTCCACAGTCAACGCCACCATCACAAACCCCCACTTCGGTCTCTATGGCGCGGCCAAAGGTGGCCTGAACGCACTGACGCGCAGCATTGCCCTGGACTACGGGCGTTCGGGGATTCGCTGCAACGCGGTTGCCCCCGGCGAAATCGTCGGCGAACGCCGGGCTGTGATGCTGGCCGCGGACGAGTTGGAAGAGCGGATGGTCAACGATTGCTACCCCATCGGACGCCCCGGCACACCCGAGGAGATCGCCAATGCCAACCTCTTCCTGGCTTCGGACGAGGCTTCCTTTATCACCGGCATCGTCTTGACCGCCGATGGCGGGTTGACCCTCCAATCACCAGAAGCGCTGGTCAAGCCATCCTTCCGCAAACGCTGGCGGGATGACATTCTCGTGCCCCAGGCTGTGGAATCTGATTGATGTGAAAAATCGCTTGTATACACGGATCAAAAGAAACACGGATCAACCGAAAAATCTGTGTTCCTTTCGATCCGTGTATACAAAATTTTCATCCCCCGTGGCGCACGACAGCGCATGGAAAACTTTTCCGAAAAGTCGGACCTCTACCTTCGCGCTCTAAAACGTCGTGCGCAGATCCACCGCTTGCCCGCTGGCCGCGCTGCGATAGGCTCCGTCGAAAATTTCGATGACGTGGCGGGCGTGTTCGGCAGTGGAGAGGGTAGGCGTTCCGTCCTGCAGCAGGTCCACCAGTTGCATAATGTCCTCGTAGACGTGGGACTCCTCCTGATGCAGATGGGGGCCGACCACGTGGGGTAGACTGCCGTTCATCCCATACTGCTCGTCCAACTCCCGCCCCGGATAGTCAAACACTTTGCCATTGAGTGTCCCGTCGCTGATCACCCCGCCCGTGCCAAAAATTAGCGGTCGCCAGGTGTTGTCAATGCGCCCCGCAGCCACGCCGTAGACAAAGGCGAAAAAGCTGTTGCCAAAATCCAGCACCATCAGCGTATTGTCGTCCATATCCGTGGGCAACATCTCACCCCGGAACTCCCGTTCGTGGACCCGCACGCCAGAGAAACCCGTCACCCGCTTGGCCGGTCCCAGAATGCCTGTCATCGCGTGCAGACCGTAGACGGTCATATCGTACAACGGGCCGCCGCCGGGCCGCCGATAGTACCAGGCCGGATTGATGTTTGTCAGCGGGTCATCGCCCTGGCGCACCTTCTCCGCCTCGTGATAATTCCCGAAAGCCGAACCGGTGACAGCCCAGGTGAGGCGACCCAACGCGCCCTCTTCGATCATTCTTTTGATGTGCTGGTGGCGCGGACGCAGCATCTCGCCCGGCGAGGATACCAGCTTCACCCCTGCGGCAGCCGCGGCCGCGATGAGTTGGTCGGCTTCGTCAACCGTCGTCGTCATACTTTTGTTGAAGTGGACATGCACGCCCGCCTCCACGCACTGCATCCCCTGCGCGTAGTGAAAGCCGATGGGTGAGGCGATGGAGACCGCATCCACCGTGCCGGATGCCAGCAGATCTTCCAGGCTGGCGAAGGCGTGCTGTGCGCCAAAACGGGCCGCGGCGGCCTGGGCGCGGTCGTAAACCGGATCACAGACCGCAACCACATTGACCCGATCCTGCACGTCGTCCATTGTCAGGTGGGGCAGAATGCCGCGCACAGAAATGCTTCCTGTGCCGACGACGCCAAAACGAATAGGGGCTTTCATAGGTGTTCCCTCCAGGATTGGTGATGCCGCCAGCCGACGGCCTGTTTGAGTTTGTCGCAATTGAGAAAGGAGTTGTGGCCGTCCAGTTGGGTGACCAGCGGCAGCAGCCCCGGGTTGAAGCGCTCGATCAGATCGCGGGAGGGTTCCAGCGTTGTCGTATCGTCGGCGTTGAGGAAGTAGACGTCGTGGACGGGCAGGTCGGGCGCGGCCTTCATTAGCAGGCGATGGGCTGAAGCGGTGTCTTCGCTGCTCACCCAACAGTAAAGCCAGGGAGACCAGCTTTGTACAGGTTTGACGTTGGCCGCCATGGCCTGACGGCGTTCCAAAGGACAGATGCCGGCGATGCGTGTCACATACGTGCGGATGCCGTAGGCCCGGCTGTAGCTGGCGAGCAGATCTTCCCCGGCCCGCTTGCTGAAACTGTACGAATCTTCCGGCCAGGTGGGGTGGGTCTCGTCAATCGGCAGCCGTTCGATGGGAAAGGGGGTGTCGCTGATGCGGAAGCCGTGGCCCAGGGCGCAGTTGCTCCCCGCCATCACAACTGTCTTGACGCCTGCCTCTACCGCGGCCTGCATCAGATAGTAGGTGCCCAGCATATTCGTTTTGAAGGTGGCGTCAAAGGGGATGCCCTGTTCTTCGGCCCGCGCCCGCATCTCTGGATGATCCACCGGCCAGGGTTGCGCGCCGATGTGCTGGATGGCGTCTACCCCGGCCACAGCCCGCGCACAGTCAGCGAAATTTGCCAGGTCACCTTCGACCCAGGGCAGATGGCTGAATTCGTCGGCGGGCTTGCGCCGGGACATCAACACCAATTCGTAGTCCGCGGCCAGATCGCGGATGATATAGGCGGCCAGTTTGCCGCTGGCTCCGGTGATGAGTACTTTCATTGGGGGATTTCCTGTGGGGATGGGTAAGTTCGGGAACGCAGATTTCGCAGAGGACGCAGATTTCACAGATTGAATCCGTGTCCTTACTTTCAGGTTTAGCCTTTGATCCCGGTGAGAGAAATGCCTTCGATAAAAGTGCGCTGGGCGAAGAAGAAAGCCAGGAAGATGGGCAGCGTAATAATCGAACTCACCGCCATCAGATAGGGGTAGGCCAGTTTGCTATTGCCGATCTCCATCACAGCATTGCGCAGACGCTGCACGCCCAGGGCCAACACCCATTTTTCTTCGATGTTGACGTAGATCAGCGGTCCCAGATAGTCGTTCCACGAATCCATAAAGGTGAAAAGGGCGACGACGGCCAGGGCGGGGACGGAAAGCGGCAGGATCACCCTGAACATTGTCTGGAGTTCGTTGGCTCCATCAATTCTGGCTGCGTCCGAAAGCTCAGTGGGGATGGACATGAAAAACTGGCGCAGCAGAAAGATAAAGAATGCGCTGCCGAAGAAGCTGGGGACGACCAGAGGCAGAAAAGTGTTTAGCCAGCCCATTTTCTTGAAGATGATAAAGAGTGGCACAAGACGCACCCAACCGGGGATCATAATCGTCGCCAACACGACAGCAAAAATCACGTCACGACCAATCCAGCGCAGACGTGAGAAGGAATAGGCAACCAGAGCAGTAGACAAGACTGAACCGATGGTGGCTGGCACTGCGTACATCACGACTGTGTTGTAGGTGAACAGCCAGAAGTTCTCGCTGTTCCAGGCGTCCCAGAAATTGTTCCATAAGGGGGATGCTGGAAACCAGATGGGCGGCACCGTATAGACCTGCGTATCGGTCTTGACCGCAGAAGAGAGCATCCAATAGAAGGGCAAAAGAAAAGTGATTGCCAGCGAGATCAGGATACTGTATTTAAGAATCTCCACAACCCAATCCTGCCAACTTAGCTTGCGCAGCCGGTTGATCGGGCGCTCCCGCTCAATTTGGGTATTCACCGCTTTGGGTGTTGCCGCTTGTGTAGTCATAGTTTTTGTGCCTCACACGTAGTGGGTACGATTCCGGGAATCGGCCACGAATTCTCTCGAATGTCCGTCATTATCTGGCCGATTCCCGGAATCATGCCTGTTTAGCGGCTGCCGCCGGCATAGTAGACAAAACGCCCAGACGCTCGAAAGAGCAGACCGGTGAAAAAGATGATGACGAGAAAGAGCAGCCAGGCCAGGGCGTTGGCCTTGCCCATGCGAAAATAGGTAAAGGCGTTGCGGTAGAGGAAGAGCGAATAGAATTCGGTGGCCTGGTTGGGGCCGCCCGCGGTGAGCAGCCAGGGCAGGGTAAAGTATTGAAAGCCGCTGATAAAACTCATGACTGTGTTGAAGAGAATCACCGGGCTGACCATCGGGATCGTAATGTGCCAGAGGCGGCGCAACGAGTTCGCCCCGTCCATCGTGGCTGCTTCGTA
>CAMDQF010000178.1 GCA_945905745.1 Litorilinea aerophila
CCGCCGTGCGATCCATGGATCTTAAACTAAAACGTCGGGAGCGCAATGCTCCCGGCGTTACTTTAACATTGAATTCTCAGACCGCGACCAGTTCTTCTGGCAGAACCGGCTCCTCCCGGCGCAGCTCGATCTGCCCATCCACCATATCCACCAGGATCGTATCGCCATTGGCGAACTCCCCGGACAGCATCGCGTCCGACAGGCTGTCCTCGATCTTTTGCTGGATCACCCGCTTCAGCGGACGAGCGCCCATATCGGGGTCGTAGCCATCAGCGGCTATTTGATCCATCGCTTCGGGGGTGGCTTTCAACTGAATGGCATGTTCAACCAAACGGGCCGAGACCTGGTTCAATTCCAGATTCACGGTGTTCAGACCCGCTGGGCAGCGCCTGACCGAGTTTTTATGGAGAGGTGGGTAACTCTACCGTGAATCTTGTCTCCGTACCAGCGGCAAGTAAATATATGTGCCGGTGAAGCAGGTTTCCTCGCTGAGCCAGGGAGTGTAAACCACGTTGGCGCTAACTTCATCTCCGCTGCCTGGTCCCATCCCACCCGGTCCGGAGGCGTGCCCCCACCAGTTGTAGGCGGCAGCGGCTTTTGCACCGCCCAGATTATTGATGCCCATCCCGGCGTTGTTGTAGAAACCAGAGCCAGTGGCAGAAAAGACCCCGCTGCCGACGCGGGCGCCATCGCTGCCGTTGCTGGAAACCGTTGAGCAAGTCAGTCCGGCCTTGCCACCGGCCATATAGAAACCAAATCCAGCATTCCCCTGGATGATGGTGTGGGTGGCTGTGATCTCTCCGGCGTTCAAGTAGACAGCGTAATCGCCAATTGTGTTGCCGTTGCCTGTGATGAGGCTGTCATTCAGCGTAACATTGCCGCCGTTGATGATTAATCCAAAATCCGGCCCACTGGCAAGGGCGTTGCTGCTCAGGGTGACGTGATCCAGGTTCATCGCAGAATTATTTGCACTCTGGATCATCAGCGCCCCAGTGGCCTGGTTTCCGAGGATCGTCTGCCCGGTATAGCGCAGGGTGAGGTACCGCAGATCGCAGGTGCCTTCCTGGACATAGATGCCGCCCCACTCGCCAGGGCCGCTGTTCGCAGCAGACGTGATGGTAATCGGCTGCGCCAGTGTCCCAATTGCAGCCAGGTGACCTAGAATATGCAAGAAACCGCCGCTGCGCGCCATCAACATGACGCCTGGCTCGATGGTGAGTGTTTTTCCATTCGGCACAGACAGGCCTCCGGTGAGTTCATAAGCGTCCAGGCCAGTTTGGAAGGCCATCTGTGCCCCAACCGCCAGGGTGCCGCTGCTACCCAGTACCAGGATGCGGTTGATTCCATTACCCGAAAAAGTGTTGCCATCTACACGGTGCAGGTCCGCTGCCGTTATTTGCATGGGATAGCCGGTAATGCCCTGAAATGTGCTGTTGGTAACGGTGATGGAATCGCTGGCATTGAACACCCCATAGTCGGCAGTCGTATCGCCAATATTGGCAAAGGTCGTGTTAGTGATCGTGGCGCTTGCCCCGCCGCAGCACAGGTGAACGCCATAGTCGGCATTACCCACATTGGCGCTATCGCGCACATGGCTATCTTCCAGGTATAGAGTGCTGTAAGCCACATTGATGCTGGCATACCCCCAGGTGTTGTACTGACCGGCGTAACGCAGCGTGACGTGGCGCAGATCAGCCTCGCCATTGGTGAGATACAAGCCGGCCCATTGGCCCGGCCCGCTGTCGGCGGAGGAGGTCAGGGTGATGGGCTGATCTGGCGTTCCAATGGCGTGCAAGACACCCGTCACCTGGATCCACTTATCGCTTGCGGCCTGTACAATCACGCCAGGGCGCAGTGTCAGTGTAACGCCTTCGGGAACAATCACGGTATCGGTAACCAAATGCGGATTGTCTTCTGGGCACCAATCCTGCCAGGCGGCGAGGCTTCCACTATGAGGCCCAGCCACGCAGTTTGCCTGCGAAGCCGCCTGAGCTTGCCATACCCCCGCCAGGGCCAATAAACCCACGAACAGCACCACGCCCAGAATGAGCGAGAAAACGAAGGGTAGAAGTCTTGTGTTCATCTGGATTTCTCCTTACTTTTTCACGAATGGTAGATAAACCACATACAAATTATTCGTGGTGAATGTGCGTAGTGGCGACCA
Organism: Litorilinea aerophila; assembly: GCA_945905745.1. GTDB lineage: Bacteria > Chloroflexota > Anaerolineae > Caldilineales > Caldilineaceae > JACQGT01. The sequence goes on from CAMDQF010000178.1 coordinate 2,165, forward strand.
GGGAGAGACCCCTCCATTGTTAAAGCCCCGTATCCGCCAGGTATGCGCACCAACCGTCGGAGTGAGCACCTGGGAGGTGTTATGTGTGGTGGTAACTACGCCATCCAGTTCAATCTCGAAACCTAACGGAACTTCACCGGTTCCAGCCTGCCAGGATAGGGTCACATTCTGACCAACGGCCGCGCCGTCCAGCGGAAAGAGCGCCAGGGGGGCGGCTGGCGGTTGCATCGGCGGTGGCGCGACCCAATCGCCCACCCAAACCTGGCTTGTGATCGTCCGGGTGAGCGGGACAGCAGCATTCGCGGTGGCCGTCACATCAACGGTGTATAACCCACTGGCTGTGCCAGGCGGCAGCGAACCAACCAACCAGGCAAACAGGACCTTATCCCCGCCGAGCACCAGGGGAAATGTCAGGGGTTGGCTCAAGTTTGGCTGGTCAATGTCGCCAGCATACCACTGCCAATTGGCCGCTAAGTCTGAAGTGAAGGTGAGATTCGACATTTGCAATGGAAACGGGAGCAAATTCGCTATCTCATAATGCAAGTTAACCGTGGTCGTCACGGTGGGCGAAATGTAAGTCACGCTGGACGCATACAAATCCCAGGTCTGGCTCGAATCGAACATCTCCAGCAGATTTGGCCCGCTGCACGTGATCCCGTCGCCCTGAAAAGAGGTCATCGCCGCGTTCTCCGCCTGTTTTCCAGCCAGATTCAAAGCCAGGTTTGCCAGCGGTTCATTCTGACCCGCGTAACAGACATAGTAGGGCAGCACACAATTAAGGCAGTTACCCGCTTGGGCGCTTAGATCCAGCACGAAGCGCGTTTGAACATTCCACTGATTGACGGGGATGTTCAGACCGGCTGGGCAGGTCAGCGGAGCGCCGGATAGACCCAGGGTTACCCAGTGTTTGCCGGGGACGGACGGCAGCGCGTTTTGAGCGAACGTTTGCCAATCGGGGCGATATTCCAGTGAGTTGCTGATGACAGTCGCGAATGGAGAAAAGCTTATTACGCTCAGCAGCGGCATCCAGGTCGGGTCGAAAACCAGGGGCAGCGGCAGTGACTCGGTAATGGCGACGGTGGGTTTGGGGACGCTCAGGGCAACGAACACATCTTCCGAACGCAGCAGATCCATAGCATCTTGACAAAGTTTGGTGGTCAGAGCAACCTGCTGCGGGCTATGAAAGAGCAAAACGTGCCAAACAGGGATGGTGTCTGCCAGGGGGACCAACATCTGCCTGGAAGCATCTGCTGTTTGGGGAGGCGGGGGGACTTTGATGACCAGGGCGTTGTTTTGAAGTAAAGTATAAGTTGTCGCCGCGCTAACAGCCTCGGGGTGACCTACCGGAGAGACTTGCAATGTGTCAGACACCATCATGTTCGACCGGCCCGGCGGCAGCGGCGGCAGGTCAAAAGAGACGTTGACCTGGTAGCTGTCCTTCCACTGGAAGGGCGGGCCGCCTGGCTCCGGCGCAGGATTGAAGGAGAAATTTGTCGCCCCAGGCGGCGGAGTCCAGGTCAAATTGGCGCGGTTGCCGGACTGGGGCATGAAGCCCAGCACGCGATCAACACGTTGGCCGGGCGCAGCCGTGTAGTCGTAATTCAACATCTTGGCCTGGATGTAAGCCGGGGGGGCATGGGTCTGGTAAGCCTTCTGTGAATAGAACACCTGCGTCCCGGACACCAGCGCGAAGCACGCCAGCGATGGGCCGAACAGCATAAGGGAGAGGGCCAGCAGTAGTTTCAAGTGTGTATTTCGTCGGTTATTCATCGCCTATACTCCTTTGCGCCAATTGATAATGCCCCAGACGGCGACAGCCGCAAAGCCGGCCACAGACAGCCATCCAAACAAATCGCCAATGATGGAATAAATGGTGCGCACGCCGTGGGTAGGTACCTGCGCGATCATCGTGCGATCATCTGCGGTGTAATGATCCATCACTGCCAGAGTGCGTCCGTAAGGATCAGTAACCAGGGAGAAACCCAAATCTGCCAGGCGAATCACTGTGATTCCATTTTCGATGGCGCGAAAGGCGGTCATTTGCCCGTGCATGGGGTCAATCGCGCGCCAATCGTGAGCAGGTGAAAGCAAAATATCTGTGCCATTGCGACCCGCCTGGGCGATATTGCCGATGAAATCTGTATCCCAACAAATCACACCCGACAGCGAGCCATACGGCGTTTCGATTACCTTCAAAATGCCATCGCCCAATTTCGACCCTTCGAAAACATTGCCGCCATACTTGACGTGTTCGAGCGCCAGATTACCGGACGGATCGAAAATAATCAACTTGTTTTCAGGCGGGCGCTGGGCGTCCAGGTACATCGTAAAGAACGGTATCGCCAGGTAAATGCCTTCCTGTTTGGCGGTTTCTTGGCCGAGTTCTATCAAAGCGGATTCATCTTCCTCGACGCCAATCCCGGCGACTTCGGGCCACAGGATCAGTTTGGCCCCGGCGCGCGCCTCCTGAATGGTTTGCTCCAGGTAGCGGGCATGGATATCGCGCGTCTTTTGGCTAAAGGCAGCGCGGTCAGAGTTGAGCAGCGGCATGAGTTCGGCCATATCCGTAGAAACTGTGGTAAAGGCCGCCACCCGCACCGTGCCAGGCTCCAGTTGCGCCAGCGTCAGGCGCGCTCCGCCGTATGTCAATACCAGCGTCAGAATTCCGCCATAGAATGCCAGCCCGCGCCAGATTTTAGGCCACTCGAAATTTTGCTCCCACGCCCAGTTGACCACCGGCGCCAGCCACATCATCAAAAAGGTCAGCCCCCACATGCCCGTAATCGAAATCATCTGCATAAGAATCAGGCTGCCATATTGCGAATATCCCGTCGCTCCCCAACTCCCCATTGGGCTGCCGCTGCCCATGTTCAGAAATTCGAGCGCCGTGGCGCTCAACGGGAAAACGAGCGTTGCCCACAAACCTTTCAGGCGGGGCGACAACAGCCGATCAATTACAAACGGAATTGCTCCCATAAATCCGCTGCTGATGATCACGACCAGATCACCCGGCGGCGGCATGGCGATCATCCCGCGCCATGTGATGGCCAGGGTAACTATACTGACCAGAGCCAGCAGCACATAGCCCACAAGCCCTCGCTTTTGTGTGCGCATGAAACGCAGCCCAAAGATGGGCGCAAACCAGGCGAGCAGGGGGATGGTCAAATTGCCATTGGAAAACAGCGTGAACACAAAGGCAATTGCCAGCCAGAGCAAAGAAAAACGGTCGGGACGGTATAAGGGTTTGTTCGTTTCTCGGTTCATGTTCAGATCTCCTTGAATTTATGTTAATTGACAGCCGCATCGGGCGGCCAGTTCTTCAATCCATCGAAAAACAAGGTCAGGTTGGAGGCAAACATCGCCGCGACGTGGGATGATTCAGGGTCGAGCAGAGACAGCTCCAACGTACCTTCGTACAAGGCAATCAACATCGTCGCAGCCGCAGCCGGGTCGATGGCGCGAAATTCGCCGTTGGCAATGCCCTGCGCCAACAGTTCTGCGAACATACTTTGGTAACTGGACATAAATGTTTGCAGAAAGGCTCTTACCGCAGCGTCGTGAATAGATTGCCGGTATACCTCAAGCGTGAGCGGCATGAGCTGCACCGTTTCAGACAAACCCTCGGCCAAGATCAGTTCCAGGCGCTGCCGGGCGCTGCCAGGGGCATGCAAAATCGAGCGCGACAAGTCAAGGTCGCGCTCGATGAAGGATTGCAGCAGCCCGAAGACGATCTCTTCTTTGCTTTTGTAATACCAATACACGCCCCCAATGCTCAAACCAGCTTCTTTGGCAATCTCCTGCATCCTGGTCGCTTCGATCCCTTGCCGGGCAAAGACGTGCATGGCGGCGGTTAGGATTTGCTGCTTTCGTTCAGCGCTAACATCAGGTTTAGGAGACATGTGGCATTCTTTGCTATGATAATAACCGAATTATGTTCGGTTATTATCATAGCAAAGAGTATGTGAAAAAGCAACTACTTCGCGCGTGTTTATCTTCTGATCAGCGGCAGATAGACATCGTAGCGCACTTCCACCGGAGGCGGTAAGGATATCCACAGCCACAGCGTATCTACATTGTTCCACTCATCTACCTCTCGGCTGGTAGAGCGCACCTCCACGGAGGTCTCCAACCAGCCCTCGCCAGTGGGGACGACGGTCACGGTGATGACAGCGGTGGTGTCTGTGATCACGCTGCCCAGATCGCAGATCAGGATCCCCGTCCCGCTACACGAGCCATAGCTGGCTTCCACCGATAGCAGCGTGGCGCTGAGCGGCAAAATGACAGTCAGAGAGGTGGCGTAGGCCAGGTTAGGGCCAAGATTGGCAGGGTTGCCACGGCTTTTTGCCATCACCAGCGCAGATCGATGCAGATCGTGAAACCCCCAATGTGTTTGTACTAAATCAGTTCGTCCCAAAAAAGGGAGATAAAAATAAAGCCCAGTTGTTGTTTGCAACATTCAGGGTGTACACTACTATGATTCCTGAAAATCGAAAGTGAGCCAATCCAGGTGCGATAGTAGATGCCTACACCACTTTTAGCGACGAAACTGTATATCCCCCCACCGCGCCCGAAAGCCGTCCCCCGCCCCGCCTGATCGAGAGACTGAACGAGGGCCTACAGCGCAAGCTGACCCTCATCTCAGCATCTGCCGGCTTTGGGAAAACCACGTTGATCAGCGAATGGGTCGCCGGTTGCGACCGACCAGCCGCCTGGCTGTCGCTGGATGAATCACATCCGGTTTGGCCTGGCGCGCCGCCCAACAGAGCGCAGCAATGCCGTGATAGGGGTTGAAGCCCGGCTGCATCGGCGCGCGGCTGTCGTAGTCCACGCCGCCCACCCAGTCAAAACGAAAGCCGTCCACGTGATATTTGGCCAGCCAGTGGCGCAGCATCGCCTGGAAGTAACGGGTGGTCTCTGGCGTAAAGTGATCCCAATCCACGCCACCCCACATATTCACGGCGTCCGGTGTGTGGTGGAAAAAGGGGTTGAAATCGTCCCACTTCTCGCCCTGTGGCCCGTAAAGCGGCGGATAGATGCGGTAGTAGGGGTGTTCGCCCCAGGCGTGGTTGCAGACCACATCCAGAATCACCGCCATCCCCCGCCGGTGACAGCCATCCACCAGTCGCTTGCACTCCTCCGGCGTGCCGTAGACCTGGGCCGGGGCAAAGTAGAAGACCGGGTTGTAGCCCCAACTGGATTGGCCGGGGAACTGTTGGATGGGCATCAGTTCGACAGCGTTGACGCCCAGATCGGCCAGATAATCCAGCTTCGACTCTACGCCGCTGAATGTGCCATAGACCGGGCGGTTGTCCTGCCAGCGGCCTGTGAAATCGCGCACGCCCAGCTCGTAGATGACCAGTTCGGCCAGCCGGGGCGTGCGCCAGCCCTCGTCTTGCCAGGGGAAGCGCTGGCGGCGGCGCAACGTTTCTATATCAGGCAGCCAGGCCCAGGGGCCAGTCTGTTCCCAGCGCACTTCCGTGGCGTAGGGGTCGGCCACCCAGACATCGGACTGCTCGTCCACGGCCACGTAAAAGCCGTAGCGGCTGGGGCCGGGATGCGGCAGCGTCGTCCACCAGACGCCCGCACCGTTTGTCACCATCAAATTGGCCCGGCTGTTCCAGTTGTTGAAGTCACCCACCAGACTGACAAAAGGCTTGTGGGGCGCATACATCACAAAAGTGACGCTGCCGGGTGCGATCAGGTCCAGGTGGTAGCCGCCGTAGAGCGGCGCGGGGAGCGCGCGGCTGGAGAGGGAGGGGTCGAAGGTGGTGGGGTTCACAGGGTATTCAGCGCCGTTGCTTTGAAAAGAAAACGTGAAACGTGAGAACATTCTCACGTTTCACGTTGCCGCAAGCGAACAGCTTGCGTTACAACAGTTTGCGTTGCGTTACATATTCTCGATCAACGCGCGGCCAAACTCGCTGCATTTGAGCAGTGTCGCGCCGGTCATCAACCGCTCGAAGTCGTAGGTCACCCGCTTCTGGCCGATGGTCTTGCTGGTGGAAGCCAGAATCAGGTCGGCGGCTTCGTTCCAGCCCATATGGCGCAGCATCATTTCGCCGCTGAGGATAACCGACGAAGGGTTCACTTTGTCCTGACCGGCGTAGCGGGGGGCAGTGCCGTGGGTGGCCTCGAAGATGGCCCGGCCCGTCTCGTAGTTGATGTTGGCCCCCGGCGCAATGCCGATGCCGCCCACCTGCGCGGCCAGGGCGTCGCTGATGTAATCGCCGTTCAGGTTCAGCGTCGCCAAGACCTCATATTCCGCGGGGCGGGTGAGAATCTGCTGCAACATCGCATCCGCAATCATATCTTTGATGATTATCCCGTTGGGCAGGACGTGCCAGGGGCCGCCGTCCAGCGGTTTGGCCCCGAATTCCGCCGCGGCCACCTGGTAGCCCCAGTTCATAAACGCGCCTTCGGTGAACTTCATAATGTTGCCCTTGTGGACAAGGGTCACATTCTTGCGCTTGTTCTCCAGCGCGTATTTGATGGCAGCGCGTACCAACCGGGCCGTGCCCTCCTGGCTCACCGGTTTGATGCCGATGCCAGCCGTGTCGGGGAAGCGGATTTTGGCGTAGGAGGAGGGGAAGTTCTCTTTGAAGATCTTTTTGAACTTCTCCACATCGGCGCTGCCCTCTTCAAACTCGATACCGGAGTAGATGTCTTCCGTATTCTCGCGGAAGATCACCATATCCACCTGTTCGGGGTGTTTAACCGGGCTGGGCACGCCCTCGAAGTATTGCACCGGGCGCACACAGGCGTAGAGGTCGAGCTTCTGGCGCAGGGCCACATTGATGCTGCGGATGCCGCCGCCGACGGGGGTGGTCAGCGGCCCTTTGATGGCGACCAGATATTCGTCAATAGCGTCCAGAGTCTCCTGGGGCAGCCAGACGACTTCGTTATAGACTTCGTTGGCCTTGTCGCCGGCGTAGACTTCCATCCACGCGATCTTGCGTTTGCCGCCGTAGGCCTTCGCCACCGCCGCGTCCAGCACAGGCTGGCTGGCCGCCCAGATGTCCACACCCGTGCCATCGCCCTCGATAAAGGCGACAATCGGATTGTTGGGAACCTGTAAAACGCCATCTGCGATTGTGATCTTCTCGCCGCCGCTGGGGACGGTAATGTGTTGGTATGCCATTAGGTCTTTCCTCAGCTAAGTTGGGTAAGGGGTGATTTCTGAGCAATTGTATTGCGTATTGAGTAAGTCGTAACAGGGAAGGGGCCTCAGATACTTGCCGGGTCAATGCCCAATTCCCGCAAGCGGGCAGCCAGACGCGCGGAGCGTTCCTCGGCCTGTTCGGCGCGCTCCGCGCCGGTGGGAAAGAGATTGCCTTCGGCATCCGCCCAACGCAACCAGACCGCGCGCCCGTTCTCAAATTCCCCATCCCACAAACACGCCGATAGCTGCAATCGAGCCAATTGAAAATCGGGCCGGGGCAGGTATTCGCCCGCCACCAGTTGGTAGACAATCAGCGGCTTGGATTGAATCGAAGTCGGCTGCGGGTCGTAGACCACATAATAGGGAATACCCATCCCGGCGTATCCCCGCATTTTGCGATCCAGTTCGCCGCCTTTCTCGTTGGAGACAACCTCTACCACCACATCGGGCGGCTTGCCGTGCATCCAGATAAAATAGCTGCGGTTCTCCTTCAGCCACCAGTCCTCGTCTCCCACCCGCACGTCCAGACTCAGGAACATATCTGGAACCAGCGGGGGCAGGTACGGAGATCGAAAGACCCCCACATTGGCGTCAGCCAGAAAGACCCGCTCTTTCTGCCAGGCAGTGTAGAGCGGCTCGACCAACAGGCGCTGTTGCTTGGCAGAGAAAACGTTGTCCACGGGTTCGTCATCCTCCGTAATGATGTGGCGCATATCCGGCATTGGGGCATAGAGTTCAGCCCGTCTCTCGATTCCGTCCGCTTCCATCACTTCCGCCATACCTAACCTCCTCCATTCACGCCTAATTCACGCAACCGACCGCCTTCCCCTGCGTCTCTGCGGGAGATTTATCGTGGCTATGCTACCCTATGCAATGCGCATTACGCAACATCCTTCTCCACCTGTGCGCGCCACTCTGCATCGCTGGCGCTGAAAATCTTGCCGGTCTGCGTGCGCCCCCAGGGGCCGACCAGCCAGTAGATCAGTTTGGCCGTATCTGCGGGTGAGCCAAGTTTGCCGCCCTCATAGGCGCTGTGGAAAAGGCCGAGATCGAGCTTCGTACCTTCCGTATCCACACTGCGCAGATCGGCCTGCATTTCAGTGTCAATCATACCCGGATTCAGCCCATTGACCGTTACGCCAGTGCCCGCTGTCTCCGCGGCCAGGCTGCGGGTGAAAGCGTCCAGCCCGGCTTTGGCTGCGCTGTAGGCGCTCATCCCCACAAATCCCCCTTTGGCCGCGCCGCTGGTGATGTTGAGGATGCGCCCATAGCCCTTGACAAGCATCACCGGCAAGACCTGGCGGGCCAGATTGTACGGCCCCACCAGATTGACGTGGATGTTGTAGGCCCACTCGTCCGGGTCCGAATCGGCCACCTCTTCCACCGGCCAGACCAGCGCAGCGTTGTTGACCAGAATGTCCAGCCGATTGTATTCGGTCAAGGCCGCTTCGGTGACTTCCTCGATCTGACCGAAATCGCTCACATCGCAGGGAATGGCGATGGCCTTGCCTCCGGCCTTGCGGATGCGCTTGGCAACCGCGGCGATCTCCTCCTCGCTGCGTGCAGTCAGGACGAGAGACGCGCCAGCCAGGGCAAGCAATTCTGCCGCAGCCGCGCCGATGCCCCGACCACCACCGGTGACCAGTGCCACCTGTCCCTGCAATTTTCTGGAAATCGACTTTTCTGCCATTTGCTGCTCGGAGAATTCATTTACCGGATGAATAACGCTCTCGGCAGTCTACCAGAGAGGGGACAAAAGGTCTATTTTCCGGGGCTGTGGGGAACACCAAACTCGCTTCCCGATGCAGAAAAAGAGACGGATCACTGCACCTCTATTGGATACACAAGGCGAAACGCTCGATCAGGAATTGCTGTGGGACGACCTTTCCCGGTATGATATGGGGGAGAACAACGACGACATCGGCTTTCTGGCCGATCTGCCCCAGGACGAAGCGCAGACGTGTTTGGCCCACAAGTGCGGTATTTTGCAGGGCAAAATCGCCCAGTTCGAGGAGATGGCCGGGCGGGTGGCACTCTCTGACGCCACTCACCTGACCATCCGGCGCGCGCTGCACCGGCTGCGCGCGGACGAGGTCTGGCTGGATGAGGTGGGGATCTGGCTTAGACGGCAAGAAACAGAAAGTCGTGAAGCATAGAGAATCCAGATGCAAGGACATCCTCAAAGATTGGCAATCGTGTGCTATACTGTCACGCATGATTAGGCTTCTGCAAGAAGCAACCCAATCATATGATTACCGTTGATACAGGAAAGGATTCGACACGTGATTACGACCGTTACAGGAAAAAATCAAATCACGATTCCGTCGGTTCTTGCCAACCAGCTTGATATTCAACCGGGAAGCAAAATCGATTGGACGATAGGTGAAGATGCCAATATACTCATCGCGCGGGTATTGCCTACACGGGGGCAATTGGCACGCCAGATCGCAGGTATGGGCCGCGCCTGGTTTCCACCAAATACCGATCCCGTGGGAGAAATGTTGGCAGACCGCGACCGGGAAGATGAGGAAGAAGGACTGATCTAATGTATCTCCTCGATTCGTCGGCCTGGCTCGTCCATCTGTTTGACGAGCCGGGGGTTGACCAGATAAACCAGATGTTCGACGAGAGCCGCGCCCAGATTAGCATCTCTGTGCTTTCAATTCCAGAAATTTCCGCCAAGCTAAAGTCGCTTGGACAGGATGCCCGTTGGCCGGAGGTCTGGCAAAACTACAAGCTTCTGTTCAACAAGGTTGTCCCTGTTGATCTGGAGATTGCGCAGAAAGCTGTGGACTTAAGAAGCACAGCCTCGCAACGACTTCCAACAGTGGACGCATTAATTGTAGCGACGGCGCTTGTCAACCAGTTAACAGTCGTCCACCGGGATGCTCATATCGGAGCAATTCCCAGCTCGCTACTCCGACAAATTCGACTTCCTGACAAAGTATAGAGCGCAGTGTATACTCACTGGTAACGCGCATTGTTACTTTAGCGACCACAATTTCAATCCCAAAAAGGAACTCCCTATGTACAACTTTTTACTGATGGCCCATTCGGGCTGGCGTTATCTGGCCCTGCTGGTGCTGGCAGTCGCCGTTGTGAAATATCTGATCGGCTGGCTGGGCAACGGTGGCTGGAGCAAACTGGACCGGCAGATCGGATTGATCACTGGTATTGTCAACGACATCCAACTGTTGGTGGGCCTCATTCTCTGGGCCGTGGGCGCAGGAATGGGGATTGTCGGGGCTAACATCACCCGCACGGTCGAGCATCCGGTCTGGATGCTTATCGCCATTGTGGTGATGCACATTGGTCAGGCACGTGTGAAGAAAGCCGCTGATGGCAGCAAAGCCCGTATTGCCGCCATCACATTCATCGCCACCGGTCTGCTCGTGGCAGTGGGCGTGGCCCGCATCACGGGCGTGATGTAGGGTAATCAGTAAAAAGTAATCAGTGAAAAGTGAACAGTAATCAGTGGGTCGCGTCGTCGCCACTGATTACTGTTCACTTTTTACTTGCCACCTGCCACCTACAACTCCTTGGCGAGTTCCAAATAGGCGGGAATCTCTACGAAGCCGAGCATTTTGTTGATGCTCAGCATGGGGTTGTTCTCTTCGTTGTCTGTGCGGATGGCTGTGCCGCCCTGCTGGATGGCAAATTCGATGGCGCGCAGCTTCATGGCAAGGGCAATGCCCTTGCGCCGGTGGCTGCGCACCACACCGGTCAGCCAGGTCTCGATGCGCTGAGGCATGGGCAGGTTCTTTGCCAGCATACTCACGCCGACGTACGCGCCCACCCCGTCGTCCCCCGCAGCCGGGTCAATCGCCATCATCCAGCCTTCAGGCCAAAAGTTGGGATTCCCGAACATTTTGACAAACTCCTCAAACGGCTCCTTTTTGGGGGGATCAACCCCTGGAACATCCTGCTCGATCTCCCAAATCATTTCATAGAGCTTCTCCTTCCACCGGGTGTCTCGCTCCCGCAGATCGGTCAGAGGCAGGATAAGCACCCCCGCCGCGGCCACCCGCTCCTGCGCGCCCTGGAAGCGGTCAAAGTCGAAGCCCGTAATCTCCAATTCAGAGATGGGAAAGCGCATTTTGACAACAAAACCCTGGGAGTTCAGCCATTGCACCCGGCTGCTGCGATCTTCCCGTGCAGACGTGGCCAAAACTTTCGGCTGCCTCTCTGCCACCTGCGCCAGAACGTAGTCGTAGACCAACTGCTGGAGATCAGCCCGATCCTCGTAGGCGGGGAGACAGGTGTACCCATACTCATACTTGTCCTGAGCAATTGACCAGAAGGTTTCGTGATAAGCGCCCTCCGCGATTAGTTGACCGGCGCTCTCCACTATAAAGCGTTGGAAGAGTATATCCGCTGGCAGGCGGGTCTCGTAATAGCGCCAACTGACAACCGTCATAAGCTCGTCGGGCCGGGAAGCGTTGTAGATGTCCACCAGCGCAGCGTACTCTTCCTCGGTTGTTGCTTTGTAAGGTCGTATCGTAAACATTGCATCATTTCCTTTTCTAAAGGCAAGCGCTTGCCACGGGTGTAGAGCCGGTCGCTGACACTCCCGGTGCGGATTATC
>CAMDQF010000179.1 GCA_945905745.1 Litorilinea aerophila
TGTCCAGGGCGGCCACTTCGCTCCACGTGTGGTGGGCCAGTTGTCGTTTGATGCTCATTTCTGACTCCATTGCGGCAGGCACGCTTTTCCAACGCAGAGGTGCAGAGATGCAAAGGCGCAGAGGGCAGCTTTGCGTCTCTGCACCTCTGCGCCTCTGCGTTGAAATTGGGTCTTCATTTCGTCTCCAGAGATCGCAGGTGGCCGGGGTTGAGCAGGCCGTGGGGGTCCCAGCGGGCGCGGGCGTCCAGAATCGGCTGACCGTTCCAGCGCACGTCGTCGTCCAGATAGTGGGTGTGGGGATTCGCCAGCCAGATGCCTATCTCCTCGCAGTAGTCCATCAATTCCTGCAAACGCTCTGGCGAGCGGAAGCGCACCAGTGTCAACCCCTGGGGATACATCCGCCCCCGGAACTTCATAAATTCGATGTGTTCCAGAACGTCGTCGGGGTAGCGTTCCCGGCGCTGACGCAACTGCTCGTACACCCGTTCCGGGTCGAACTGGTCCTGCAAATAAGTGATGCGGGGGTCGGTCTTCAGCGCCCAGAGGGTCGTGTGGTTCCAGGAAAAATCGGAAAGTTGCCAGCCGCTGGTCAGGTAGGCGGTATGGGGGCTGCGCCAGGTGACGCTGCCGCCGAAGGGGGCCAGCCGCGCCGCCAGTTCTGCTTCGTCTATAGTCAGGTGCAGCAGAGAGATGGCTTTGCCTTCCGGGCAGGCGTTGTCCCGCACCAGTTGGCGGAAGAAGCTGGGGATGGGCCACTCCAGAATCGTCACCAGCCGTTTGGCTGTGGTGTCGTCGTAGGCCAGGGATTCGCCGCAGCGCAGGCCATCCTCAAAGCTGTCAAAAGCGGCCACATACTGCTGCCAGGGCTGGGCCGGGGCCAGGGCAAAGGTCAGGTCGGCGATGATGCAGGTCAGCCCGCAACTGTGGATGACTCCCTGCATCTCTTCCGGGTCGCTGACGGTAAGGATGCGCGGCGTCTCCTCCACAGTGACAACCGTCACCGCCAGCACATTGCCGGGGTCCCAGAGGGTGCCCCAGGTGACAGAGCCGATACCGCCCGCGCCCCCGGCCAGAAAGCCGCCCGCAGTGGCGGTCATCAGTGTGCTGGGGAAGAAACGCAGTTCCCCGCCGATTTCACGGGCTGCTGTTTCGATGTTTTTGAGGACGACACCCGCTTCCACCCGCGCCGATTCGGGTGTCAGTTCCAGAATGCGGGTCATCTGGCGGGTGTTGATGATCACCCCGCCCTGCATGGGAATGCCCTGACCGTAGTTGCCTGTGGCCGCGCCCTGGGGGGTGATGGGAACCCGCTCGGCCACCGCCGCTGCCACCACCGCCACCAATTCTTCAACGGAACGGGGACGCACGATCAGATCGGCGGCTTTGTCGTCCAGCAGGGGTTTAAGGATGGGCGAGTACCAGTAGTAGTCACGAGAGTTGTGCTGCAAGCTCGCAGAAGAGGAGACAATCTGCTCCGGGCCGACGATTGAACGCAAACGGTCAATAAATGCGGGTGAAAGGGTCATAAATACACTCGAATTGGAGATATTAATGCAGAGGCGCAGAGACGCAGAGTCGCAAATGGAATTCAACTCCTCTGCGTCTTTGCACCTCTGCGTCTCTGCGTTAGGTGGTTTTCGCAGGATAAATACAGCGGGTGCGCAGGAAGATGTAATCCCCGGCTTTGTGGATGCTCACAGGCTGGGAATAGGGCGCGTTGTCTGGCGTCCAGGCCACCCCTTCGGTGTAGCTGGGGCGGAACTTTTCCGGGCTGCGCCCCACAAAAGTGGGGCAGTAGGTGACGAATTCCTCGTCCACCAGCCCGGCATCGAGCAGATTGGCAAAGACCCGCGCGCCGCCTTCGCAGAGCAGATAACGCACGCCGTACTCGCTGTAGAGCAGGCGGGCCATCTGATGCAAATCCACCGAATCTTTGCCCAGCGTCAACACATCCACCGATGCGGTACACTGCCCAGCCAGATCGACGGCGGCCGCGTGGGCTGCGCCCTTCTCTGTCGTTGCTAGAATAATCTGTAGCTCCGGGTTCTGGAAACGTTCTTCGCTGAAGTCCAGATTGCCGTCGTAGGAGAGGATGACCAGTTTGGGGATGGGATCGTAGCCCTCGGCCCGGCGCAGGTCGTTGAAGGCTTCGGCTTCGGGCGGATAGATGAACTCCGGCGTCCAGATGTGGCCTGGCTCCAGGCGCACCGTATTGTCGCCGACCATAATGGCGTGGGCGCGCACCCGCAGCAGAGCCATCAACCAGCGGTCGTGGGGATCGGCTTTGGTTACGTGGCTGGCGTCGGTGGCGCCGGGTTCGTTGAAAGAGATGCGCCCATCCCGGCTGGGGGCAAAATTCGTGTAGATATAGGGTCGGTCTGGGTGGGAAGTCATCGGCCAGTCGCCGGGGTAGAGCGCTCGATAGACAGGCGGCAGAGAGTGGGTAGCGACCGGTTCGGTATAAAGCAGGTCAAAGGGGCGGTCAAGCCCGGTAGGCGAAATCATCGAAGAGTCTCCTAATTGGGGAAATAGAACACGGATGACACGGAAAGGACGGATTCACACGGATTGAATCTGCGTAATCTGTGTTCATCGACGAAAATCTGCGTTCCAAATCTCTTCCGGTAGCCGCGTGCCGAAGATTGTTTCCCCGTGAACTTCGTCCAATTGGGTGTCGGTGATGCGGTTGCGCAAATTCTCGTTGGCGGGGGCGTGGGCCAGGACCCGCAGAAAGTTGTCCGTGTGGCCGCTCCACAGACGCATCCCCGACTGGTCATCCACGGGCCGGCCCTGGCCTTCCCAGAGAACCGGGCGGGCAGTGCCCACAAAGCGCTGGCGTTCGGCGTGGCCCGTGCGTTCGAGCAGCCCGTGCATCCGCTGGGAACGCTCTTTCTTTTCGGCTTTGGTCACCTGTCCGCCGAAGCGGGCCGCGGCTGTGCCTGTGCGGGCGCTGTAGGGGAAGATGTGGGCGTGGGCAAAGCGCATCTCCTCCACAAAGGCCAGCCCTTCCTCGAAATCTGTCGCTGTCTCGCCGGGGAAACCGACGATCAGATCGGTGGTCAGAATCAGATCGGGGATGGCGGCCCGAGCCTCTTCGACCAGACGGCGGAAGGAGGTGACTGTGCAGCGGCGAGCCATTGCCCGCAGTTGCCGGTCTGTGCCGGCCTGGAGGGGCAGGTGCAGGTGGGGGCAGAGGCGGCCCGGCCAGCGCTGCCAGAGATCGAAGAAACCGTCGGCCAGTTCCCAGGGTTCCAGGCTGCTCAGGCGCAGACGGGGGATGTCGGTTTCGGCCAGAAGCGCGGCGGTCAGTCTCTTCAAATCCGTAGCCGTACTGCCGGGCAGCTCCCGTCCGTAGGAGCCGAGATGGACGCCGGTCAGGACCGCTTCCTGCATCCCATCCGCAGCAAACGCCTGCACTTCGGCCACAATTTCGGGCAGCGTGCGGCTCCGGCTCTCTCCGCGCAGGGCTGTGACAATGCAAAAGGTGCATTTGTTGTTGCAGCCGTCTTGAACCTTTACGAAGGCCCGGGTGCGGCTGAGGGGATCGTCGGCGGTTTCTGCCGAGGGGAAGGGCGTGCCATCCGGTTGCAAGCGGGCGATGGCGTCGGGATCGTCCAGTTCTGCGCTCCACGGCTCCAGCAGGGCGTGGAGCATCTCCTTTTCCCGGTTGTCGGCCACGAGGGTAACACCGGGCAGGGCCGCCGCGTTCTCCGGTTGCAGGGTGGCGTAGCAGCCGGTGACGGCGATACGCGCCTCCGGGTTGGCGCTGTGAAGCTGGCGGACGGCGGCCTGGCTACGGCTGACAGCCTGGGCTGTCACCGCGCAGGTGTTGAGGACGATGACCTGGGCGCTTTCGGGTGAGGAAGCGATCTGATGGCCCGCCGCGGTCAACCGGGCCGCCAGTGTGTTGTTCTCGCTATAGTTCAGGCGGCAGCCCAGTTGGTCCAGGTAGATGCGCATAAATCAGTAATCAGTGAACAGTAATCAGTAGCGTCGTGCGATCACCACTGCTTACTGATTACTGTTCACTATCTTCCTATTGGGGAATGATCAGGCGATCACCCACGCCGATCAGATTCGGGTTGGTGATTCTGTTGGCTTCGATAATCGCGTCGGACGAAACGCCGTATTGGGCCGCAATCGAGCCGAGACTCTCGCCGGCCGCGACGGTATGAATAATCTGACTGGCCGCCTCTAACTCCGCCGCGGTCAAGCCGGGGATGACCAGTTCTGTGCCGGGGCTGACCAGATTGGGGTCAGCGATGCGGTTGGCCCCAATCAATTCGTCCAGAGAGATGCCATATTTCTCGGCAATGGTAGAGAGAACTTCGCCCGCCTGCACGACGTGAATGGCGGGTGCCCCAGGGCTGGCGGATGATCCACCATCTGTGCTGGCGCTGCTCGAACCAGCGGGCTGATAGCCGGGGATGAGCAGTTCCTGACCTACGAATACACTGTTGGGGTCCGCCAGGGTGTTGGCCGCCACAATCTCGTTGGGCGAAACCTCAAATTGCAGGGCGATAGAAAAGAGGGTGTCCCCTGTCTGAACTGTGTAGGTAAAGGGTTCCGCTGTAGGCGTGGGCAGCCCGTCGGAGGTGACGCCTTCGGTAAACGGCACTCTCAATACCTGACCCACTTGCAGTTCGTCAGTCGCAAGGAGGTTCAGCTCCCGCACCGCTTGGGAAGTAATGCCAAATTTCTCTGCCACAGTGGAGACCGTATCGTTTGGTTGCACAGTGTAGGGTACTGTCTTCGGTGTGGGCGTCTCTGTGGGCACAGGTGTGGCTGCCGGTGTCGGCGCAGGGGTCGGCCCGGCGTCCCGGGTGATAGCGGGTTCCACCACTGGCTCGACCGCGCTGGCCGGTGTAGTCTCCGGTTCCGGTGTGGAACGGTCACGCGTGCAGCCAGCCACTAGCGCAGTGATCGCCAATGCCAACAGTACAACTCGCATCCATTTGTCTGTCATACTCATATCGTCTTCTCCCGCCTGCTACGGAGTGAATCGCGCCGGTCAAAGTGTGCGTAAAGTGATTCGATGATAGCACAGCCACCCATCTGACGCAAACAATTTGCCGTTGCGCGCCCTGGTCGTGTGGCGCTGATCACAACCAGGCGCAGGATTGTCAATTATCCTGTTTGTAGTATTCATCAGCGTTGGGTAACGGTCTGAATCTGTACCGGCTTCTGTCCTACATTCATTTCTCTCTTTCGGTAGACTATTGCCAGATACAGAAACGCACGATGCAGGGACAACGCACGGAACAGACGACGGAGGCAGCCATGAAAATTCGCACAATTCTTCTCACACTGGTTACATTTTTTCTTTTGGGTGCAGTTCTTGCCGGGATGGTAAGTGCCCGGGAACCGGTTCGCCAAACCGAAACCGTCTCCCTCTCCAACGTGCGGGACTACGCGGCAGCTGGCTCGACCAACGACCTCTCCTACGCGGTGGACGGCGGACTGCTCTTTGCCGGGAACGGTAGCCAGTGGCAGCCGCTCTCCACCCCCGCCGGTGTGATTGTCAACGCGGTGGCGGTGAGCAGCCGCCAGCCCGAACTGGTCTACATGGGTGCGGCCAACGAGCTTGCCATCTACGTTTCCAGCGATGCGGGCCAAAGCTGGATGAAAATTGCCCTGGAAACCCAGACCGTGGGTGCTGTGACTGATATTGCGGTGGATGGGGTCAATCGGCTGGTCTATGTGGGAACCGACACCGACGGCGTGCATCGCCTGCGCGATGTGGGCCGCAGTATGATTGCCGCGGGCCATCTGCTGCTGGACGAACCAGTGGAAGAGATTGTGGCCGCCAGCAACGGTACGGCACTGGTGCGCACTACCTGGCATCTCTATCGGGCAGAAGATATGGGCTTGCGCTGGGTTGCTGTGGAGAATCTCCCCAGCCCGGCCACGGCTCTGGCGATCGCACAGACGACGCCGCCCACTTTTTATGTCGGCACGGCTGCTTCCGGTGTGCGGATGAGCCAGGACGGAATCAACTGGCAGTCGGCCAACGCCGGCCTGGGCTTCACCCCCGGCAGCCAGTTGTTCGTCAACGAGTTGGCCGTAGACCCGGCCCAGCCCGGTCTGGTCTATGCAGCCACCAGCCTGATTTTCGGCTCGGCCAACGCCCACACCACACCGGTCGGCGTGGCGATGAGCAGCGACGGTGGGGCCAACTGGGCATCCCTGGCCCCGATGAGCGATGTGGCGGTGGCGATGCTGCTACCCGTGAGCGGCGAGACAGGCGCCGTCTATGCCCTGACCAGTGCCAGCCGCACGCCGTTGGCTCTGGGCAGTGCGTCCCAGGTGGCGACTGCCGCCGCGGCCGCCGCGGTGACCCCAGAGGAAAGCAGGCCGGTTGCGCCGAACTACGCCGGTACACTGGCCTGGGTGTTGACGGTTCTGGCTGGGATGGGGCTGGTTGTCCTGGTGGTGATGGAAGTGCGTCAACGGGGCGGGGTGGCTCGCCAGGCCGGGTTGCCTGCGGCAGTCTAACAGCGTAGAAAGTTTAGTGTTGATGCCTGGACAAGGCAGAATCAGTTCTGAAATCGGGATGCAGATAGCGTTGAAACCACAGATTTTGAGCCGATAGTATCAGTCGGGATCAATCTCTTCAGCGTTAACTGCATCCCAATTGTTTCGATAATATCACCGCTGGGTCAGTTGTTCTTTGCCGCTTTTTCTCCCCCACTTTTCAGCTTTGATTTCTTCACCCTTCGCCCCAACGCGGCTGGTCTTTCTACTCCTAATCAAGTATCCTACTTTCACTGTCTGTCTTTTTGCCAGGGAGATATTTCTGTCCAGTACAGCCTGGCGCAAATACCCCTATGGTTTTTGGCGTGGTGCGTGTATCGGTACACGCACTACGCACCACAGAAATCGTGGGTGAATTTACGCCGTCGTATACTTGGATCACTCGCTGGATGTCTGCGGAGGAGTCCCTATGAATCTTTGGCATCCCATCGGCATTCTCATCGGCGGCTTGATGGTCTACTGGTCCATCCAGGACGATCGGCTGCTGCGCACAGACCCGCACGAGTTTATGCGCCGGATGATGCACGGGGAGGGCAATTTCTGCATGACGGTTCAGGCCTATCTGGGCCGTTTTGCCCGTACCCACGCCCTGGAACTGGCCCAGATCGATGACCCCAACGAACGTCAGGCCGAGTATGTGCGCCGGGTGTTGGCTATGCCGAACTTACCGCGTATGCTACGAATGGCCCACTGGGAGGTGCGCTTCCGGGGATTCGCCTTTGCCATCATCGGGTTGGTGCTGCTCTACGACTGGACGGCAGGCTTCTGATGTTCGGTAACTGATATTGGGTATTGGGTATTTCGCAGTGCTATAGACCGGCTTGCACTACCCAATACCCAATACCTATCCCCCCCACTCCCGCACTTCCCGCACCTCGCGCAGACTTCTTCGATAGTGCTTGGGTGAATCGTGGCAGATTTCCCGGAAGGCAGCGTAGAAGCGGCTGAGGGAGCTGAAGCCGGAAGCCAGGGCGATATCGGCGATGCTCTGATCGCTGGTGAGGAGCAGTTGTTGGGCCTGGGCCACCCGGTATTGGGTCAGATAGGCCACAATTGTGCGACCGGTGCACTTACGGAACAATTGCATGGCGTAGTTGGGGTGCAGATGAACTACATCGGCAATCTGGGCCACAGTGAGCGGTTCCTGGAAATTTTGGATTATACAGCCGATCATCTGGTCTACGCTGTCGTTGCCCATCTGCGCGCTGACCGGTTCTGGCTGCGCCGAAGGGGATGCCAGGGCCAGTGTACGCAGACAGGCTTCGATCTCCAACAGGGCAATCGTCTTTTCCTCGCCAGCGCCTGATTGGATGTGGCAATGAATCTTTTCAAAGAGCAGTAGACAGAAGCGTTCGTCACAGTCCGGAAAAGCCAGCAGGTTACCGGCCAGCACGCCCTGGGTGATCGGGGAAGGCAAGCGCCATTGCAGAAAATTGGCAACCGGCAGGTGAACGGCGAAAAAGTGGGTGCCGGTCGCGTGTTGCGCAATAAAATGGGGGATTGTCGCCCAGAAAACGTAGATCGACCCGGTCTGAAAGACCATCTGGTTGCCGCCAAACCGGTAGGTGATGCTACCGTCCACCACAAAATTGAGTTCGATGTCGTTGTGGCTGTGGGCTGTGGGCATCCCTGGTTGGGGAAATGGCGAAAGCTGCGCAGACCGCTGGGTTCGATCCGTTCAAGTCGTTCGCTCATAATTTTTCAGTTGGCACAGCCCAAAGGGCGAAATTGTTCTGCCGGAGATGAGTCTTCACGAGGAAGCGTAGGGCGTGGGGCGTGGGGTTTGTCCGTCATATTATTTTCTACAACAAGAGCCGGATTCCAAAGGGAATCCGGCTCTTTATTTCCTTCGGGTGTCTGTTCAGCCGTCTGATTAACGAACGCCGATTGATCCTGTCGAAGGGTCGAGGCGAAGGGGTGCATGTGTTGTTAGGCGCATTCAGACCAGCGCAATTTGCAGCCTACGACCCAACGCGGCGGCCGCCTTCTCCAGCGTTGCCAGTGTTGCCGACTCGCTGTCAAAATCCAGTAGCCTGTCTACTGCTGCCCGGCTTGTAGACATACGGCGTGCCATCTCCGCCTTAGATAACTGTTGTTCTTCCATCAGTTTGGCAATCTGATATGCCAGCACGCGCTTAACCGCGACCGCTTCCGCTTCGGCAAGCCGACCTTCTTCTTCCAGGAAATCGTCCAGGCTGCTACCCAAATGCTTTTCATTCAGCATACTCAATCATTCCTCAGTTAAGGATTGAAGTCGTTGTCTGGCCAGTTGCAGGTCTTGCAGCGGTGTCTTCTGTGACTTCTTGATGAAGCCGTGTAGCAGTACCATCGCATCGCTTTCGACGGTGAAGATGACGCGCGCAATGCGGTCTTGCAGCCGGCATCGCACTTCCCACAACCCTGCCTCCAGTTTACGGATCAAGGGCATACCCAGGGGCCAGCCGTACTGCGCAATCTTCAGGTCATCGCCGATGATCTTCCTGTCTTCTGGTGGCAGCGCCTTGAGCCACTCGCGCACAGGTTCGTTGCCTGCCGTCGTTCGGTAGAAGATCACCTGCAAGCGTGCTTCATCGTTCATATTGGTAGTGTATCATAAATGGTACGTTTTGCCAAAAGGGGAATTGGGCAGCGCAGGAGAGATGCCATGTCTGACGCCAACTACCGAGGAAGTCCACCAAACTTCACAATCAATGCCGAGCTCACCTCCGGTCAATGGTTCGTGAATATGTCGCCTGCACGGAGTCCGCGGTGTCCTGAGCCTGTCGAAGGGTCGAAAAGTGAAATCAAGCAAGCAGCCCCGTTCGGCGGCCTGCCATTGGGGCAAAGCAGGCGAAGGGGTGCAGCCGTAGGCTAACAAGCGGATAGTACATCCGCCGGGCCGCCAGCGAGCAGAGCAAGCGCAGCGCGTCGGCTGCATGGCGTGGTTAGACGGCTTAATGGTTCTTGCGCGACCACTCCTTGCCCCACTCACATTCCCAGTTGGTAGCATAGGTAGTACCGAACGGGTCTGCGAACTCACAGTGCAGATAGGCTGTTTGATCATCGCTCATCATTTTGTCTATTTGGGCTTTGGAGCCTACTGGCCCAATCGAACCCCACTGTAAATCAAGTGAGATTTCCTCAGCGGGCATGAGACTACCCTTCTCGGCAGAAAAGACAGAATCCTGGCAGTTGATCCGAAGAGTGATGCTTCGCGCTGACTTTTGCCCCTCGTTCCTGAGGCGTATCCTGAAAAACTTGTCCGGTAATTCAATAGGCATTGGGACTATATCAGGAACTGCCTCACCAAGTCTTTGCTGGAGTTCTGTTATCTTTGTCTGTTGCTTTGCGAAAATCAGGTAGATGCCGACAACAAGAATTGCGAGAAAACTAAAGACGGTAATCGCTTCACTGGGATCATCAATAACGATGATGACAACGCCAATAAGTCCTATTACATCCAACACCGTAAAGACTTTGTAGACAGGTCTATCCCATAACGTTTCGACAAACGAGCGCCAATGACTTCCG
Organism: Litorilinea aerophila; assembly: GCA_945905745.1. GTDB lineage: Bacteria > Chloroflexota > Anaerolineae > Caldilineales > Caldilineaceae > JACQGT01. Next base: position 10,045 of record CAMDQF010000179.1, read on the forward strand.
TTTTTCATTATTTGTCTCTTGACCATCTGTGTTGTAACAGAGCCACCTAGCGACCAAATTCACCCGCAGCCGAAAGCGAAGTGAGGAACGAACGGAACTATAGGTGGTCGGGTGCAGCGCCTTGCTGTCTTGCTGTTGCGAGTTTTCGCTGATTCGGTTTATTACGTTTGCGAGGTGTTATGCCGTTGCCTAAAAACTTTACTGGCGACAGTAGTTAATGTGTCATTATGAAGATGTGAAGTAGGCTTAATATCTTGTAATGGAGTTGAGTAGCGCACCCGAAATTCCTCTCGTAATCGGCGTAACAATGTTTTTCCGTGACAATACCGATCTGGGTGCCTATCAACCATTGCCGGTGCCTCGGTTGCAAGTTGGCCCAGGTTGAGTTTTCCATAAGTCTGATTCTTTCGTTCTATTTCGACACGTCCGTTAACGTATCGCTCAATCAAATCGTTACGGTTAGCGACAACTACCGCTGCGATCATTTCCTTAAAATCTTCTTCACTGACAGAAGGATTTAGCTGAGACAGATGTGCCGCATTAACAAAACTTGACTCGATGTCCGTTCCGCTTGTAAGGAATGGTTCAACGCGCAAGGCTCGAACTTGGGTTGCCCAATCTTCTGCTTCCTGCTTCGTCAAATAATCACTGTCGCGATGAAGAATAATTTTTGCATTCGGATTTGAAGAATTGATCATGCGGACTAATGGCCGCAGGTTCTTGATCGTGGTAGCCCCAAAATATGGAAGTGCGATTGTAGCACCCATATCAAATCCGTTGGATGCAAGAATAGTTTCCAATCCTCTTATATTTTCGTCTTCCGTAAGAACGACAATTTTAGTCTTATCAGAGCCAACTCGCTCTTTGACGTCCAATGCACCAATATCTAATAAGACCCCGATCTCATCGTCGGGTGCTGCACTATCAACAGTCGCATTCCGAACCCACAAAAACTTTACCGAAGTGCCAAGGCCAAGAGCATCTACGACATGGCGTGAGTGAGTCGTGAGAAGCACTTGCGTTTGACGTTCTTCGGCAATACGTCTGAGCAAAGCACACAATAAACGCTGATTGTTGGGATGAAGATGGGAATCTGGCTCGTCTAAGACAATAATCGAGGGTGAGAATGTATGAATATAAGAAAGAATTTGTGTTGCTTGAAGAAGACCAGTGCCCGATAATTCGAGAGGTACCGAGACTTGATTAGTCTTTACATTTACATCAATATTCTCTGCGGTCTTCTCCTGAAAATGCACATCGATTTCTACTTCAGGAAAAACATCATGTAGATCTCGTAAGAATGCATCTCTATTAGGACTTTTCCACAGGCGTAAGAGGATGTTTCTCAAAACCAAGTTCGCATCGCCGCGCGCAAGAGTGCGCAATAGAACACCATCAGATACATATACTTCAGTCTTAGCAATACCTGCTAAACCTGGTGAGAAAATACTAAATGGGTGTTCCAGACTTGCCAGACGCTTGGCGACATCTGGATTTGTTACAGAGACGCTAATGTTGCGCGCCCGGCCTTTACGTATTTGAATAGCACAGGATTCGCCCGATTCAAGATTATACTGCACTTCAATCGCTTCATTTTTGTCTTCAACTAAATTGCCGCCTCGACCTAAAGCATATATTGATTCCGAAGGTGAGTAGATGAGTTGCGTGGGATTTAAACTTGTCGCGCCCTCACGAGTCTTTTGTTGTGTTAACTCAATTGACTGTAAAATGCTAATGCCAAAATGCAATCCCTGTATAATGCTGCTTTTGCCGGAATTGTTTGCCCCAATCAGCACATTCATGTCGGCTAAATCAAACGGTGCGTCTACAATTCTTTTGAATCGCTGGAGTCTGACTGATTGCAGGCTGCTCATATCAATGTGATCCCTTTCTTCAAGAGTATTTGATTTTTGCCAAGGATGCTCCAAAATCGCCGTTTTTCAAAATCTGGCGGTCATCATTTGTTTGAATCATATCCGTCTTGGATGAGTATAAATTTCTACAGCGCCGCGGCAGCGATTAGTCCAACGAAAAAGGATTATGCGGCGGGAAAGGCCATTACTGCGGCGAAAAATAGGTGCATTCCGCCGCAATAACCCCCAAATTCGACTTATTAACGGCTTACTTCCTGCTCTGACCGAACCAGTTGGCCCAATTCTACTCCCCCCTCACCCACCTGTCAAGCAGCCGAAAAGTGATCCAGCGACCCAAAAACTCGCTCACACCGCTCCCCCCTTCGTTTACGATTGTCCAGGCCAGGGGCTGGCCGGGGCGCTAGGCCAGCCGATCATCCAGCAGCTCCACATACCCGGCGCCGCCGTGAACGCGCAGACGCTGACCTGTGCGAAAGTACCCCTTCCCAGCCTGGCGTCTTCACTATGTGGGAACGGCCTCGGCTAGCTCGATTGGTTCGCCTACTGTCCAGGCGTGAACGACAACCGGGTCGAGATCGATATTGTTGGGCCAGCAGAGCGTGCCGTGGTCTACAAAAACTTGCTGGAAGAAGGCGCGTTGCGCAAGTGGGGCAAAGTAGCCTGTGAGCGATAGATGTTTGGCTAGCTGTAAATAGCCCTTTTCACCGTTGGTGAAGCGTACCTCCAGTACAAATTCTGGTCGTGCAGTGACCTGAACAACTTGATGTATTGGCGCAGGTCGGGTCATGGTGCGATCTCCTCTGGTGGTAGATGTTGCTCGATGCGTCGCCAGTTAGATTCGAGTTCGCGCTGGCGTTTGTGTGCCCAGGCGATGACTTTTCGCTGCGCGATCCGATCTAATTCGCCGCGCAGGATGTCTGGGTTGGCGATGGTGATTTGGGCTTCCAATCCGCTCACCCGCGCATGGAAGTGTGGGGGATTATGATCGGGCACATACATATAGATTTGGATACCGTCGAATTCGCAGATGCAAGGCACAGCCCGGTCTACCTTTGTTACGGCTTACTTTCTCCTCCGACCGAACCAGTTGGCCCAATTCTACTCCCTCCTCACCCACCTGTCAAGCAGTCGAAAAGCGACCCAACGACCCCGAAAACTCCTCACACCATCTCCCACACCTTCACCATCGCCCCAAAGCCGTTGGCCTTTCTACCCCGAATCAGGTATCCTATTTCCACATGCCACATGCCACATGCCATCTGCGACATGCCACCTGCCATCTGCGACATGCCACCTGCCACCTGCCACCTGCCACCTGCCACCTGCCACCTGCCATGCCCAACTTCGACCTGAATCTCTGGCATCCCATCGGCATTCTCGTCAGCGCTCTGATGATCTACTGGTCCATCCAGGACGACCGGCTGCTGCGCACAGACCCGCACGAGTTTATGCGCCGGATGATGCACGGGGAGGGCAATTTCTGCATGACGGTTCAGGCCTATCTGGGCCGTTTTGCCCGTACCCACGCCCTGGAACTGGCCCAGATCGATGACCCCTACGAACGTCAGGCCGAGTATGTGCGCCGGGTGTTGGCTATGCCCGATTTACCGCGTATGCTACGAATGGCCCAGTGGGAGGTGCGCTTCCGGGGATTCGCCTTTGCCATCATCGGGTTGGTGCTATTTTACGACTGGATATGAGATGTGAGATATTGGGTATTGGGTATTTCGAGGGGATCGCAACCCCTACGAAACACCTAATACCCAATTTTTTCTCTCTCTATTGCGGAAAGGACCCACCCCATGCCCATCAAAATTGCTATGATCGGAG
>CAMDQF010000180.1 GCA_945905745.1 Litorilinea aerophila
CCCCCCCTACGATTCAGGAATGACTATGCCCGAAATATTGCGCATATTTGTCAGCGCCACCAACGATTTGGAAGCCGAACGGGCCGCCATCGGCCAAACCCTGGCCGAACTGCCTGTGCAGGTCGCCGTGGAGATTCGCCGCAGCCCGGTTACAGGCATCAGCTACGACAATCTCTTTGAGCTGATCGCCAATGTAGACCGCTTTTACTTCCTGCTTGGGCGGGACATTACCGCGCCGGCGGGGGCTGAATGGCAACTGGCCCTGCAATTGGAACGTTCTATTTTCCCCATGCGTATTGTCGGTTCACGCACATCCGCAGGCCAGGAATTTCTCCATTATTGGCCCCTGCGCTGGAAAATTTTCCACAACCGCAGCCACGCGGCCCGACTGGTCGGTCTGGACCTGATCGAGATTTTGCTCCATCCCACCAACCGGTATGGACTTTCTGTTACCGAAATGGCGGCACTCCACATACACAGAAAAAACCTGTCCGAAGGGTTGGTGGCGACGGTGGAAGAGCCCGGTGGTGCAGGCGGTGGCGGTATTCTGCTGGACCCCACCCATCGGGATGAGTTCGTCGCTGACTCCATTTCTGTTTAGCCGAGGAAGAAAGATGGGACTGAAACGAAAAATCACCGAGTTTGTCGCTGGTCTCTTTTTAGAGCGGCCCACCCAGGACAAAAGCTATGCCGAGTTGGCCCAACAGTTGGAAGAGGCAGGACAGAGCATTGAGGCCCGTCTGTCGGAGAGGAAGTACACCGAATTCAATCACCGGGTGCTCACCCACATCATCGGCATCGAGTGCTGGGGACAGAGCCGTCTGCGCGTCTTTCTGGGCGATCCGTTTGTGCAGGACGAATACAATGGCTATCGTCCAGCCAGGGACGTGCCCTGGGATGAACTGGTCGGGCAATTTGCCTCTACCCGCTCCGAGACGATTTCTCTGGCCCGCGGCCTGAACAGCGCCTCCGTTGCGCCGGACAAGACCGTTCTCCACAACCAACTCGGCTCCCTCTCTGCCCGCGCCTGGCTGCGCTATCTGCAAACCCACGCCAGCCGGGAAATCATGCAGGTTCGCTAGTGTCAGCCTCCCCCTATGACCGCAAATCTGCGGGGCTGGCCGGCCTGTGGGTCGTGCTGATCGCCAGCGCCTTTGCCTGGGCACCTGCCACCTATCCCGGCTACTGGCAGGCGCTGGAAGGCTTTGCGCCGCTCTTCAACGCCCCCTACGCCGCCCCTATCGCTGATATTGCCAGCCAACCCGACCTGTGGCGAGGCAGCGGCAGCGCCACCTTTTTGCTTACCCGTCCGTTGATTCTTCTCGGTATCAGCCCAGTCGTAGCCGTGCGCGCACTCTTTGTCCTCGTCTTTGTGCTGGGTAGCCTGGGCATCTACTACTGGGCGCGTCCCCGTTTCGGTGATCGATCTGCCGGATTGGCCGGGCTTCTCTACGCACTGCTGCCACCCCTGCTGGCGACGGTCTATATCCGCGGTTCTCTGTCTGATGCGCTGGTGCTGGGACTCTGGCCCCTGACCCTGGCTGGGCTGGCCGTTTACGTCCAATCCCGCAGCTCCGCGGCTATCGGTGTGGCGGTGATTTCTCTCCTCTGGATATGGCGCACCCAGGCTGGGTTGGCAGTCTTCGTTACCCTGCTGGCTCTGCTCTATGTGCTGTGGGTGGAGCGGGACCGACTGGCCCTCCTCACAACAGCCGTCACCGGGCTGGCCGGGCTGCTCAGTTTGCTGCCCCTGCGGGAGATTCAGGCTACTTCCCCCGTCGATTTCTATGCGCATTTCGTCTATTTTTTCCAATACTTCGCGGGCGGCTGGCAGACTGCTCCCAGCATTCCCGGCTGGCAGGACGGCTATCCCTTCCAGTTGGGGTTTGCGGCGCTGGCCTTTGCTCTCATTGCCCTCTGGTTTCTTTGGCTGAAATATCGGGAAAATGTGGATTTGCCGCCGTTGATTGTACGTCGCTCCCTGCTCTTTTCCGCGGTGGCAGTAGCTGTTCTGTGGCTGCTTACTCTTGGCCCAGCGACCTTCCTCTGGCGCTTGAGCGGCGCGGACCGCTTGCTCACCTGGCCCTGGCAGATGCTGCTGCCGGGGCTGCCTTTTTTGGCGCTGCTGGCGGGCAGCCTGCCAGCGCTCAACAGCCAACTGGCCTGCCGGGGCTACTGGGCTGCGCTGCTGGCATTGGCGCTGATGAGCAGTTACCCATATCTCACGGCTAATTTCACCCAATACACGCCGCCTGTCGCTCCGGTGGCGGTCTACGGCGCACGGGGCGAGATTCTTCTGCTGGAAGCGAATCTCCAGGAATCCAGCCCGGGTGACAACGCTGCCACACTGGAGACCGTCTGGCAATCTGTCCAGCCTATAGATTTCGACTACAACTTCTTCTTCCAGGCTCTGCGCCCTGTGGAAAATGGCACAGATTACGAAGTCGTGGCCCAACTGGACCAGCAGCCGCTTGCCCTGCGCCCTGCCACCAGCTGGCAGCCCGGTGAAATCTTGACCGCGACCTACAGGCTGTCTCTGCCTGTGGATCCGGCCAGTGTCAATCTGCGCTACTATTTCGGCTATTACAACTGGCAGGACGGCACACGCCTACCAGTCAATCGCGGGCCGGACGACAAAATTGTGCTATTTGGGGAGTGACGAATAGCGAATGGTGAGTAGGGAACAGCGAATGGCGAATAAGACGCCGCAACCCAATCCCCAATCCCCAATCCCCAATCCCCGCCTTTTTCGCGACGGATTCCTTTGGCTTACCCTCGCCCTGACAATCTTCGCGGTCGCGCCCTTTGCCAAACCCGGCTACTTCTGGGGGGCCAACGACGCCCGCCATCACGTCTACTTTCTCTTTGAGTTCGACCGGCTCTGGCAGGATGGCGTCTGGTGGCCCCGCTGGAGTCCTGACTTCGCCTTTGGCTATGGCTATCCCTTCTTCAATATTTACGGTCCACTCAGCCATTTCCTGGCCGAATTCCTTCACTATTTCGCCAAATTCGATTTTGTACAGTCGGTGGAGATCGTCTTTTCCCTGAGCATTGTAGCCAGCGCGGGCGCAATGTATGGCTATGTGCGGGGTTTGGCCGGGCGATCAGCGGGGTTGTTGGCCGCTGTCGTCTATACCTATGCGCCCTATCACCTGATGGTTCTCTACGTGCGGGCCAATCTGGCCGAGAGTATGGCCTTTGTCTGGCTGCCTCTCTGCTTGTGGAGCTTTCGGGCCTGCGTGCGCCGCCCCTCTCTGTGGGCCATCATCGGCGCTGCCCTGGCCTATGCCGGACTGATTCTAACCAGCAATCTGGTTTGGGTGCTATTTACGCCAGCGTTGATGTTGTACATTCTCGTCCTCCTACTTTGGCCGGAGACTGGGGACTGGGGATTGGGGATTGGGCGACTCGTGCGGCGCGCATTGGCTCCGCTGGTCGGGGCTGTGGCCGGGCTGGGGTTGAGTGGGATTTTCTGGCTGCCGATGTTGTTGGAGCGTCAGTACGTGCGGGTGGACCAGTGGTTTGATGGCCGCTACAATTTTCGGGACGATTTTCTCTACTTCTTCCAGTTCTTCAGCCCCCACTGGGACTTTGGCGTCAGCCTGCCGGGACCCAACGACACCCTCAGTTTTCAGATCGGACCTGTGCTGCTGCTCTTTGCCCTGTTGGGCGGGCTGGCTGCCTGGCGACGCTACTCCCTGCGCCCGGAGGTCGCCGTCTTTGCTATCACAGGGCTGGGCGCGGCTGCCCTGGGCTGGTCTCTGCTGGCGCCTCTCTGGGATTGGCCCCTGGTGGGCGGGATTCTGCAATCAGCCCAGTTCCCCTGGCGCTGGCTGCCGTTGACGGTACTCGGCTTGTCTGTGCTGGCGGGTCTGCTGTTCGTGCCGGAGTGGGAAGTGGAGGCCGAACCCAGCAGACTCTCCCTGCCCGTTTTTGTGGTGACAGCCGTGGCGATTCTTGCCAGTTATCCTCTGCTGCAAGTCCAGACTGTGGCCCCGTTAGAAGGATCAGTGGGGCTGGCCGCGTTGATGCGCTTTGAACGGGACGCCGACGAGATGACCGGCAGCACGGCCTGGGTCAAGGAGATTCCCACCTGGAGTCCCATGGCCGAGTATTACATCAATCTGGACGAGGCGGGCCAGCCTGTCACGCCTGTCACCTCCAAAGTGGATTACGAATCCCTGGACTACAGCAAGCTGGCAGTCGGCTCTGTCGCTCACAATTCAGTGATGGAAGAGGTCTACTTCTGCACAGACCCCGGCGACCGGCCCGGCATCTGCGGGCCCCGGCATGACCAGCGCATCATCTTCAATCACTTCTACTATCCCGGCTGGCGAGCCTGGCTGCTGGACGGCAAAGAGGGCAAACCTGTGCAGGAACTGCCGATTGTCCCTGAAAGCGAGGGGACACTGGGGCGTATGACAGTCGCTGTGCCGCCGATTGGTGAGGGTTTTATTCTGCTTCGCTATGGGGATACGCCGCCACGGATTGTCGGTCAGTTGATTTCGCTGGCAACACTCTTGCTGCTGTTGGGTAGCGCTCTCTTTGTTGCAGGAAAAGAAATGAAAATGTAAGCACTCGTACATTGCAAATTGTATACCGCTCTGGTAGGCTTCTTGTAACCCTACTTCCAATTCCAATCCCAAGACATCCCCTCCTGGGAGGCGCACGAATGGAAATGCAGACGCTTACCGGCGCAGGTTGCTATCTTCCGACGGTTGATCCAATGGAGATGCGCATTCTGTCTGCCAAATATGGCGAACCAGTTCACCGGCAAGCCGTCGTTGAGACCGACGACTACCTGGTCAGCCAGCGCTGGCGAGCCGTGCCTGATCGGCGGGGCGAAGTCATATTCATCATCCGTCAGCCCAACGGCGAGATTCTTCTCCACAGCAAACAGCGCTATGAAGCACCCATCTACCGTCTGCCCACCGGCGGCATCGAGCCGAGCGAGGCGGTGGAAGATGCGCTTCTGCGCGAAGTGGAGGAAGAGACCGGTCAGTCAGTAGTCATACGTCGCTTTCTCGCTATACTCAATTGCCACTTTCACCGCAACGGCTCCACGGTTCCCTTCACCAGCTACCTCTTCTACCTGGAAAGTCGCACGGGACTGATAGCGCCCGAGGAAGGCCACGAGGTGGCAGAGTTTCGCACGGTGCCTGTGCAACGTATGGCCCACGTCGCTGCCAATCTACGTGCACTTAACGGCAAGCGACGTGGCTGGGGACATTGGCGCTCCCTGGCCCACGATCTGGTCCACGACCTGCTGGGGCAGAATTCCCAGTTCAACTGAGAATCTACAATTTACCTGAAATCTGGTACAATGGCGTACCAGATTTTGACGCGTGTGGCAGGTGTGACACGGGCTGAGGAGGAAAACAATCGATGGATGTTTTAACACTCGACCGTCCTGTCGAAGTGCAGGAGTTGAAGAAATCCATTACTTTTCAGGAATTTTTGGCCGCGGTAGATGGAGGCATCCACGCCGAATTGGAAGATGGGGAGGTAATTTTTATGTCGCCAGCGTCTGTGCCACACCAGGAGTTGTCCGGGTGGCTCTATACAATTTTGCGTTTCTTTGTCCGCCAGCGCCGTTTAGGCCGTATTCTTCAGGCACCGTTTACTGTCCGCCTGAATGTCTCTGAACAGGGCCGGGAGCCTGATTTGCTCTTTATCGGTCATGCCAAACTTGCCCAGCTACATTCTGGATTTTTGGACGGCCCTCCCGATTTGGTAGTGGAAATCATCTCCCCGGAAAGCATTGACCGGGACCGGGGCCGCAAGTTTGTCGAGTACGAGGCGGAAAGAATCCCAGAGTACTGGCTCATTGATCCCATCCGGGAGCAGGCTGAGTTTTATCGCCTGGGCAAAGACAGCCGCTATCATCAGGCCCTGCCCGACGCCGACGGCATTTTTCACAGCGAATCCGTGCCCGACTTTTGGCTGCGCACGGCCTGGATGTGGGAGGACCCCCTGCCCAATGAGTTGGACGTTCTGAGGGAGTTGGGCGTGCTTTCGTGACACGCGGAGATGGCTGGAGGAGAAATGAAAAGTACACCCTCAGATTTCGTCACCGAAGATGAGTGGACAGAAGATGAATGGTTGTATGCCGCCGCTCGCAACCCGGCTTTTGACTTCTTGGCTGGCAGCCGCGAGGATATCTATTCTGTAGATGAAGGCAAGCTGATTGAAGTGATTCCAGGAAAATTTTCGGACGCAGTTTTACGCAGATAAACGTTGCCCTGCAAAAAAGGACGCTGATTTACACGGATTGTCAGGATTTGCACGGCGCTGTCCTTAGCTTGTCGAAGGGATAAAATCTGCGAAAATCTGTTGTTTCTGCGAAATCTGCGTTCTGATTTTCATCGCTTATAGCACTTTCAGGAGTACCCAATGCTCGTTCCTATTTCGTGGCTCAAAGAGTACGTAGACATCACCCTCCCCATCGACGCCCTGGCCGAACGCATCACCCTGGCCGGGCTGGAAGTAGCATCGGTCAAGCGGCTGGGCGACTGGTGGGATGCCCAGACCCTCGTTGTCGGCCAGGTGATCGCCGTCAAACCCCACCCGGACGCGGATCGGCTGGTACTGGTGGATGTGGAGCACGGCGCGACCGAAGCCCAGCAGGTAGTCACCGGCGCGCCCAATCTCTTTCAATACAAAGGCCAGAGCGTGGCCGCGGGCACATTGCCAGTTCTCAAAATCGCCTTTGCCCGTGAGGGCGCGGTGCTGGCGGACGCCTACAGCGAGGAGCGCCCCCGCCCCTTCAAAAAGCTCAAGCCGGCCAAAATTCGGGGCATTCGCTCGTCGGGAATGGTCTGCTCGGAGCTGGAACTGGGGCTAAGCGAGGAGCACGAGGGTATTCTGCTCTTGCCCCTGGACGCGCCTCCGGGTGTCTCTTTGCCCGATTACCTGGGCGACGATGTGGTGGAGATCGAATTGACGCCGGATATGGCCCGCTGTCTGAGTATGAGCGGTGTGGCGCGGGAAGTCCACGCGCTGACCGGTGGCGCGCTCCATCTGCCCGCGGATGGTTGGCAGCCCAGCGGTGACGACGCTGCGTCCGACTACGCCGCTGTCGAAATTGAGGACCCTCTCCTTTGCAATCGCTACACCGCCACCCTCATCCGGGACGTGACCGTCGGCCCCTCGCCCCTCTGGATGCAGGAGCGGCTGCGCAAAGCCGGCCAGCGCCCCATCAGCAATATCGTGGACATCACCAATTATGTGATGCTGGAGATGGGCCAGCCTCTCCACGCCTTTGACTACGACCTGCTGCTGGAACGGGCGAAAGCGAGCGGTGCGTCCACACCGACGGTCCTTGTGCGCAGCGCCCGCCCCGGCGAAAAGATGACGACCCTCGACGGACAGGCGCGCCAGTTGGACGAGTCGATGCTGCTGATCACCGACACGGCCGGGCCAATCGCCATCGCCGGTGTGATGGGCGGCGCAGAGACCGAAGTCCACGACGGCACGCGCCACATTCTGCTGGAATCGGCCACCTTTGAAGGCATCAACAACCGGCGCACCAGCCAGAAGTTGAAACTGCACAGCGAGGCCAGCCACCGCTTCACGCGCAGCGTGCCCGCCACCCTCAACGACATCGCCGCCCGCCGCGCCGCGGAGCTGATGCGCCTCTACGCAGGCGGGCGTATCGTCCCTGGACTTGTGGACGCCTATCCCGCGCCCCAGGCTGTGACGACCGTCTATACCAGTGCCGGGGATGTGCGCCGTCTGTTGGGGATGGATTTGAGCCGGGGCCAAATTGCCAGCGCGCTGGAAAAACTCGACTTCCGGGTGAAAGAAGTGGCTTCTCCCCCCGCCGACGCGCCGGCCAATGCGGTCTTCGGCCTCTACCGGGCGGACGACGAACCAGTGCTGGCCGCGACTGTCCCCTGGCATCGGCTGGACGTGGCAATGCCCGCGGACCTGACCGAAGAAGTGGCCCGTATTGTGGGCTATGACAAAGTGGGGGTGACGCTGCTGGACACGGCCCTGCCGCCCCAACGCCGCAACGAAGTGTTGGAAACTGAGGAGAAGATACGGGATATTCTGGTGGCCTGTGGCTTGCAGGATACGATTGGCTATGCCCTGACCACTCCGGAGAATCACCGCAAGCTGCTGGCGACGAACGGCGACCAGCCCGACCCGAAATTCGTCGAACTGGCGAACCCCCTGTCGATGGATCGCCGGGTCATGCGCAGGGATTTGATGGTCACAGCCCTGGAAAATCTGGCCTACAACAGCCGCTATGCCGACCGTCAGGCCATCTTTGAGATTGGCCGGGTCTACCGCCCGGAGAATGGCGACGGCACTTTGCCTGAAGAGGACCGTCGTGTCTGCATCGCGCTGACCGGTTCCCGCCAGCCGGTCAACTATCACAGCAGCGAGAGCGACAAGGAGAGCTTCGACTTCTTCGATCTGAAGGGCGTTGTGGAAACCCTCGTCAGCCGCATGGGGATTGAAGCCGGCGCGCTCCGTTTCGCCGCCCACCCGGAATCGGCCTCCTTCGGCCCCCGCTGTGCTCTGGTCAGCATTGGCGAGCAGAGTTTGGGCATTCTGGGCGAGCTGCACCCGAAGGTGCGGACTGCCTTTGGCCTGGGCGAGGCGCGGGTCTGTATCGCCGAACTGCACATCGGGCCGTTGGTGCGTCCCAGTTGGCAGCTTTCGACTATGCAGCCCATCAGCGTCTACCAGGCTGTGCGCGAGGACCTGGCCTTTGCGGTGGACGAAGAAGTGACTGTGCGCCGGGTGCGGGATGCGATTGTGGCCGGTGGCGGTGATCTGCTGGTGGATGTGGAACTCTTCGACATCTACCGGGGCGCGCCCCTGCCCGTGGGCCAGAAGTCCCTGGCCTGGCGGGTGGCCTACCAGAGCGCCGAGCGCAATTTGGCCGAGAAGGAAATCAACAGCCTGCGCGCCCGGATTGTGAAGTCTGTGGAAGAGGCGACGGGCGGGGTGTTGCGGGGGTAAACAAGACGTATGCTATTCTATCACGGCACGGATTTGGACAGTGCCCTGGATATTTTGAATAACGGTTTGAGTGCCCAGCGTCTACGATTCTATCAATCGCCTCGTCAGACTCAGCTTGGCCCCGGTCTGTATGTGGCGCAAGATCCGGAGATTGCCTGGTTTTTTGCGTCCCTGGCTCCAGGCAATCGTGGACGCGGCTATTCTGTGATCGAAATTGAACTACCCGATGCCGCGTTTATCGCTCTGCGCCGGGATGGACTTGTCCACGGGGAGGAGATCGTCAATGTTCCTTTTCGTGCAGAGCAATACCGTCTGGACGTGAATGCATTCGACAGACTAAACGAACTGGCGATATTTCGTCCGTATCGTAGGCAGGAGTGAGAGGGAATGGACAAAAAGCGCACATATTCGATAGCTGATTTGGATATCGGCACAGCGGCTGTCATCAAAGAGAAGATCGGTGTCGTTTCACATACCCATACCGTACAATTTGAGCGCCCGCTGACTCTGGCCGAACGGATGCTGTTTGTCGATGTACTCACGGGTTTCTACCACACAGTACATTTCTCCCACCGTTTTGGCGATGGATTGGTCGGTGTCCCTGTAGTGGAATTCCCCGAAGATAGCATTGCACGCTATACCCTGCGGCAGACGACTCTGGGCGGTCCGTGGAAAGACTTGCTGCTGGCGATCCTCGCCAACTTTGGCCATGAAGTCGCTCCCATCCGTCTCCACGACGACAGCCGGGTCTTTGCGTCCGCGCTTTCATCCGTCGCGGCTGATTGATGAAATCTACCAACAAAAAGAGCGAACGCCCCGGATACATTCCGGGGCGTTCGGTTTATCCGCGTTGATCCGCCCAATCCGCGTCCTCCGCGTTCTATCGCTTCACCACTTCAACCGGCTGATCCTTCCTCACCCGGAAGTAGTCCAAGTCGTGGGCCACAATCGTATCGGGAAACTCGGCCTGGGCCTCGGCCAGCACATCTTGGGTGCGGTAGCGGCGGCTGAGATGGTGCAGCACTAGCTGCTTGACGCCGGCCTTCGCAGCCAGCCGGGCCGCAGATTTGGCGGTGATGTGGCCGTGGGCCTTTGCCATCTCCGCCTCTTCCTCCAGATAGGTGGACTCGATCACCAATAGGTCGGCCCCTTCTACTATTTTGTGAAGCGGACCCGTGCGCCCCACATCCCCCACAAAGCAGAACTTCGCGCCGCGCTGGGCCTCTCCCAGCACATCGTCGGGCTGAATTGTGCGCCCGTCGGCCAGGGTAATCGCTTTGCCCTCCACCAAATCCCGGCGGGCTGGACCATTGGGAACGCCCAACGCTTCGGCTGCCCCGTTGTCAAAGGGACGCCGGGTGCGCTCCTCGAAGGTGAAGCCGAAACAGCCGCCGCCCCGATGGATCACCGGGAAGGCGGTGAGGGTGAAGTGGCGATCCTCAAAGAGCAGCCCCTCTTCCAGCAAATTAAGAGTGACACCCGATTGGGGAATGTTAGTCGCCCCAAAGACCACTTCCATCAGCATCTGCACCCGGCTAATCGCAGGCGCACCACCGTAGATGTTCAACTCGTCCAGGGCTTCCCAGTGGCCGAGGGTGCTGGCCAGCCCGCCCAGCCCCAAAATGTGGTCCAGATGGCCGTGGGTGAGGAGGATTTTGTCCAGGCGGCGAAAACCTAACCCGCTGCGCAGAATCTGGCGCTGGGTTCCCTCGCCGCAATCGATAAGGAAGCGGTGTTCGTTGACCATCACCAGCGCGGAGGAGAGTCCCCGCTGGGCCGAGGGTGCGCTGGCGGACGTGCCGAAAAAGACGAGTTCAAACACGGGAAAACCTCATGGAAGAAGCGTGAGGCGTGAAACGTGAGATCACACGAGCGATCTCACGTTTTATGTTTCACGTTTCACATTCTCATTTCATTAGCTGCGCCGTCGCCGTACCGTTTTCTTGGGCGCTGTTTCTTTCTCGGCCAGCATTGCCAACGCCTGTTCCAGGGTGACTTCCTCTGGCTTCTGCTCTTTGGGGAGGGTGGCGTTGACCTTTTGGTGGTTAACGTATGGCCCGTAGCGCCCATTCAGCACCTGTATAGGCGTGCCATCTTTGGGATGGCTACCCAGTTCTTTGATGACACTTTTGGCCGCGCTGCCCCGCTTGGCTGGCGCGGCGGAAAGAATCTCCAGCGCCCGCTCCAACTCCACATCCAGCACATTGTCCGGCGCTTTCAGGCTGGCAAATTTGTTGTCGTGGAGGATAAATGGGCCGAAACGCCCGACGCCAGCCTTGACTTCCTTGCCCGTCTCCGGGTGGACGCCCAGTGTGCGGGGCAGGCCGAGCAGTTTGAGGGCCATTTCCAGATCGATGTCGCCCTTTTCCATTCCTTTGAGCAGGCTGGAACGTTTGGGTTTGGTCGGCTTGCCATTTTTGCTCTTTGGCCCCTCTTCGCCCAACTGGACGTAAGGGCCATAGGGGCCGTCCTTCAAAAAGATGGGCTGGTCGCTCTCTGGGTCTTTGCCCAGGGTTTCCGGCGCATCGCCCTTGCGGTTGAGCAGATCTTCCACCATCTCTGGGGTCAGGTCCGCCGGGGGCAATGAGTCGGGGATACCGGCGGTGATGCGGTCGCCGTTGCTGCCCCGGGCCAGAAAGGGGCCGAACTGGCCGATGCGCAACTCCACGTCCAGATCGGAGAAATCCACCTGGCTGGCGATGCGGGCCTCGATCCCAGCTTCCTTTTCCTTCACCTGATTCTCCAGACCGGCCTGGCCCAGGAAGAAGTGGCGCAGATATTCCAGCCAGCCCGCCTGACCGTCGGCGATGTCGTCGAGCTTCTGCTCCATCTCTGCGGTGAAGCGCAGGTCCACCAGTTCGTCGAAATGTTCCTCGAGCAGTTGAGTGACGGCAAAGGCGACGAAAGTCGGCACTAGCTCCTTGCGCTGTTTGAAGACGTAGCCCCGCTCCTGAATGGTGTCGATGACGGTGGCGTAGGTGCTGGGACGACCGATGCCTTCCGATTCCAGCGCCTTCACCAGCGTCGCTTCGGTGTAGCGGGCGGGCGGTTTGGTCTCGTGGCCGACGGCGTTTAGCTCCCGCACGTCCACCTCTTCGTCTATCTTCAGCGGCGGCAACACCGAGTCCTGATCTTCCAGGGCTGCCTCCGGGTCGTCGCTGCCCTCCACATAGGCCCGGAAGAAGCCGGGAAAGAGGATCTCCCGCCCGCTGGCCCGGAAGAGGGCATCCTCCACGCCGATAGTGACAGTCGTGTGTTTGAGTCGGGCATCGGCCATTTGGGTAGCGACGGTGCGCTTCCAGATCAGATCGTAGAGCGCATTCTCCGGGCCAGAGATGGGCAGGGAATCGGCGGGCCGCATTTCTGTGCCGGCGGGGCGGATGGCCTCGTGGGCCTCCTGTGCGCCTTTGGTGTTGGTGGCGTAGCGCCGGGGTTTGTCGCTGAGATATTCGCTGCCGTAGAGTTCGGTGACACGGCGGCGGGC
Source organism: Litorilinea aerophila (assembly GCA_945905745.1). Taxonomy (GTDB): domain Bacteria; phylum Chloroflexota; class Anaerolineae; order Caldilineales; family Caldilineaceae; genus JACQGT01. The sequence goes on from CAMDQF010000180.1 coordinate 12,458, forward strand.
CGCGGAGACGGCCTCGTCGCTCAGATTGACCGAATCGGTACGCATATAGGTGATGTAGCCATTTTCGTAGAGAGTCTGGGCGGTGCGCATTGTCTGCTTGGCCCCCCAGCCCAGCTTGCGGTTGGCCTCTTGCTGCAATGTGCTGGTGGTGAAGGGGGGCGCGGGCGAACGCTTGGACTCCCGATCCTCCACGCCGGTGATGACCCAGCGGCCCTTCAGCAGCCGCTCCCGCAGTTTGAGCGTGTCAGCCTGGTTGAGGAGCAGAACGTTCTTGCCTTCGGGGATTTTGCCGGTTGTCTCGTCAAAATCCCGGCCACTGGCAACCCGCACATCGCCCACGGAGATCAGTTGGGCCTCGAAGCGGTGTTTGGGTTTGTCCGGGCGCTTGTTGAGCAGGGCTTTCAAATCCCAGTAGGAGCCAGCGCGGAAAGCCCGCCGATCCCGCTCGCGAATAACGAGCAGGCGCACGGCCACACTCTGTACCCGACCCGCCGAGAGTTTGGGCGCAATCTTCTTCCACAGCAGGGGAGAGACGGTGTAGCCCACCAGCCGATCCAGAATGCGCCGGGCCTCCTGTGCCCGCACCAGATTGTCGTCGATCTGCCGGGTATCTTTGAGCGCCTGCTGGATGGCCTCGGCGGTGATCTCGTGGAAGACCATCCGTTTGACCGGCACTTTGGGCTTGAGCACTTCGTAGAGATGCCAGCCGATGCTCTCGCCTTCCCGGTCTTCGTCGGTAGCCAGAATCAGCTCGTCGGCCTCTTGCAGCGCGGCGCGCAGTTCGGCGACGATCTTTTTCTTGGAGGCGGGGATCACGTAGAGCGGCTCGAAGTCCTGCTCCACATTCACACCCAGGCGCGCCCACGGCTCAGCCTTCACTTTGGCGGGAATCTCACCGGCAGAGGAGGGCAGGTCGCGAACATGCCCCATACTGGCTTTGACCACATAGCCTTTGGGCAGGAAATTGCGTATGGTTTTCGCCTTGGTGGGCGATTCGACAATGACTAATTTTGACATAAGCTTTCTGAACAGGCTATAGGCTACGGCTGAAATTGGCAGCCGAAAAGCACGGGCAGGAGACAAACAAACCCGGCACATCAGGCCGGGGAGCGCAGATAGTATAGAACATTCCTGCTGAATCTTACAATAACGGTTCTTGCTGCATTTGGCAATAGGCAATATACTGGCAAGTCAATTTGTAGGGCGGACTGGTAGTCCGCCCAGAAATCAGG
>CAMDQF010000181.1 GCA_945905745.1 Litorilinea aerophila
ATCACGTGTTGGCCTACACCTATGGCACAGACCCCGGCGTCCACTCGCTCTCTTTGCTGACCCATCAATTGTGGTTCCTCGGCTATCCAGACCAAGCTCTAGCACGCAGCAACCAGGCGCGCAACCTGGCTCAGGAATTAGCGCACCCCATGAGCGAGGCGGTCAGCCTGGCCTATGCGACCTGGCTCTATCAACTCCGCCAGGAGCCGTCAGCCGTCCAGACAGCGGCCGCGGCAACCAGTGCGCTCTGCACCAAACACGGGATTATGCTCTATCTGACGGTAGCCACCATACTGCAAGGCTGGACAATGACGGGACAGGAAGAAGCAGAGGCGGGAATTGCGCAGATTCGTCGAGGGTTGGCTGGCTTTCAGTCGACTGGTGCGTATATTTATCGCCCCTATTTTCTGATCCTCTTAGCCGAAGCCTATGCGAATGTAGGGCAAGCAGAAGAGGGACTGAAGGTTCTAGATGAAGCCTCAGCGATGATAGACAAAGGTGGGGAGCGTGTGTATGAGGCATGGGTCAACCAGCTTAAAGGGGAGTTGTGGCTGCAGGTAGAGACGCAGGCTGAAGCCAAAGCGGCGGCGTGCTTTGATCGGGCGATTGAGATAGCCCAACAGCAAGGAGCCAAGTTGCTGGAACTGCGGGCGACGATCAGCCTGGCGCGGCTTTGGCAGAAGCAAAGCAAGAGCCAAGCAGCGCGGGACATGCTCGCTGAATGCTATGGCTGGTTCACCGAGGGCTTTGACACGGTGGACTTGCAGAAAGCCAGGTTCTTGCTCAATGAGTTGGAGCCGAAAGTGTGAGTTCAGCTATGTCAAAACAACTCTTCATCAGCTACTCCACCGACGACAGCGCCAGCGCCGAACAGATGCGCGACGGCCTGGAAGCCGCGTCCATCGCCTGCTGGATGGCCCCGCGCGACATCGTGCCGGGCAAGGAGTATGCCGAGCAAATCCTCGCCGCCATCGAGAGTTGTGCGGTGCTGGTACTGGTGGTGTCGCAGACCTCCAATGTCTCCCGCTTCGTGCGCAACGAAGTGGAACGGGCGGTGTCGAAAGACAAAGTCATCATTCCCGTGCGCATCCACGATGTGATGCTCTCCCCGTCATTGGAATTTTTCATTTCCTCGGCCCAGTGGATCGACGCCTGGCAAGGCCCGTTGACCCTCCCGTTGGAGAGCCTGAGCGCCGCCATCCGCACCCACCTGCCCCTAATCACCCAGCCACCCGCTCACCCAATTACCCCCGCATCCCCACTCCGTCACAACCTGCCAACGCCTGCCACCCCCTTTATCGGCCGGGCGACGGAACTGGCCGCGGTGGCTGCGCTGCTGGCCGACCCGGCTGTGCGTCTGACCACAATCGTCGCTTCCGGCGGGATGGGCAAGACGCGCCTGGCTTTGGAGACGGGCCGCCGCCAGCTTTCCCAATCCGAGCGTTTTGCCGATGGCGTCTTCTTTGTGCCCCTGGCTGCGCTGGCCGCGCCCGAACATATCATCCCGGCTGTGGCCGAGGGTCTGGGCTTTCAACTGAAGACCGGACAGCAGACGCGCAGCCCCGAAGAGCAGGTGTGCGACTATCTGGAGGCGAAGACGCTGCTGCTGATTCTGGACAACTACGAGCATCTGCTGGAGGGGGCCGGGCTGGTCGCGCGCCTCTTGCAGGCCGCGCCCAGACTGCAAGTGCTGGTCACATCGCGCGAGCGGCTGCATTTGCAGGGCGAGCAGATCTACCCGATTCAGGGCTTGGAGTTCCCGGACTGGGAGACGCCAGCGGATGCGGCCCGTTATACGGCGGTGCAGCTTTTTGCGCAAAGCGCCCGCCGCGTGCAGGCGGATTTCGCGTTGCGCGGGGACGAATTGACTTCGCTCACGCGCATCTGTAGGCTGGTGGGGGGCGTGCCCCTGGCCCTGGAACTGGCCGCGGGGTGGGTGGAGATGTTGCCATTGGCCGAGATTGCCCAGGAAATTCAACGCAGCCTCGACTTTCTGGAAACCGAGAACCGGGATGTGCCCGCACGCCAGCGCAGTATGCGCGCCGTCTTCGACTATTCCTGGCAGCGCTTGAGCCAGCCAGAACAGACGGCGCTGGCCCAACTCTCGGTTTTCCGTAGCGGCTGCGACCGCGCCGCGGCCCAGCAGGTGGCAGGAGCCTCCCTGCGCATCCTGGCTGCTCTGGTCGCCAAATCGCTGGTGCAGGTCAGCGCCGACCGCGCGCGCTATACCATCCACGAAGTGGTGCGCCAGTACAGCGCCCAGGTGCTGGCTCTGCTGCCGGAAATGGAACACGCAGCCCACGACCGCCACAGCGCCTACTACACAGAAAAACTCCACAGCCTCGAAGTGGAACTGATGGGAGGCGGCCAGATGGCCGCTTTGTCAGAAATCGAGACCGAACACGAAAATCTGCGCGCCGGGTGGGATTGGGCCATCCAGGCTGGGCTGGTCGAGAATATCGAGCGTGCAATCGAGAGTCTCTGTCTCTTTTACGAGACACGCGGACGCTATCAGGAGGGCAAGGAGGCGTGTCGGGCCTGCGTCGGGCAGAAAGCGGTGCAAGCTGAGCCACGAGTCTATGTGCGCAGTCTGATCTGGCTGGCAACATTTGCCCAACTCCTGGGGCAGTTTGCCGAAGCACACCAGCACCTCCAGCAAAGTCTGGTTTTGATTGAGAGTGGCATTCTGACCAGGCAGGAGTCCGACCGCAATCGAGCGGCCATGCTGATGGTGCTGGGTTCTCTGGCTTACGCTGAGGGCCAGGGCCAGGAGGCACTGGAGTTCTCCGCGCAAAGTCTGGCACTCTTCGCAGCCCTGAATGATCCTTGGCATGTCGCCAAAGTGGGCTTGCGCCTGAGCAGGGCTATGACCGAATTCCACCTATCTGGCGATGTTGGCGTGTGGCACAAACAGTTGACGGAAGCCAGAGAGGTTGCCCAACGCAGCCTGGGCATCTATCGCGACCTGCATGATAGGGCCGGCATCGCCGAGAGTGTCAGTGCGTTAGGCCGCATACTGCACAGTTTAGGCGCTGAGGATGAAGCGCTTTCTCTGCTGCAAGAGAGTGTAGCGATCTACGAGGAGATCGGCATCCATCGCGGTCGCTCCATGGCCCAAGGCCGTCTCGCCCTTGTCTATGCGGGTTTGGGCGACTATGCAGAGATGCGGCGTCATGCTGAAACGGCCGTACGCCTGGCTCGAGAACTTGGCGATCTGGAACAACTGGGCAGGACACTCTTTGTATTGGGACAAGCAGCTATCATAGACCGCGCTTAGGACGAAGCAGAACAGGTGTTGCAGGAATGCGTGACCATCAGCCGCAGGAGCAGTCGTCAACACTCATTGGCCGTCGGACTCGGCACTTGGGCCTACGCAGATTTCAGCCAGGGTCGCAGAGTTGAGATGCGCCAACATCTGCGCGAAGCCCTGCAGATTGGATATGAAAGCCGCCTGCACCATGCCTATACCGTCTCGCTGCCGCTGGTCGCGCTGCTTCTATTAGAGCGGGGCGAGACCGAGCGTGCGCTGGAACTTTATGCCCAGGCCCTTGCCCACCTTTGCAACGGATGTAAGCAGCGCTGGTTTGAAGATATGGCGGGGCAGCACATCGCCGCGACCGCGGCCCGTCTGTCGCCGGAAGTGGTGGCCGCTGCCCAGGAGCGGGGGCGACAGCGCAACCTGTGGGAGATAGCCGAGGAACTTTTGGCGGAAATCGAGGGATGGGTGTAACAATGCAAAACCAGAGCAAAGAGATTGTCGCCAAATCGGTCTTCATCAGCTACTCCACCGACGACAGCGCCAGCGCCGAACAGATGCGTGACGGCCTGGAAGCAGGCGACGGAGACGTCGCGGGCATCCCCTGTTGGATGGCCCCGCGCGACATCGCGCCCGGTCTGGAATACGGCAGCCAGATTGTGGCGGCCATCGAAGAGTGCAGCGTGCTGGTGCTGCTGCTCTCGGAGAGTTCCAACCGCTCGCGTTTTGTCCTCAACGAAGTGGAGCGGGCCGTCTCCAAGAACAAAATCGTCATCCCCGTGCGCATCCACAATGTGACGCCCTCGCGCAGCCTGGAGTTCTTCATCTCCAACGCCCAGTGGATCGACGCCTGGCAAGGAGCGCTGGCTGCGCCACTGGAAAGCCTGACCGCCGCCATCCGCACCCACCTGACCCCAGTCACCCTGTCACCCAGTCACCCAGTCACCCCACCATCCCCACTCCGTCACAACCTGCCGACGCCCGCCACCCCCTTTATCGGCCGCGCGACGGAATTGGCCGCGGTGGCTGCGCTGCTGGCCGACCCGACTGTGCGTCTGACCACAATCGTCGCTTCCGGCGGGATGGGCAAGACGCGCCTGGCGCTGGAAACGGGCCGCCGCCAGCTTTCCCAGTCCGAGCGCTTTGCCGATGGCGTCTTCTTCGTGCCGCTGGCTGCTCTGGCCGCGCCCGAACATATCGTCCCGGCTGTGGCCGAGGGACTGGGCTTTCAACTGAAGACCGGACAGCAGACACGCAGCCCCGAACAGCAGGTGTGCGACTATCTGGAAGCGAAGGCGCTGCTGCTGATTCTGGACAACTACGAGCATCTGTTGGAGGGGGCCGGGCTGGTCGCGCGCCTACTGCAGGCCGCGCCCAGACTGCACGTACTGGTGACATCGCGTGAGCGGCTGCATTTGCAGGGCGAACAGATCTACCCGATTCAGGGCTTGGAGTTCCGGCAAACAATTCCAGAGGAATTGTCGGAGACACCGGACGATGCAGCCCGTTATACGGCGGTGCAGCTTTTTGCGCAGAGCGCGCGCCGCGTGCAGGCGGATTTCGAGTTGCGTCCGGCTGAACTGAACTCACTCACCCGTATCTGTAGGCTGGTGGGGGGTGTGCCCCTGGCTTTGGAGCTGGCCGCGGGGTGGGTGGAGATGTTGCCATTGGCCGAGATTGCCGAGGAGATTCAGCGCAGTCTCGACTTTTTGGAAACCGAAAACCGGGATGTGCCGGAACGCCAGCGCAGTATGCGCGCCGTCTTTGACTATTCCTGGCAGCGCTTGAGCCAGCCAGAGCAGGCGGCGTTGGCCCAACTATCGGTCTTCCGGGGCGGCTGCGACCGCAGCGCGGCCGAGCAGGTGGCGGGAGCCTCCCTGCGCATCTTGGCCGCGCTGGTCGCCAAATCGCTGGTGCAGGTCAGCGCGGACCGTGTGCGCTATAGCATCCACGAACTGATTCGCCAGTACAGCGCCCAGGCCCTGGCTCTGCTGCCGGAAACAGAAGGCGCAGCCCGCGACCGCCACAGCGTCTATTACGCCGAGAAGTTGCGCAGCCTCGCAGCGGAGCTGATGGGAGGCGGCCAGATGGCCGCGTTGACAGAAATCGAGACCGAACACGAGAATCTGCGCGCCGCCTGGGATTGGGCCATCCAGGCTGGGCTGCTCGAGAACACCGAGCGGGCAATGGAAAGTCTGTGTCTTTTTTACGAGATGCGCGGACGCTATCAGGAGGGGCGGGAGGCGTGTGAGGTCTGCGTCGAGCAGAAAGCGCTGCAAGCCGAGCCAGCAGTCTATGTGCGCAGCCTGATCTGGCTGGCCACATTTGTCCAAGTCCTGGGACAGCCTACCGAAGTCCACGAATATCTGCAACAGAGTTTGGTCCTAATTGAGAGTGGCGCACTGACCAGCCAAGAGGCAGACAGGAGTCGAGCGGTCATGCTGATGGTGCTGGGTTCTCTGGCCTACGTTGAGGGCCAGGGTCAGAAGGCACTGGAATTCTACGAGCAAAGTCTGGCGCTCTTTACTGCCCTGAATGATCCCTGGCATATCGCCAAAGTAGGGCTGCGTCTGAGCAGGGCTATGTCCGTCTTCAACCTATCTGGTGATGTTCGGGTGTGGCACAAACAGTTGATGGAAGCCAGGGAGGTTGCCCAGCGCAGCCTGGGCATCTATCGGGACCTGCATGATAGGGCCGGCATCGCTGAGAGCGTCAGTGCGTTGGGCTGGATAATGCACCGTTCAGGCGCTGAGGATGAAGCGCTTTCTCTGCTGCAAGAGGCTTTAGCCATCTACGAGGAGAGCGGCATCCATCGCGGCCACTCCAATACTCATGTCTCTCTCTGTGTTGTCTATTCGGCTTTGGGCGACTATGCAGAGCTGCGGCGTCATGCTGAAGTGGCCATACGCCTGGATCGAGAACTTGGCGATCTGGAACAACTTGGCAGGGCACTGTATCAATTGGGAAAAGCGGCTATCATAGACCGCGCCTGGGACGAAGCCGACCAGGTGTTGCAGGAGAGCGGGACCATCAGCCGCAGGAGCGGTCGTCAAGACTCATTGTCTCTTGGGCTCGGCTTTTGGGCGTACGCAGATTTCAGCCAGGGTCGCAGCGTTGAGATGCGCCAACATCTGCGCGAAGCCCTGCAGATTGGATATGAAAGCCGCCTGCACAATGCCTATATCGTCTCGCTACCGCTGGTCGCGCTGCTTCTAGCCGAGCGAGGCGAGATCGAGCGTGCGCTGGAACTCTATGCCCAGGCCTTTGCCTACCTTGTCAGCGGCTTCAAATATCGCTGGTTTGAAGATATGGCGGGGCAGCAGATCGCCGCGGCCGCTGCCCATCTGCCGCCGGAAGTGGTGGCCGCCGCCCAGGAGCGGGGTCGTCAGCGCAACCTGTGGGAGAGAGCCGAGGAGCTTTTGGCCGAAATCGAGGGATGGGTGTAAGCGTTGATGGTAAAATGTAGGTGCAGTTTGTAACCGCACTTTCGGCAATGTCAACAGTGTGCTATTCTGTACCCCAGAGGTGGATCAGTCCCTGGCCCAAGCGAGTTGCAATCGACGAGAAAACTATGACCACACTAGCGTTGAATCCACAGTTGGCTTCCTATCTCAGGTCGATTGAGGGTCGTACAAACGACGACAAGGTGTTGAGACTCCTGGAAACCTACCTTACGTCTCAGATGCGCGCCTGCGAGCAAGAAATATCGCAATACGAAGTGAAATATCGGGCGACATTTGCCGAATTCGCGCGGTCTTGGGAGCAAGACGAAATCCCCGACAAACACACTCATATTGTCGAGCGCGACTATATGGAATGGGAGGGATTGGTTGCCGAGAAACAGAACTGGCTGCAACGCCTGCGCAATCTGCCGCGGCTTGAAACCTACGGGAGGCCAGTGTCGTGAAGGCGTCCGAATGGTTACACGCCGTCGAAACGGCGTGTGGACTGTTGTTTCCTGGCAAACCGTTGCGACAGGAAGTGACGCGTGGCACGCGTGTCAAAGCGAGGATTGAGATCGGGCCAGACATCTTCGTCGATCTCTTCTTTCGAGAGGAGACCGAGCGGATTGACTATGCCCTGATCGTACGCGGACAGAGAAGGTACGGCATGGATAACCTGGGCGGTTGGCACGAGCATCCCCTCGATAATCCGGATTTGCACATTCCCATCGCTGTACCCTCCCCAGAAGAAGCGCTCCACCGTCTTCACGCAGCAGCCAGCCATTTTCCCGCCGACTAGCACTTTGGTTTTCGTCCTCAATGCACCAAATTTGAACCAGACAAATGACAATGCCCAAACCAGTCTTCATCAGCTACTCCACCGACGACAGCGCCAGCGCCGAGCAAATCCGCGACGGCCTGGAAGCAGGCGACGGAGACGTCGGCGCCATCGCCTGCTGGATGGCCCCGCGTGACATCGCGCCAGGGCTGGAATACGGCAGCCAGATTGTGGCGGCCATCGAAGAGTGCGCGGTACTGGTGCTGCTGCTCTCGGAGAGTTCCAATCGCTCGCGCTTTGTCCTCAACGAAGTGGAGCGGGCCGTCTCCAAGAACAAAATCGTCATCCCCGTGCGCATCCACAACGTGACGCCCTCGCGCAGCCTGGAATTCTTCATCTCCAACGCGCAGTGGATCGACGCCTGGCAGGGGCCGCTGGATGCACCCCTGGAAAGCCTGACCGCTGCCATCCGCACCCACCTGACCCCAATCACCCGTTCAACCGCTCACCCTGTCACCCCGCCATCCCCACCCCGCCACAACCTCCCCGCCCAGACCACCCCCTTCATCGGGCGCGAGCGCGAACTGGCCGAAGTGGCCCGTCTCCTGGCGGATCCATCCATCCGTCTGCTGACTGTCGTCGGACCCGGCGGTATGGGCAAGAGCCGGCTGGCTCTGGAAGCGGCCAGCGCCCAACTCGCCAATTACGCCGATGGCGTCTTCTTCGTGCCGCTTGCGCCCCTCGCGACAACCGAAGCTATCGTGCCCGCCATCGCGGCTGCGCTGAAGTTTGCTTTCCAAGCGGACGCACGCACGCCCCAGCAGCAACTGTTCGACTTTCTGCGCCAGAACGAATTGCTACTGCTGCTGGACAACTTTGAGCATCTCATCGAGGCTGCCGGGCTGGTCACTGAACTATTGCAAGCGGCACCCCAGGTCAAAGTATTGACTACGTCGAGGGAGCGGCTGCGCCTAAGTGGAGAGACGGTTGTAGTTCTGGGCGGATTGGAGTTTCCCAACTGGGAAACTCCAGAAGATGCCCTGGCTTACAATGCGGTCAAGCTCTTTATGCAGAGCAGCCAACGCGCCCGCCCAGACTTTTCGCTGTCGGCCAACGACCTGCCCTTTGTGGCCCGCATCTGCCGGTTGGTGGATGGCTTGCCCCTGGGCATTCTCCTGGCCGCGGCCTGGGTGGAGATGCTCTCGCCGCGCGAGATCGCCGACGAGATTGCCGCCAGCCTGGACTTTCTGGCAACAGACCTGCGTGATACGCCAGAGCGTCAACGCAGTATCCGCGCCGTCTTTGAATATTCCTGGCGGCTGCTGAATGTTCAAGAACAGGCAACTTTCTCACAGCTATCCATCTTTCGCGGCGGTTTTACCCGTCTGGCCGCGCAGGAGATTTGTGGTGCGTCGCTGACGGTTTTGGCAGCGCTGGTCAACAAATCGTTGCTGCATCGCAGCGAGAACAGCCGCTACGAAGTTCACGAGTTGCTCCGCCAGTACGCTGCCGACAAACTGAAGCACGATGCAACGGGCAGCGCGGCGGTGCGCAACCGTCACGCCGCTTATTACCTGACCTACCTCCAACAACAGTTGGTTGATCTGACGAGCCGCCATCTGCGTGCGACTCTCGACGAAATCGAAAGCGATTTGGAAAATGTGCGGGCTGGCTGGGCGTGGGCAATCGAACAGAAAGAGGTCGAAGAGATCGGCAAAACGCTTGCTGCGCTGAACCATTTCTACGAATTGCGCAGGCGTTATGGGGATGGAAAAGCCGACAGTGGCGCAGCTGCCAAACTCGCCGCCTCGACCCACGAACCACTGATCGAAGCCAGGGCGTTGATCTGGCAAGCCGCCTTTTGCCGCACATTGGCACAGCCGGAACAGGCCGCGCAGTTGTTAGAGCAAAGCGCCTGGCTGCTCGATCAGTCGCTGTCACCTACCGTCGACAGCCGGAGGGAACGGGCGGCGCTGTTGCTGGGTCTGGCGCGTCTGGCAAGCGATGCGGGTGATGGGCCCACTGCCAGACAACGCTTTGCCGAGAGTATCGCCATGCTTGAGCCATTGGGTGATAATTGGGCAGTGGCACGCGCGCTCATTGAATTGTCGTATGTCATGCGCAATTTAGGGGAAATTGGCACAGTGGCGCAACGCCAGGAGCAACTTGCCGAAGCCGAGCAGACCCTCCGCCAAAGTCTGGCGATCTGCCGGCAGATTGATTACTCGGTTGGTGTGGCAGAAGTGCTCATGCAGCTGGGAATGACGCACAACTTTCAATTTCGGGTGGATGAAGCCCATGCGGCAGTGGCGGAATCTGTCGCGCTCTATACTGATCTACACATCGAAAACGCGACGGCGCAACTCATATTTGGTGCTGTAAAGGGAGCTCAGGGTGATTATGCCCAAGCCAAAATCCTGCAGGAGATGGCGTTGCAGATCGCACAGAAGAGTGGTCATCACCATCAAATCGGTCAGATTTTCCATGCTCTGGGACGTCTTTCGCTACTTCAAGGTGATTATCAGGCTGCCCAACCCTTACTTCAGAAAAGTGTCACAATCTGTCGCAGCGCTGGTCTTCGACATGAGGTAGCGACTGGGCTCTACCTTCTGGGCCTTGCCGAGCGCGGATTGGGTCATCAGAGCGTGGCGCAAAGCCATCTCGCCGAAGCCATTCGGATTGGCATCGCCATACGTTCCTGGACTCCTTTGTGGTATGGACTGGCGTTGTGGGCGCTGCTATTGGCGGAGCGGGGCGAATCGGCGCGGGCGGCAGAACTCTATGCCTTGCATATCCATTTCCTGCAAGGGCACAGTTCCCTCTGGGTTGAAGACCTGGTCGGTCGCCACTTGAGGAGCCTCACTGCCAATCTACCCGCCGAGACCAGCGCCGCCGCCACTGCACGCGGGCAAGTGCGCAATCTTTGGACTACTGCCCACGAGATATTGGCGGAAATTGAAGAAGCTGAGAAATCAGGATAGCAAGGAGTACGTCTATGTCCAAACCCGTCTTCATCAGCTACTCCACCGACGACACTGCCAGCGCCGAACAGATGCGCGACGGCCTGGAAGCAGGCGACGGAGACGTCGCGTCCATCGCCTGCTGGATGGCCCCGCGTGACATCGCGCCGGGCAAGGAATATGCCGAGCAGATTCTCGACGCCATCGAAGGCTGTGCAGTGCTGGTGCTGCTTGTGTCGGAGACATCCAACGTCTCGCGCTTCGTGCGCAACGAAGTGGAACGGGCGGTCTCCAAAGACAAAGTCATCATCCCCGTGCGCATTCATGAGGTGACCCTCTCCCGCTCGTTGGAGTTCTTCATCTCCTCGGCCCAGTGGATCGACGCGCTGCAAGGCGTCGAAGCGGTGATACCCGCCTTGACCGCGGCCCTGCGCCAGTACGTGCCCGCCCCACCGGCAGCGGAGACGGGCAAGGAAGCCGCCGCCGCTCGTCCCCGCAATCTACCCAACCCCGCCACTCCTTTCGTGGGCCGCAGCCAGGAGATCGAGCAGATTCTCTCCCAACTGCAGGAGCCAGGCTGCCGGTTGCTGACCCTGCTGGGCCAGGGCGGGATGGGCAAGACCCGGCTGTCCATTGAAATCGCCAGCCACTTCTACGCAGATGCGGACGCTGTGCCCGATGGCGTCTTCTTCGCCGCCCTGGAAAATCTCAGCCGCCCGGAGCAGATTCCCGGAGCCATTGCTTCCTCTCTGGGGCTGCCTGCCACGAGTGCTGATCCGCAACGGCTGCTCCTTTACCACCTGGCCGACAAACGGCTGCTGCTGGTGCTGGACAACTTCGAGCATCTATTGGAAGGCGCGGGGTTGATTGCCGAAATTCTGGCCGCCGCGCCCCAAGTGAAGATTCTGGTGACCTCCCGGGAGAAGCTCAATTTGCAGGAGGAGTGGCTCTTTCCCGTCGGCGGTCTGGACCTGCCCGACGTTCCCATCGACCCGGTGGCTCAGGCCCAGGCGTCCGGCGCGGTGCAGCTCTTTTTGCAGGGCGCACGTCGAGTTCAGGCCGGGCGGGACTTCACCGCTGACCTGCCCTGTATCGTAGAGCTATGCCAGTTGGTGGCTGGTGCACCCCTGGCCCTGGAACTGGCCGCCCAATGGCTGCGTCTCCTCTCCTGCGCCCAGATTGTGGCCCAACTGCAAGAAAGCCTGGACCTGCTGGCCACGCCCTTGCGCAACGTGCCAGAGCGACACCGCAGTATGCGCGCCGTCTTTGACTACTCCTGGCAACTGGCGGATCAAAAGGCGCGGGGCATTCTGTGCCAGTTGGCAGTCTTTGCGGGCGGATTCGACTGGCCCGCTTTTCAGTCTGTCGTCCGGGGTTCCGTGATGGAGCTGGCCACGCTGGTCGATGCTTCCTGGGTCCAGGTGAGCCAGGGGGAGCGCTATTCGTTGCACCCTCTAGTGCGCAGCTACTTGCAGGAAAAGCTGGCGCAAGAGTATCCGGCACTGGCCGGGGAAGAAATGCAGGCAGTCCCCCATCGCCACAGCCAACACTATTCTCAGGTAGCGTCGGGTGCAAGCACGACGATTCTGCTACGAGAAATCAACAATCTGGTAGCGGGTTGGCGGCACGCGATCCAGCGTCTCGATGTCGAGAGCTTGCGTCGTTATGTCGAGCCTATGGCCGGAGGAGGGGGGATGCAGTGGCCCATGTCGCTGGGACAGACCGACGCCCTGCTTTCGGAAAGTGTGGAACGGCTGCGCCAACAGCGCGGAAAAGGTACTGCAACCACAGCCGGGGTCGGCTCCGCACTTCTAGAAGCGATTCTATTGACGGCCAGAATCAATCTTATCCGTCGCGCCGGTCGGCTGGTTGAGGCCGACAAATTGGCCGCAGAAGCGCTTACGCAGTTAGAAGTTGCGGGCGATGGGAACGAATCATCGAGGCTGCGTGTCCAAGTTTTGATTGCGTTGGCCAACGTGCAGGGTGCGATGGGCCGCCTTGAGGAAAGCGGTATGTTATTGGACAAGCTAGCGGTGAGCACCACCCACCCGATGCAGCGAGCCGTGATACTGAGTTTTAAGGGCGGTCGGGCAAATTCCCTGGGTGACTATGAGATTGCAGCGGAACTCGAACTCAGCGCCTTGCCGATTTTTGAGCAGTTCAAGCCAGGAATGTTTGCATGCCGCCTGGGGCTTTCGTTTACTGCTGTACAACGGGGTGAAGCCGAAGTTGCCCTTCAGCATCTGCAACAGGCTAAAGTGATTTTCGAAGACGCTGGCCCCGTCCAGCAACTCGATTTCTCCATTTATCAGGCCAGATACGAATTGTTGATAGGTAATGGTGATGCTGCCTATGCGCTTTGCCTAAGGGCCTTGCCAGAATTCCGAGCTTATGGCTATGCGCTCTCATTGGTAAGTGCCCTTGTCGTCCACGGTAAAACCTGTCTGGTTTCTGACAAACTGGATGAAGCGGAGCGCGCTTTCAGAGAGGCCCACGAACTGGCCGCAGAGATGCAGACTGTTTCCGCTAATGCCATGGCGATGCTTGGGCTGGCTGCCTGTGCGCTGCGGCGGGAGCATCCACAGGACGGAGAAGCCTATGCCCGGCAAGCATTGGCCCTGGTGTGGCCTTGTGGCCTTCTTCCGTTGGCGCTAGATAGTGTCGTTAACCTGGCTGAAACCCGAATCCTGAGTGGGAACTCAGAGAAGGCCCGCGTATGGCTGCGGGTGGTCATGGCTCACCCAGCCACGGCATATCTGGTGCGGGTCCGTGCCCGGAAGCTGTTGGAGAGCATTGGGGCAGAGAGCAGCGAAGTAGAATTTAGCGACCCAAAATTAGCCCTGGACGAAATCGTCACCGGGCTTCTGGCCGAGAACAGGAAAGAGTCCGTGGAAAATACCCAATGACACCCAAACCAGTCTTCATCAGCTACTCCACCGACGACAGCGCAAGCGCCGAGCAAATCCGCGACGACCTGGAAGCAGGCGACGGAGACGTCGGCGCCATCGCCTGCTGGATGGCGCCGCGTGACATCGCGCCCGGCCTGGAATACGGCAGCCAGATTGTGGCGGCCATCGAAGAGTGCGCGGTGCTGGTGTTGCTGCTTTCCGAGAGTTCCAACCGCTCGCGTTTCGTCCTCAACGAAGTGGAGCGGGCCGTTTCCAAGGACAAAATCGTCATCCCCGTGCGCAT
>CAMDQF010000182.1 GCA_945905745.1 Litorilinea aerophila
CAGAAGAATCAGGAAAGTAAGAAGAATCGTTTTGTGTTGCATTGGTCGGTTTCCGTATTGCGTATTGCGTATCCCGTATTTCGTGCTTCGTCGGCGTCAACTTCCTTGCCTACGCAATACGAAATACGCAATACGTCTTAGAAATCTCCTTCAAGTCGGAACCTTACATACGCCCCCACCATCGGCAGGGCCACCCAGACCGCCAGCACACCGATGAGTACGGCGTTGAGCGCGTCGCCGTAGGTGCGGGTGGCGTAGATACCCGCGGGGCCGAGAATCTCCAGGCTGGCGCGCAGACTGTTGACAGTGGCGATTTTGAAGACCTGCAATGGGTTGAGGAGGGTCAGCGTAAAGAGTGTGCTGATGTGAAGTTTCATTGCCATAGCCGTACCCATCAGCCCCAAATCCCCCACAAAGACGAGGAGCAGCCAGACAAAGAGGGCCAGCCCCACGGCCAGCGCACCGCTGCGACTCCAGGCGGAGATGAAAATCCCCAGGCTGAGGGTGGAGAGAGCCAGGAGCAGGGAAAGGGCGACCAGCGCAGCGTAGCGCCCGGCCTCCACTACGCCCCCCTGCCAGGCGATGACCGCGGCGGAGAGGCCAAATCCCAACAGCAGCGCGGCCAGCAGTGCGCCGCCCAGCCCCACCAGCTTGCCCAGCAGCACCTCCACCCGGCTCACCGGCTGGGCCAGCAGATAGGCCAGCGTGCCCTGTTCCCGCTCCCCAGCCAGGCTCTGCGCGCCGATAGTCAAGCCCATCAGCGGCACAATCAGCAGCACCAGATTGATCAGGCTGGCAGCGGTGCGTCCGAAGCCGGCAAAGCCGAACATCCCCGCGCCGCTGAGCGAGAGGCTGCTCAGAGCCACGGCCAGGACGGTGAAGGCCAGGGCGTAGAGAGCGAACCAGCGGTTGCGCAGGGAGGCGCGCAGTTCGTAGCTGGCGAGAGTGGCGATAGTTTTGATATTCATCGGAGTGGCTCCTCTGCACTGAAAGCGACGGCAGGCGAGAGAGCACCGACCGCGGACGACGGACCGCCGACGACGGAAGCCAGTGACGACGGGTGATCCGTGTGTGCCTGCGCTCTGCGGTCTGCGGTCTGCGGTCCGCCGTCCACCGCCTGCGGTCTGCGCAGTACCTCTGCCGGCGCGCCATCGGCCACCAGCCGCCCGTCCGCCAGGACCAGCACCCGCCCGGCCAGCCGTTCCACTTCGTCGGCGTAGTGGCTGGTAAAGAGCAGCGTCTTGCCTGCGTTGCGCAGTTGCACCAGCAGAGCGATAAATTCGTCGCGGGTGGCTGCGTCCAGATTGCTGGTCGGCTCGTCGAGAAGCAGAACGGGAGGCTCGGCCAACAGCGCCAGGGCCAGGGCCAGCCGATGCTTCATCCCGCCGGAGAGTGCGCCCACCGCCTTCTTCTCCTGGCCGGTCAGCCCCACCTGGGCCAGCACAACCGGGATGCGTGCGTCGCCCACACCCTTCAGCCGGGCATAGAAGCGGCAGCTCTCGGCCACGCTCAGGTCGTTGTGAAAGGCGAGTTCCTGGGGCACGTAGCCGAGGAAGCGGCGGGCCGTGCGCCCATCCCGGCGCAGGTCATAGCCGTTCAGGTGCAGTTCGCCTTCGCTGGCGAGCAGGCCGAGCAGACATTTGAGTACAGTCGTCTTGCCCGCGCCGTTGACACCCCACAGGGCGATGGATGTACCCGCGGCCAGCTCGAAGCTGAGATCGCTTACGGCGGTAACTGTCTCGTCGCTCCACCAGGCCCGGCCTGGGCGGGGATAGCGTTTCGTGAGGTTCTGTATGGAGAGCATAGGGTGGCCCTTCGGAAAGGAGGGATTGGGAGATTGGAGATTCGGGATTGGGAGATTAGGAGATTGGAGACTGGGGAATCGGCGTCCAATCTCCCAATCGCCTAATCTCCAATCTCTGATTTGGCCGCCAAACATTGCCAGCGCAGCCAATAGCAACCCCGCAGCCAGCCAGCCGATGCGGGAGGGGGTCTGCTCGGCGCGCAGGATGGCGGCGGGCATTGTGGGGGTCATTTGGGGCTGCTGGTCGGTCAGTTTGGACTTGGGTTTGATGATCGGAAAGGCTTTGGCGGCAAAGTCAATCGCCTGCTGGGCCGGGCTGAAGAAGAAGAGGCGCAGGTTGGGCTGGCGGTCAGCAATGTTCTCGAAGAGGCTCTCGGCGTGATAGGCGATGTCGCCTACACCCTCGCCAGCCGCGTCGTAGCCCACGTAATCGCTCCAGAAGTTGCCATCCCAGCCGTTGCCGCCCAATTCGTCGTCGGGATTGCTGCCGCCGCCCTTTACGCCCACCTGTTCCAAATTGTCCAGGAAAGTATTCTGACGCAGGATATTGCGTTTGATGGCGGGCATCATCAGCACGCCGATGTCGTTGAAAGCCAGGACGTTGCGCTCGACGGTGTGGGTGATATTTACGCTGCTGGGCGAGTTGTCAAAAAAGAGGCCGACTCGGTTGTCCAGGTAGTAATTGTCGTGGACTGTCACTCCGTCCATCTCCTTTAGGGCCAGACCGTAGCCGCTCGGTCCTCGATTTTTCTGAAAAGTATTGCCGTGGATTACCCCGTTTTTGCTGGACATCAGGTAAGCACCCACGGAATTGTCAGAGAGGATATTCCCCTCCACATGGATGCCGTCGGTGAACATTGTGTGGATGCCGTAGCGATTGTTGTGAAAGGTGTTGTTGCGAATGGTTGCGTTGTGGCTGAAATAGAAGACCGCATCGCGCACACTTTCCACATGGTTGTCTTCCAGCAGGCAGTCGTTACTCTCCCAAAGGCGGATTCCATCCCCCCGGCGGGCGATATCCAATTGCATACCGCCGATAAAATTCCCGCGCAGGATCAGGCGGTCGGCGCTGCTGGCCTGAATGCCAAAGAGAACATTGACAATACGGCTGTTGAGAATCTGCACATCGGCGGCGTGGACGTAAATACCGCTGTCTTCCCGCTCCAGTTTGTCGCCGCTGTTGCG
This sequence comes from Litorilinea aerophila, assembly GCA_945905745.1. GTDB lineage: Bacteria > Chloroflexota > Anaerolineae > Caldilineales > Caldilineaceae > JACQGT01. The sequence goes on from CAMDQF010000182.1 coordinate 2,990, forward strand.
CACCAGCAGATTTTCCACAATTGTGCCTGTCGCGTTGACAGTCAAGACCGTGCCCGCGCCCTGACCGTCCAAAATCGGCAGGCTGCCATCGGCAGCGATGACGCCGCGCAGATGGACCGGCTTGTCGATCGTCCACAGACCGCTGTAGACACCAGCAGGCACGTCAATCACAGCGCCCGGTTGAGCATCCGCAATCGCCCCGGCCAGGTCAAAGCCGTTTTCCTGGGCCGCACCCGTGGCTGCAAAGAGTAGAAAGAACAGAACGCAGATCAACGCAGAGGAACGCAGATTGGGATTGAAGTGGATTCGGTCAAATTTCATCGAAAATCGCCTTTCCGGCGAGGGAAGAATCAGTCAACAGTCATCAGTAGATACGTCACGCTCACAAAACTGTTTACTGCTCACTGTTCACTGCTCACTTCTTTCCACCGCCTGGCGCGCCACCCGCCGGTAGTGCAGGCCGAAAGCGACCAGAACGCCCCCGATCAGGGCCAGATACCAGCCCACCTGCAAGACTGCCGTCGTGCTGAACTGACCGACGAAGCCTGTGCCCAGCACCGCCGGGGTGAAAGGTTTGATGGCCCCGGAAAGGGCAGCGGTGGGGTCCAGATTGTTGCCGTAGTACCAGAGCCAGACCCAAAGATCAGCGATGAAGATAAAGGGAAAGGTCATAGCCGGGATGGCGAAGACGGCCAGCCATTTGCTGTGGACAAAAGCCACGCCGATAATCATCAGCCCGATGACAACCATCGCTATCGGTGCAATCGCCCGCTCGATTTTGGCCGCGTCGTTGAGGGGGGCCATACCGATATAGTGGTTTAGCCCGTCGATCTCGGCCACATCACCTTCCATATGGTTGACGTAGACGGTGACGAAGAGTCCGCTCGGGTATTGGGGCGCATTGAGGCGCATCCTCCAATAGGGGAAAAAAGTGGAGATCGCCAACATCGCCGCGGCCGCGATGAGCAGGGCCGTACTCAGGCGAAAGTTGGGCTGGCGCGAGATGCGGGCGATGGCGGAGGGGGCCTCGCTCTCGTCTGGTTGCGTTTTTTTTGTGGTCGTCATTGGCCTGCTCCGTCGGCTATGGGTGCGTTCCCGCCGGAATGGGACGGGGACGGGTGGTTGTCTGTCCATTTCAGTGTAAAAGAAGGCGCGTCGTTTGGCTGCGACTTTTGTCTCAGGTCTGGGGACGGGTTGCTTGGGATTCATCGGCGGATCTGCTACAATTCACGGTAGAGTTCTACCACCTGATCTGGTGTGGCGCAGGTCGATTTACCCAAAGATTGGCAGCAAAGATGGCAAGAGACATCTATCACAACACTGTGCGCGATGCGCTTATGGCGGATGGCTGGATCATTACCCACGATCCTTTTCCAGTTTCCTATGGCGGCCAAACCTTATACGTGGACCTGGGCGCGGAGCAAATGCTGGCTGCGGAGCGAGGTGGACAACGGATTGCTGTGGAGGTCAAGAGTTTCATTGGCAATTCCGCTATGCGCGACCTGCAATTAGCCCTCGGCCAATACCTGATGTACCGAATGATAATTCAGGAGCAGGAGCCGAATCGGTTGCTCTATTTGGCGGTCTCTCGACTGGTCTTTGAAAGCTATTTGAGGCAAGGTTTGGGACAATTCACCCTTGAAAGCTATGGCGTGAAATTGTTGATTTTTGAGGAATCTGAAAGGACGATTCACAGATGGATCGAATAGCTGAGTATCGCAAAATCATCAAAGATATCATTACAAAATATGCCCAAATCCCCCCAGCCTACGGCGTAGTCGAAATAGAAACCATTTTTGACGAAGCCAAAGACCACTACGAAATGATGTACGTGGGCTGGCAGAAACACCGGCGGGTACACGGCTGCGTGTTGCATATCGACATCCGCGGCGGCAAAGTCTGGATTCAACACGACGGCATCGAAGAGGGTGTGGCCGAGGAACTGGTCGAGGCAGGCATTCCCCGCGATCAGATTGTGCTGGCCTTTCATCCAGAGAATGTGCGGCAGTACACGGACTATGCGATTGCGTAAGTAGTGCGTAGCGCGTAGTGCGTGAACCAGTAGACAGTATTGACGGTTGTCTGGCAAATTCGTGAAGACAAAAAGAGAGAGGCTGCCGGACTTGGCAGCCTCTCTCTTTTTTACCTCAAATGCCTGGGCGAAACCGGAAGGATCACCCCCGCCAGTTCACGCACTACGTACCACTTACTCCGGTGCGATCATCAGATAGCCGGTCATTTCCAGATGCAGCGCCGAGCAGAATTCGGTGCAGTAGTAGCTGAAGACGCCCTTTTGATTGGCGGTCAACTGGAAGGTAGCCGTCTCACCCGGCTCGATGCTCAGGTTGATGTTGTAGCCCGGTACGGCAAAGCCATGCACCGCATCCACCGCCTGCTCCAGGCTGGTGATGTGCCACGTCACCTCATCGCCCTGATTGATTTCGATGTGTTCCGGCGTAAAGTGGCTGCGGATAGCGGTCATAAAGACTTCCACTTTGTTGCCGTCACGTACCACACGCTCCTCGCCGGCCAATGTCGCATTGGGGTCCTTCGACCAGGTGTGGGGATTCCAGCCCACCTCTGGGTAGATCTGAATCGACTTGAGCCGTTCGGTCTTCATAATTTGGGCATAGTGGGGTTCGCCAAAGCCCACGGGCATATCGTAGAGCAGTTGCAGGCTTGCGCCCTGGCCGCTGGTGTCGATCAACTGGAAGTTCTGGGGCAGCAACGGGCCGACATTGGCAAAACGATCCACCGACCACTTGTTGAGGGCTACCAGGAAACCACCCGCAGGTTCGGCGGTGTCACCCTCGGCTGCCGCAATGTGACCCACATTGTAGTGTACCGACTCCTTGTCGATGAGCGTCCACGGCTCTTCCCCTTCCGCATGCGGATAATTGGGGCCGAGTGTCCAGCGGGCCACCGCGCTGTCCAGGTAGAGACTGGTGTAGGCATAGCCCTGGTTGTCGTATTGGGTGTGCAGCGGTCCCAGACCCAACTCGACCTGGGCTTCCATCACTGCGTCAAAGGCCAGCACAGGCACGCCGTACTCATCCGTCGTCCAGTTCTTGTCAGCAATCGCCTTGATCATCTTCTCAAAGCTGTAGACAGTCACGTGGGGGTCCAGCTTGCCGCTGACGACCATAAAATCGCCCTTTGGTGCGACATCTACCCCGTGGGGGCTTTTCGGCTCTGGCAGGAAGTAGAGCAGACCTTCGGCAATGGCTGTCTCCATGGGTATCACGTTGAAGCCATTGACTTTGTTGGTGTTCGTGGCGGCCACTTCGGCGGCCCTGGTCAGATTGACGACGTGCATGTAGTCCATATCGTTCTGGCTGACGCCAGACTCGAAGGGGACAGCCCCCTCCACAGCACCCACACCGCCGGTCGCCCGCTCGGTGTTGAAGCTGTTGCAGAAGATCCAGCCGTCGCTCACCAGCTTGCCGCTGTCACACAGGTCCTGCCAGTAGGGGGGCAGTTCCATAGCGAAGGACTCTTCGGGCACAATGCGCCCGATCTCCCGGTTGAACTTCCAGAAGGTAATCTGGCCCCGGTAGTGTTCGTTGTATTCGCTAATCGGTGCAAAATCGCCGATGGGTGCGCCGTACTGGCCGCCTTCTACCACCCAATCCGTGTTGGGGGTGACAAAAGTGCCGCCGTGATCGTTCATAGTGATGGGGTTCTTGACGATCTGCTTCGTCTCGAAGTCGCGCAGATCGATCACCGCGACCCGGGCGTTGGCCTTATCGCCCACAAAGAGCCACTCGCCATCATAGACACCGTTTGTCTCGCTCAGAGACGGGTGGTGGGTATCGCCCCAGCGGATGTCGGCACCTTCCGGTTCGCCTGCTTCAAACATCGCCGTATGCGACTCTTCCCCGTAGCCATAGCCCTGCCATGGCTCCGGCGTAAAGACACCGATGGTGCGCAGCAGACGCATGGAGGGGACGCCAACCACGTGAATTTGACCGCTATGGCCGCCGGACGAAAACATCAGATAGGGGTCGTGCTGACCGCTGGGCGTATACGTTTTCAGCGCAGCGGTGACATTTTCCGGGGTCAGCCCCCGGGCAGCGATGACGGCAGCGGCATCATCAGCTACGCCAGCGGACGGTGCCTGGGCAGGGGCAGCCGATTGCCCACCCCCTTCGTCGGGAGAAAGAACCAGTGCCGCCAGGACAATTACCACCAAGACCAGGGCAGCAATAATCCCGTAGAGAAGAGAACGCTTCATAAGTTTCCTCCTGTTGGGCCGCGTGTGCGGAGAGTTGTGAAAAAGAACGCAATCGATAGGGCGACCGAGGGGTTACGGTTCAGAGACAGTCTATGTCAGGGGGTTGGGGAATGCTGCGACTTTTGTCACATGGGAAAAATGACTTCCGCAAATTCGGGTCTATCGCCTCTTGCTTTGATCCCTGTAGAATGCTAAAGTAATATAGCTTAGGAAATTTCCTGCATACTGCCTGGCCAAAAACTTCATAAAAAAATCCACCAAATCGTAGTACGTCGCTTCGCAAAAAATAGCAGCACTCTATCTGCTCAGGCTGACAACCCTCTAAACCATTCGTTTTTTTGTGAATCTGTATTAGGCAAGATGATGATGAAATGAAAAAAGGCGCATTTTCGACAAATTTACTCTGGACGGCGACACAAAATCATCGTTTTTTCATTTCATCATCACGCTGATCAATACAGTTTTTTTGTGAATCTCTCATGTACCGCGTTTCAGGAGATTTGGCCATGTATTCCATTCGTCGACTTCATCTGCTTTCTTTAAGCGCGCCCGACAAAAAGGGCCGCCTTGCCTTTCAGCGTCTGTTTGCCATTAGCCTGTTGGCCCTGGCGCTGATTGGCTTTCACCTGGGCACAACGCCAGTGATGGCCCAGGACATTTCTACGCCTCTGGATGAACCCCAGCAGCCGCCAACCCCGGTTCAGACCGGGACACAACCCCAGGACAAACCGCTGATTTCGCCCATCCTGCCCAACCTGTCCCTGCTTATGCCAGAGGGAGCGGACGGAACAGATGCCGCGGTCTGTGGCAACGCTTCCTGGGTCAACCCCACAGACAACCCCGTGGCCAATTCGTCGATTCTGGTCTATCTGCAAAAGGATGGCACGACCAAAGTTTTCGACACGCCCCTGGGCAAGGTGGATTTTGGTGGTGGCAATATCGCCTATGCCTTTTGCACCGACATCTACCACGAGCGGGCCTACAACCGGGGCTTCTGTCTGGACAGTGGCTTTTTCTCCGATTGGCGGGTGGCCTGGCTGGTGACAAACTATCCACCCACCCTCAACAACGCAGTGCAACAGGCGGCCCGCCAATCCGCTGTCTGGCATCTGACCGATGGTTGGAATCTGCGCCAGACCGACTCGACCGCCTATAACAGCACCTACGACGCTGCAGTCAAGAACGCTTACAACGCCATTCTGGCTGCGATTCCCGCCACAACCCCGGCAGAGTATCAGCCGGGCAATGTGTTGATGGTGATCGAACCGGCCTCCAGCACGGGCTTCTTGCCCTACCAGCCTGCCCACACCATCAGCGTGCGCCTGACCAAAGGCACAGTGCCCCTGCCCGGCTACACAGTGACCGTTAGCGCCAGCGCGGGCACGCTGGACCGCACTAGCGCGGTGACCGATGCCCAGGGCAAGGCTACCTTTACTCTGACCAAAAACAGCGCAGGCACAGCGAACATCACCGCCACAGCCGATGTCAACCTGCCCGCAGGTTCCCGCTTTACGGATCAGGCCAGCCCAGACAGTTGGCAGCGGCTTGTATTGGGGCAGAGCGTGCCCGTACAGGCACGGGCATCCGCCGCCCACACCTGGGAAGAATCGACCAATCTGATCATCGCCCACAAATTCGAAGACCGGAACTTCAACGGGGTTCAGGAGGAGGGGGAGTCGAACCTGGCTAACTGGAATTTCACCCTCACCACCCCCAGCGGCCAATTCACCGCAGTAACCGACGCCAACGGCCATGCCTTCTTCGCTGACCGTATTGTGGCCGACGGCAGCTATACTCTGGCCGAGACATTACAGAGCGGCTGGACCCACAGCACACCCCTCTCCCAAAGCCGTCCCCGAGACCCGTCGGACGCCTGGACCCAGTGGCGGGCCAACTTTGGCAACGCCCAATACTCAGTGCTGGCTGTGCGCAAATATCTGGACCAGGACGGGGATCAGGTCTGGGATGAGGGCCAGGAGCCGACGCTTGCCGGTTGGCAGTTTGCCCTCTATATCTGGCAAAATGGGGCCTGGGCGCAGTTCCGAGGCGGGACAACCGACGCCAACGGGCTGGTCGTTTTCACGGACCTGAACCCCGGCCAATACCGGGTGGTGGAGCAGATCGCCAACCACCCCGGCTACATCAACACTACACCCCTGTCCCAGGAGATCACCCTCTCAGCGGTGCAATATGCGGAGATGCGCTTTGGCAACCGGGGCATCCTGGCACTGAGCGGGAGCAAATTCAACGACGCCAACGGTAACGGCGTGTGGGATGGGGGCGAATCCAGTCTACCTGGCTGGACAATTCGGCTGCGCGGCGGCCCCAACAATGTGGATATCACGACAATCACAGGCGTCGATGGCAGCTACAGCTTCACCAATCTGGAGCCGGGCAGCTATACGGTCAACGAGACCCAGCAGACGGGTTGGGATCAGACCTATCCCAGCGGCGATGGTTCCCATGCAGTCAGCCTGACCAACCAGAGCGCGACGGACGTCAACTTTGGCAACCGTTTCCAAGCCACAGCTACACCGACAAATACACCCACAGCCACACCGACTGAGACACCGACGCCGACCTATACACCGACGAACACGCCGACCTTCACGCCCACGGCCACACCGACGGACTCGCCGACGCCGACAGCGACGCCGACGGACTCGCCGACGCCGACTGACACACCTACTCCGATACCCACGGACACACCGACCGCGACGGCGACCTATACGCCGACGCCGACGGATTCGCCGACACCGACCTTCACGCCCACGGCTACACCCACATTCACGCCCACGGCCACGCCGACGTATACACCGACGCCGACGCCGACCTTCACGCCCACGGCCACGCCGACTCACACGCCGACGGCCACGCCTACCAACACACCCATCCCGCCCCGACCGGCGATAGATGTGGAAAAGCTGGTGTCGGTGGACAATCAGGTCACCTGGCAGGATGCGGACCAGCCCACGGGTCCTCAGACTACTGTGGGCAAGGATGTACACTTCCGCTTTGTGGTGACAAACATCGGCAATGTGCCTCTGACGAACGTGACCATCAGCGACAATCTGTTCACGCTGGTCAACTGCAACGTGCCCAGCCCGCTGAACCCCGGCCAGAGCCACACCTGCTTCTACGGTCCGACCCCGGCCCTGCCAGGCCAGCACAGCAATACAGCCTCGGCCACGGGTTTTTACAACAGCCAACAGCTCTCGGACAGCGACCCGGCCCACTACACAGGCACAGGCCAGCCCGCCATTGATATCGAAAAATATGTCTCGGTGGACAACCAGGCCACCTGGCACGACGCCGACACAGCGCCGGGTCCCCAGGCCGCGGCGGGCAGCCCAGTCTACTTCCGCTTTGTGATCAGCAATGTGGGCAATGTGCCCCTGACCAATGTGACGCCCACGGACAATCTCTATAACATCAGTTCGTGCAGTCCAGTGCCCAGCCCCTTCCAGCCCGCGGCCAGCCATTCCTGCACCTTTGGGCCAATCACCGCCCAGGTGGGGCAGCACACCAACATCGCCGGGGTCACGGGTCAATACCAGAATGTGACGGTCAGCGACAGTGATCCGGCCAATTTCAACGTGCCCGCTCAACCGGCCATCGACATCGAAAAGTTGGTCTCGGTGGACAACCAGCAGACCTGGCAGGATGCGGACGACGCACCCGGCCCCCAGGCTGTAACCGGCGCAAATGTCTTCTTCCGCTTTGTGATCAGCAACATCGGCAATGTGGCCCTGACCAATGTGGGGCTGAGCGACGACGTGTATGACGTGAGCAGCTGCCCGGCCCGACCCAATCCAATGGCAGCCGGTGCGTCCTACACCTGCACCATCGGTCCCTTGCCTGCCCAGCCGGGACAGCATACCAATATGGCCTCCACCATCGGTCTCTATGGCAGCCAATCTGTCGTGGACGATGACAAGGCCAACTACAACGCCCAACTCCGGCCCGGCATCGACGTGGAGAAGTTCGTCTCGGTGGACAACCAGGCTACCTGGCACGACGCCGACCTGGCCCCCGGTCCCCAGACCCGGGTAGGCGAGACGGTATACTTCCGCTTTGTCGTCACCAATAGTGGCGATGTGCCCCTGACCGGCGTCAGCCTGAGCGATGACCACTACCCGTTGACCAGTTGCGCTGCCATCCCGGACCCCTTCCAGCCCGGCGCAAGCTACACCTGTGTCATCCCGTCTGTGGTGGAGGATGTGGAGGAGGACTGTGTACACACAAATACGGCCACTATCATCGGCAACGGCGCAGGCGTGCCTGTGCGCGACACCGACGACGCCAACTACTATGCGCCCACCCGCCCGGCTCTGGCCCTGCAAAAGCTGGTCTCCGTAGATGACCAGACCACCTGGCATGACGCGGATGCTCCCACAGGTCCCCAGGCCCAGGCAGGCGGCGACGTCTTCTTCCGTTTCATTCTGGTCAATACGGGCAATGTGCCCCTGACCAATGTGACTCTGACCGATAATGTCTACGACCTGGCTCCGCTGTGTCTGGACCGGCCCACCGCCCTGGCCCTGGGCGAAAGCTACGTCTGCACCATCGGCCCCATTCCAGCCCAGGCCGGCCAGCACACCAACACCGGAGTAGCCACTGGCGACTATGACGCCACGACCATTCGGGTCCAGGACGACGCCAACTACTTCGGCGTGGCCTCGGACGCCTCCATCGGCGACTTCATCTGGCACGACCAGGACCTGGACGGTATTCAGGACAGCGGCGAGCCGGGCATCGACGGCGTGCTGGTGGAGCTGCTGGACGCCACAAACACGGTGACCGCCACCCAAGCCACCGCGGGGGGTGGGCGCTATCTCTTTGACAACCTGCCAGCTGGCAACTATCAAGTGCGGGTGGCGGCCAGCAACTTCAACGCGGGTTACCCTCTGCGTGGCTTTGTCTTCACCAGTGGAACCTACGGGCCGAACCCCTATCCGATTGCCCTGGCAACCAGCCAGAATTTCGAATTCGCCGACTTCGGCTACGCCCGCACGGGCCTGGCAATCATCAAGCAGGCCAGTGCTGCCCAGATTCTGGTAGGCCAAACAGTCACCTACACCTATCAGATCGTCAACCAGGGGGAGACCTGGCTGAACGATTTTGTGGTGATGGATGACAAATTGGGTGTCATCTGCGGCTCACCCACCATCGGCCCTCTGGCTCCGGGAGAAAGCGGTCTCTGTACCCGCTCTACGACCCTCACCGCGGCCCAGACCTGCAATGTGGGCACAGTCATGGCCCAAGCGGCCACCGCTGGGGGCACCGCTCTGAGTGCGCCGGGACAGACCACCCTGACGGCCAATTCGTCCACCGTCTGTGTAGATGCAGTGACCCAATTGCAATACGACTACGGCGACGCGCCGGACCCTGGCCCTGGCACAGGTCAGGGCAATTATCAGACCACCGGCGCAGATGACGGTCCCCGGCACGTAGTCCTCCCCAATCTCTACCTGGGGGCTGGGCCAGCGGACGGAGATAACGGCGCGCTGCAAGGGCCGGACGCCAATGGGGACAACGACAGTGGGGTGAATGACGAGGAGAGCATCGCACTGCTGCCGATTTTGACCAGCGGGTCTGGCGGCGTCAACCTGCTGCTGACCGGCTTCAACAAGACCGGCGCGCGGGCCAGTGTGGCCTGCTGGATCGACTTCAACCGCAACGGCAGCTTCGAAAACCCCGGCGAACGGGCCGCCACGACTATCAACAGCGCACCCGTGGCCCAGACGGTCAGCCTGATCTTCAGCGGCTTCTCTGTGCCCAAAGCCGGTGTCAGCTATCTGCGCTGTCGCATTGCCAGCGCGCCGGGCGAGGTGGCTCTCTCGACGGGCAGCGCAGTCAGCGGCGAGGTGGAGGATTACTGGATTACGATTGTGGATGTGGGGGCCTGTCGCCCCGGCACAGCTCTGGTCGCCCAGGGCTTGGCGGATATGCCCCAATGCCAGGAGGTCAGCCTGGCCGGGCGGGCATGGGTGGACAGCAAAGCCGATGGTGCCTATGACCAGGAGCCACTGCTGAGCGGTGTTCTGCTCAACATCAAGGATGGGATGGGGCAGCGGGTGGCCCTGGTCACAACCGGGCCGGGGAGCTTCAGCGCCGGGCAATATGTGATGCCCAACCTGCCACCCGACACCTACACCGTCACCCTGGAACGCTGGCCCGATGGCTACGAGCCAGCGGCTGCCCTCTCCCAGCGCATCACACTGGTCAGCAATGGCGAGCAGGGCGAACTCAACTTCGCCTTCCGCCAGACAGCCAGGAATGTCTTTCTGCCGATGCTGGGACGGTAAATGGCGTTCAGCAGTCGGG
>CAMDQF010000183.1 GCA_945905745.1 Litorilinea aerophila
CCCCTGTTGTTGCTGTTAAAGCTTCCACTCGCTTTTCCCGTTCGCACTACCCAATTGTTTGTTTGACGGCAAGCCAGTGACGAATCGGCTTCTTCGCCATGTGTGCGTGGAACGGTTGATTCGCTGAAAATCTCGCCGTCCGTCTACAACTGAACTGCCTGCTGATCCGCCCGTCGTCGCGCGCTCTTTCTGCTTTACGCGTCCCTTTTGGCTGAGATCGGCAAGGCTAAGATTTTCGGTGACTTGCCCTGTGGAAGAGGCAGCCAGCGAACAGCATATCTGAGGAAACGACATCCATGAGCATTTCCAGCGAACTTCTACCCCAAACCGAAGCCTTTGACGCCTGGCAGCACGCCTTTTTCACCCGTCTGAGTCGCCGCTTTGAGAGCGCCCCCGCCGAGGACATTCTGACCTGGGCCATCACCGATTTTGGCAGCGGGCTTTCTATCGGCACCTCCTTCGGGGCCAGCGGCATGGCCCTGATAGATATTGCCCTGCGCATCGACCCGGACGTAGACATTTTTTACGTGGACACGGGCTACTTCTTCCCCGAAACTCTGGACCTGATCCAGCGCACCCAGGAGCGCTATGGCCGTGCCCTGCGCCGGGTGACACCGCAGCAGACCATCGCCCAGCACGAAGCAACCCACGGCCCCACCCTCTACGCCCAGGACCCAGACCTCTGCTGCCAGATTCGCAAAATCCAGCCCATGGAAGCGGCCCTGCGCGACAGCACAGCCTGGGTCAGCGCGCTGCGCCGGGATCAGTCATCCACCCGCACCCAGACGCCCATGCTGCGCTGGAATGGTCGGCACGGCGTCGCCAAAATTGCGCCCCTGGCCCGTTGGACCGAGGAAGATGTCTGGAATTACGTCTATAGCCACAATTTGCCCTACAATGAACTCCACGATCGCAACTACCCTAGCGTGGGCTGCTGGCCCTGCACCCGACCGGTGAATGCCGGGGATGATCTGCGGGCCGGGCGTTGGAGCGGGCTGGCAAAGACAGAGTGCGGGTTGCACTGGGCAGAAGGCAAAGCTGTTTGATTGGGATTGTGCTGATCGGTCACGGCAGCATCAAAAGTGCCAGCGGTGGGGCGATGATTCGCCTGACCGCACGCCTGCGCGAGAGGGGTGTCGCGCCGGTAGCCGAAGCCGGTTTCCTCAACTACAGCCGACCAACTCTGGCTGAAGCCATTGAGAAGTGTATCAATCAGGGCGTGGAGCGGCTCTTTGTCCAGCCCTATTTTTTGATCGACGGTGTATACGTGCAGAACGATTTGGCTGGGGAGATTGCCCAGCACGCGGCCCGCTGGCCGAATGTGCGCTTTGTCGCAGGCCGCAGTTTCGGCGATCACCCGTTGATGAGCGCCATCGCCCTGGACAGAGTGAGGGCTGCTGACCCCAGCCTGGGCCAGTCCCACAAAGAGTCCGCTCTGCTGCTGATGGCCCACGGCACACCTCTGGCCGAAGCCAATGCGCCTTTGGAACGCATCACCGGTCGGCTGGGCGTCGCCACAGACTATTGCCGGGTGACGGTCGGCTATTTGGACTGCAACGAGCCGACAATCCCCGCCGCCATTGACGGTCTGATGGAAAATGGTACGTCCCGGCTAGTGGCCCTGCCCTATTTTCTGCACCGGGGCCGCCACGTGCGCGACGACCTCCCCGCTCTGTTGGCCGAGGCCCGCCAACGTCATCCCACCCTGGAGATTGCCGAGGCGGACGAATTGGGCTACGATTTGCGCCTGGCGGAGCTGATTGCCGAACGGGTGAAAAATGAGAGGATTTGAGATTGGGTATTGGAGATTGGGCAACTGCATCCGACAGGAAGCAGAAATCTTACAGCGGTAAGGCGTGGCTGGTGGGCGCGGGGCCGGGCCGGGCTGATCTGATTACTGTGCGCGGGCTGCGGGCGTTGCAGGCCGCGGATGTGGTGATCTATGACCGGCTGATCGGTGTTGAATTGCTGGACGAAGCCCGACCCGATGCGGAACTGATCTTTGCCGGCAAGCGCCCGGATCACCACACCCTGCGCCAGGAGGAGATCAACCGGCTGTTGGTGGAGCTGGTGAGGGCCGGTCAACAGGTGGTGCGGTTGAAGGGGGGCGATCCCTTCGTTTTTGGCCGGGGCGGGGAGGAGGCGTTGGCGCTGGCCGCGGCGGGGCTGCCTTTTGAAGTTGTACCCGGCGTATCCTCGGCCCTGGCTGTGCCTGCCTATGCGGGCGTGCCCGTCACCCAACGCAACGTCGCCACCAGTTTTGCCGTCATCACCGGCCACGAGGCCGGTGACAAAGCCGATAGCCAGACCGATTGGGACGCACTCTCCCGAATCCCCACAGTAGTTGTGCTGATGGGCATGGGCCAAATTGCCACTATTGTTCAAGCCCTTATCGCCGCCGGACGGGAAGCCCAGACACCCGCCATTGCCATCAGCCAGGGGACGACAGACCAGCAGCGGTCGGTGCGTTCTACGCTGGCTGAACTCCCCACCGCTATCGAAAGTGCGCAGATTGACTCCCCCGCGGTGATTGTCATCGGCGAAGTAGCCGCGCTCCACGACCGTTTGGACTGGTTTGTGCCCGATGGCGCATCTGCCGGGCTGGTGGAGGACGAACCGATTGTGTGGCCGGTGGCCTGGAGTTCAAACCCCAGGCTGGTACAGGAAACCGGCTGAAGCCGGTTCGGAACCGTTCAGCCTCGGCTCAAAAGTCCCCGGCACTTTTTTGCGAGTGGGTGGGTATGCCACAAGCAGGCCGTTGTTGGACGTGAAGTGCCGGGGACTTTGCCTGCCTGCCTGAATAATCACCAGAGTTTCTGCGATGCTCCCTCCCAGCCGTTACCCCATTACCCTCATCCATCTGGAAAGTACCCTCGCCGTTGTCGTGGGCGGAGGGATTGTGGGCGAACGCAAAGTGAGCGGATTGTTGGCGGCGAATGGCCGGGTACGGCTGATTGCGCCGACGGCCACACCCGCGCTGCAAGCCCTGGCGGAAAGTGGCGCGATTGAGTGGATACAGCGGGAATTTCGTTCCGGCGATTTGGCCGGGGCGGGGATTGTCTTTGCGACGACGAATGTACGGGCGGTCAACCGGACGGTGACGGACGAGGCGCTGGCACGCGGCCTGCTGGTGAATGTGGCCGACGCACCGGCCGAGGGAAATTTTCACGCACCGGCTGTCCATCGCACAGAGGAGGCGGTCATCGCCATCAGCAGCTATGCGGGACGGCCCGGCATAGCCACCCGCCTGCGGGATCTGATTGCTGCTTTGCTCGTGTAAGTCGGACTGTCAGTCCGATTTACGTTTTATCTACGCGCACCCGCAAACGTTCTCGATAGACTATTTGCGCGGCGCGGCCGGTGGACGGATCGGGGAAGCGGGCGTCGGCTTTGGCCTGGCCCTGGCGCAGGGCATCTTCCATATCAATCCCGCACTGGTAGGCAATTTTGAAGAGCATCACTTGCAGATCGCTCAGTTCCAGGGCCAGCAGGTCACGCACAGCCTGCTCATCCGGTGGGTTGAGGTCGCGGTAGCCTTCCAGCATCTGCACCAGTTTGCTCACTTCGCCCAGCTCTTCCAGCGCGTGCAGGAGGGTGTGGCTCACCAGCACCCGATCCCAGGCGCGGGCTTTGTCCCACTCCTCCAGCCAGTTTTGGTAGTCGCGGATGTGCATCGGGCGGCCTTTGGGATGAAGAAAGTGAACAGTTAGCAGTGACCAGTACTCTGTGGAAGTGTCGCGATCTTCACTGATTACTGGTTACTGCTAACTGATTACGCGCGGAGCGCAACCGCCGCACAAAATCTACCGAGCGCAACTGGCGTTCCAGCACCAGCACCAGATAGCGGTAGAGGATATTCTCTACGGCCTGAATCGTCTGGGGGCGCAATTGCACAGCCCGCACATCTGTCCACGAGCTGCGCTGGATGTGGCGCAGGACTTTGAGCAGACCCGGCTCAATCGGCTCTGTGCCGCCGGCTGCTTCGCCGCAGCGGGGACAGAAGACACCTCCCGCGGCCAGACTCAGATAATTGGTCACAGCCTGCAACTCATCCCCGCAGGCCAGGCAGTTGAACAACTCCGGCTGAAAACCGACCAGACTGAGCAGGTGCATCTCGAACCAGCGCAGGAAGAGATCGATCTGGGCTTCGTCGCTGTCCAGCATGCGCAGGGCATAGAGCAGCATCTCCCACAAGGGCTGGCTCTCGTCCTCGGCGCTGCCAAAAGCGTCCACTAGTTCGCAGACATAGCCCGCCCAGCTGATGCGGTCCAGATCGCTGCGCAGGTGGAGAAAGCTCTCGACGGTCGTCACTTCGGTGACGATGCCCCAGGTGCGGGCCTGGGCTACCAGCAGGCTGGCATGGCTGAAAAGTTCCAGATGTCCGGCTTTGCGGCTGGTGGTCTTGCGTACTCCTTTGGCGATCAGCTCGACTTTGCCCAGGCGCGGGGTATAGACCGTCAAAATGCGGTCGGCGTCGGCGTAGTCCCGGCGGCGCAGGATGACCGCTTGGGTGCGATAGGTGCGGCTACGTTCGGCCATAGGATGGAAAGAATGGAACGCGGATGACGCGGAAAGGGCGGATTTGCACGGATTGTCAGAACAATTATACCATGCGGCGGGGTGGAATGTGAAAGCTGTCCGACGAGATCACCGGCGGAAGAGCCACACGCCCGCGCTGGTTTCGTCCCGGCTGGCCTGGCCGGTTTCGAGCAGATGTTCCAGATGGGCGAGAGTCTCGGCCACAGCAAAACGGACCTCGTGGATGTTGAATTTCTCCACTGGGAAGACCTGCCTGGTGATCTCCAGAGTGGTAGCGCCCGCGGCGGGGATAGCTTCTCGGATATCGGTCAGCCGCTTGTCGTGATGGGCCAGCAGTTCGTCGATGCGCCCGGCAAAATCGGTGATTTCGCTGCGGTGGCCGGGGAGGGCCAGACCCACGTCCAACCCGCGCAGGCGGGAGAGGTCGGTGAGGAAGCGGCCCAGGGGACCGGCAGGCGTGGTAGGCCAGCTTCCCACGTTGGGGGTGATGCGTTGGAGCACTTGATCCCCGCAGAAGATCAACCGGTCTGCCGGGTCGTAAAAAACCGTCTGGTCGTCGGCGTGGCCCTGGGCGGCGCTGGCCTGCACGCGCCGGTTGCCCAAGTAGACTTCGTCGCTGGGCGCAAAAGTCTCCACTTTCTCCGGGTGGGGACGCACCGCCGCCCGCATCGCCCGCATACTTTGCAGCACACTTTCCAGAAAAGAAGCTTCCAGCCCGTTGCGGCGCAGATAGGCGCTGGTCTCGTCCAGCCAATCTTCGGCGGACGAGCGCCAGATGACCGCGGCTGCTTCCGAAGTGGCTGTGGACATACGCACGGGCGCTGTGTTGTGGGTCCACGCCTGTAACGTGCCTGCCATCCCGTAGTGGTCCGGGTGGACATGGGTGAGGACGATCTGCTCGATGTCGGTGGAGGCAATGCCCAGTTCGGCGAAGGCGGCAAGCCAGCTCTGCCAGCCCTCCGGCGTGTGCAGCCCGGTGTCCAGCAGGGTCCAGCCGCGGTCGCCGCGGATCAGATAGCAGTTCACGTGGTCCAGGGCAAAGGGCAGAGGCAGGCGCAGCCGGTAGATGTCAGGGGCGAATTGGGTGAGTTGGGTCATTAGGTACTTTCTACAGCCCCTCCTTCGTCTCCGCGATCAGATGATGCACCACCGCCTTCAAATCCCCGTCGTTGGCGTCGAAGACCCGCAACTGGCGGTCGGCGCTGGTGCCCACTTCCAGCATCCGGTAGATCGGCTCGATCTCCCTGGCGATGCCCAGTTCGTCGATCTCCTCCCCCAACATCTCCAACAACTCCCGGATCAGCGCACGGGCGGGCAGTTCCGTCTTCTTGCCAAAGTCGATGAGCTTGCCGTCTAGCCCGTAGCGGGCGGCCCGCCACTTGTTTTCGGTGATCAGGTCCCGACGGTAGACCCGGAAAGTGATGTTGCGCTGGCGCAGCTTCCAGTGCCAGAGGACAATCGCCTGGCAGAGCGCGGCGATGGCGATGGCCTCGTCTACCCGGGTGCAGATGTCGCAGGTGCGGAATTCCAGGGTGGGGTAGGTGTGGTGGGGGCGCACATCCCACCAGATTTTGCTGGAGTCGGGCATACAGCCGGTGTTGACCAGTGTACTGACCAGCCCGTCGTACTCGGCCCGGTTGCGGAAAACATCCGGGATGCCACTGCGGGGGAAGTCCTCAAAAATGACGGCCCGGTAGCTCTTCAGGCCGGTCTTGCGGCCTGTCCAGAAGGGGCTGCTGGTACTCAGGGCGAGCAGATGGGGCAGCATATAGCGCACCACATTCATTGTGTCGATGGCGAAATCTGGATCGTCCAGGCCGATGTGGATGTGCATCCCAAAGATGAGCAGCCGCTGGGCCAACACCTGCATCTCTTCCAGCACCCCCCGGTAGCGGGGAAAGGGTGTCACCTGCTGGGCGTCCCAGCGACTGAAGGGGTGGGTGGCCGCGGCCACAATCGCCAGCCCTTTGTCCTCGGCCAGTTTGGTAATGAACTGGCGCTGGCGCAGCAATTCCTCCATAGCCTGGGCAGGCGTGGCGCAGACGGGTGTCCCCATCTCCACCATCGACTGGTGCAGTTCTGGTTTGATCTCCCGCTCCACCATCACCATTTTTCCATCTTCAATGAATTGGGTGATGAAGGAACGCAGCTCCCCGCTCTCCGGGTCCACCACCTGATATTCTTCCTCAATGCCAATCGTCAGGCTGGGGCGTTTCATCCGAGCTTCTCCGTTTCTGCAATCAGATCATCCACCACTGCGTTGAGATTTTCGCCGCTCTGCCGCCACACGGCCAACTGGCGGTCTGTGCTGCTGCCCCGTTCCAGCATTGTGTGGATGTGTTCGATTTCGGCCCGGCTGTTCAGCCGGTCCAGCATCGGCTCCACCCGATCCACCAGCTCCCGAATCAGGGATTTGACCGGCACTTCCTGCTCGATGCCAAAATCGAGCAGCTTGCCTTGCAATCCGTAGCGCACGGCCCGCCATTTGTTTTCGGCGATCAGCGTGCGGTCGTAGAGGCGGAAGGACATATTGCGCATACGCAAATCCACCATCCACGCCACTACGGCCTGGATGAGCGCGGTGACGGCCAGGGTATCTTCCACGCTGGGCATCACATCGCAGATGCGGATTTCGAGGGTGGGGAAGCGGTGATGGGGGCGGATGTCCCACCAGATTTGGCCCGGCCCCTGAATGCTGTTGGTGCGGACAAGGGTATCCACGTAGCTTTCGTAGTCGGCGTAGCTGCTGAATTCGTTGGGGATGCCTGTGCGGGGCAGGGCATCCAGCAGGACAGCCCGGTAGCTTTTCAGCCCGGTGTCTTTGCCCAGCCAGAAGGGGCTGCTGTTGGCCAGGCAGAGGATGTGGGGCAGCAGATAGCGCATCCCGTTCATCACATCCATCGCCAGCTCCCGGTCCTCGATGCCGATGTGGACGTGCATCCCAAAGGCCAGCAGGCGGCGGGCAATAATCTGTGTGTCCTCGATCAGCGCCCGGTAGCGCGAGAGACCCGGCTGGCGGCCCTCCCGTGCCCAATGGCTGAAGGGGTGTGTGCCCGCGGCCACAATTTTGAAGTTCTCCCGGGCCGCCTGTTCCAGCAGGGTGGAGCGGATGCGCACCAACTCCGTGCGCGCCCCTTTGACATCGGCGCAGACCGGCGTACCCACTTCAATGGAGCCGCTGTCGATGCGCTGGGCGAACTCCAATTCCGGCTGCTTCTCCCGGATCAGCAACTGCTCGGACCCCATCGACTGGGTGGCGTAGCCCAGCAATTCCCGGCTCTCGGGATCGATGAACTGGTATTCCTCTTCGATGCCGATATTTAAGGAAGGGGGGGAGTGGTAGGGCATAGGGTTCTCCTGGGATTGGGGATTGGGGACTGGGGAGTGGGGAGTGGGGGCTGATGGCGACACGTCTGCCGATCCCCAGTCCCCGATCTCCAATCCCCAGTCACTTTTCTTCCACCACATAGACCGGCACAATTGACCCGCCGCCAGCGGTCACATTCAAAAGGGTGACGCTGCTCAGCCGGGTCAGGCAGCCGGTCACATCCTGGCCGTGGAAGAGGAAGGGGTCACAGTCCACCAGCCGCTGGGAGACGACGAGGCTGCCGTCGCCGCCCATTGTGGGGAAGTCTTCGTAGGCGATGACGGCGCGCTCCTGGACAATCGACGGCTGTTCGATGGCGTCGTAGAGGGCCGTATCCCAAGCGCTCTGGTCCGTCTCCCAGCCGATGATGACCCCTTTGCCGCCGTATTCGTCGTTGGGTTTCAGTACCAGATGTTCCCGGTTGTGGCTGGCCCAGGGCAGCAGATCGATGGAGTTGCCGTGCTGATCGAGGGTTGTGCGTTCCTCAATCAGCCGGGTCCAGGGGACGTGGGCCTTAATCGCCGCCCGCTCCTCTGGGGTGAGCAGATGGGCGTTGCGCTCGTCCCCGGCGATGGCAAAGCTGGCCTTTTTGTGGAGCAGTTTGCAGGTGAAGGGGTTCATCACACAGATGGCCCCGGCCTCCAGGGCGTGGACAATCGGGTGGTTCAGCCCGTATTTTTCCAGCAGTTCGGTGATCAGCACCCGCTTGTAGACAAAATCCACAGGCGTGCCGTCGGCATAGAAGACCCCATCCCGGAACTCCACCTCATCCGGGCTGCAAATGACGGCTGCGATGCCCTGGC
This sequence comes from Litorilinea aerophila, assembly GCA_945905745.1. GTDB lineage: Bacteria > Chloroflexota > Anaerolineae > Caldilineales > Caldilineaceae > JACQGT01. Next base: position 8,710 of record CAMDQF010000183.1, read on the forward strand.
GGGCGAAATAGTCCACAAAAAGATGGAATTCGCTGGTGGTGGGCACGCCGTGCCAGTCCACGATGGCGATGTCGGGCAATTTGTCCCGGTTGCCCCGCCACTCGTAGTAGATTTTCAGAATGGCGTCCACCGCGGCGGACTGGCTGCGCAGCAGGCGCATATGGTAGCGTTCGCCCATGGCCTGCATCACCGGCAGTTCGTCAAAGAGATCGCCCAAGACATCCTGATAGGCCATAGACGCCGGGCTTTCCCCGTTGAATTCGATGAAATTGAGGGTACGGCTGCCGTCCGGGTTGCGGGCATAGAAGCTGTCCAGTCGGGCCGTGGGGATGGGCGTGCGGTAGCCGTGTTCCACATTGACCAGATACTCCTCGTCCGGGGTGAGCCGGGCCTGTTGGCGCAGTACCGGGTCTGCCTGCATCAGCCGCCCCAGCCGATCGAAGGCGCGCAGCACAACCGTCGTACGTTCTTGCAGGTGTGCCCACTCCGCGGGCGTGTACATCAGCGGGCGCAGAACCGTACACAGGGGGCGGGGGCCAAAGAAGAGATTGCGCTCCCGCAGGCCGGGGACCAGCGCGTCCCAACTCGCCTGGGCCAGGCCGGGCCGGTGGAGCAGGTCGTGGTAGTGGTGGATGATTGAGAGTGAATCCATAGGGTAGGTCCTGGGAGAGATGGCAGATGGGCTGCATATTCAGGCTGGTGCGGAAGGTTGATCCCATTGTAAATCCATTTGAGCCAAGAGCTAAATTCGTAAATCAGCGGTTATTGACGGTTGTGACGGCCGCTCCGGGCTAAAGACCCGGAGCTAACAAACAACGCCGGATAAATCCGGCTGGTCATCGAACGATTTTTGTAGTGGTCAAGATGGTAGTGGAACGTCCAATGGCCTTCACGCTGCAAGCGTGACCTACGAAATCCGAGTGAAATCCGTAGGTCCGACTTGCAGTCGGACAGCTTTCGATTCCACCATCAGATTGACCAGTACATGATTGGACGATTTTCGACGATTCAAGCCCCCTTCAGGGGGCGTTGCTCGTTAGCCCGGCCTCTTTAGAGCCGGGCGGTGTGCGCTGAAATACACCCTACCTTTCGCCGCTGTTCGCTGTAAGGGTTTGCGTGTATACTTCCAATATACTTCAAACGGGTGAGAATTGCGCTGTTTTGATTGCCGCCAGCGGGGACTGAAGCGACACGTATGCCCTATTTTTATCTGACCCCCTCTGCGCTCAGCGACTTTGCGCTGCTCATTTTTGTCGTGTTTGTGATCGTCTACCTGGCGCTGCGGCTGCGCCGTACCCGGCAAGCTGGCAAGCAGGCGGTGACGATGGGGCTGCTTTTGGGTCTCTTTGGCGGGATCGCAGGGGCCATCCTGTTTGTTTTCTTGGAGAGTACGCTCTATCCCAGCGCCGGTCAGCTCGCCCTGCCCCTGCAAACCGTCTTCCTGACCGCCGGGCTGGTCTGCCTGCTGCAATTCGCCTATCGTTTCCCGGCCACTTTCCCGGCTGAGACGCGGGAAATGGGGGTGGCTTTCTGGCTCTCCCTGCTCTATCCGCTGGGGGAGTTGGGATTTGCCATCTATCGCTATGTGATGCTGGCCCAGGGCGCCATCCGCTATCGCCCGGGGTGGTCGCTCATTTTCTTCATCGCCTGGATCGCGTTTGTGGCGCTGCGCAAAGTGGCCTTGGCCGACCCCCGGCCGGTCGCTTATTGGCGCAAATTCTGGCAGCCGGGCGATGGGATGGCGCGGCGGGCACGGAATTCAGCGCTGTTTGGGTTGCTCCCGCTTCTTATCCTGGGGATCAGTCTCCTGCGCGATTTTAGTTTTCTGCCCGACTCCTTCGCTTCGGCACTGATCTCCGTGGGGATTTTGGCCACTGTGCTGGCTTTCATCCTCTTTTATTTGCAGGCTCTGCCCGAGCAGACCTCCTTCATCGTCAAACTGCTGGCAATTTCACTGGCGGTTCTGATGGCGCTCACCGGAGCAATGGGCCATCTGCTTACCCAGCCCTTCACCCAATCCTACCAGAATCCCAACAGCGACCTGGCGGGCAAAACCCTGCGCTTCAGCCCAAATGCGCGGGGCGGATATACCACCGATTGGGTTGCCTTCCGCTTCGATCCTGCGTGGGATGAGTCTTTCCCCGACGAATACAATCACGCGGCGATCGGCTTCGACTTCCCCTTTTTCGGCAAAAGCTGGTCCGAATTCCACATCATGCGCAATTCAGCCATCTCGTTTGGCCGGGAGGTGGGCCTTCAAGACTCCCTCTTTCAATACGGCAGCGTCCCGGCCATTTTTGCGCTGGGGCTGGACCTGACCCCGCCGGCGGCCAAGGAAGCCGGCGGTCTCTACATCCACCGCACCCACGACAAGACGGCCATCACCTGGCTGAATCTGCCCGAATCTCACAATGAAGCGCATCGAAACACCCTGCAACTGACCCTCTACCCAGACGGGGTTTTTGAAGTAAGCTTTGTGGCCCTGGACGATCCTGCGCCGTTCGACATTCGCGTCCCCTGGCATTCTTATCGGCTGCTCGGCGCGCTGCCGGGGAGTGGCAACACCCGGGTGGCCTATTTCCAGCTTGCCCAGGATTTGCCCTACGCTGGGGGCGCAGAGGGCGCGGTGGCGGGATTCCATCTCGAATTCCGCCGTACCCTGCACACCTTTCTGTTGCCCTATTTCTATCTGGTCCTGCTCAACACGGCTCTGCTGCTCCTGACCATCCCCCTCTATTTTCGCGCCATCCTGGTGCGGCCGCTGGACAACCTGCTGGCGGGTCTGCGCAAAGTGGACGCCGGGCAGTTGGATGTGACCATCCCGGTGCTGGATCGCGACGAGTTTGGCTACTTGACCGAATCCTTCAACAGAATGACCGGCGAACTCAGCGCCCTGGTTCGGGATCTGGAGGAACGGGTGGCCGAGAGGACGGTCGCGTTGGCCGACGCCCGCGCCTTTCTGGACAACATCCTGCGCAGCGCTACGGACTACGCCATCATCACCACAGACCGGGAACTGCGCATCACCTATTTCAACCCCGGGGCCGAAGAGATGTACGGCATCGGCGAGGCCGACGCCCTGGGCAAACCCATCGCCCACATCTGCGCCCAGACGCGAGACGCCGCCCGTTTTGAAGCAGGTCTGCGCCGGGTGGAAAGCCACGACGCCCACGAATATGTGATGGCGCTGCCAGGCCCCGGTGGCCTGCGCCACATCTCCTCCCGCATCTCCGGCATCTACGACGGCGCGGGCCACCTGCTGGGCTATGCCCGTTTCAGCCGGGACATCACTGAGCGCACACAGACCGAAGCGCGACTGCTCAGCCAGCAGCGCTCGATTGCCGTGCTGGAAGAGCGGGCACAGATCGGTCGGGAACTGCACGACCGGCTGGGCCAGGTCTTCGGCTTTCTCAGCCTGCAAAGCCAGACCGTCCAGGCTCTCTACGCTGCGGACAAGCGGGAGGTGGCCGAATTGGGGCTGGAACGGCTGGGCGAAGTGGCCCAGGACGCCCACAACCAGGTGCGGGAGTTCATCCTGGGCATGCGAGAGGGGACGGAAGGTTCCCGGGATTTCTGGGGGAGTCTGCAAGCCTACGCCGTCCGCCTGCGCCAGATCTACCAGATGGAGGTGACGCTGGAGCTGCCCACCCAGCGCGGCCCGCTGCTGCCCCCGGACAAGGAGCTGCACCTGCTGCGCATCATCCAGGAGGCCCTGACCAATGTCCGGCAGCACAGCGGCGTGGATCAGGCCCGGGTCACTTTCCGCCAGGAGGGGGCGCTGATGCGCGTGACCATCGCCGACGCGGGACGGGGCTTCGACGCCCAGACATCTATCCCCGGCGCGGCCCGGCCTCTCGCCGATCTGGGCCAACCCGCCGGGCCGTCCGCCGCGCGCTGGGCGCATTTCGGTCTGTCCGGCATGGCCGAGCGGGCCGCGGCTCTGGGCGGCAGCCTGCAAATTCATACCCAACCGGGGCAAGGCACACGCATCGAAGTCACCTTCCCCGTGGGGCGGGAAGGAGCCGGGGAGCTGGCTGGCCCGCTCAAAGACCTGCGGGTGCTGCTGGTGGATGACCAGCCCATCTTCCTGGAGGGACTCAACAACCTGTTGACTGCTTATGGCCTGCATGTGGTGGGCATGGCCCACGACGGTCTGGAAGCCCAGGCGCTGGCGCGCACCACCCGCCCGGATGTGATCGTGATGGACATCCACATGCCCGTGTGCGACGGCATCGAAGCCACCCGGCGCATCAAACAGGCCGCGCCGGAGACGGAGATTGTGATGCTCTCCGTCTCGGCCGAGGACGAGACCCTCTTCGAGGCCCTGAAGGCCGGGGCCTCGGGTTATCTGCTCAAGAGTATGCATGCCGCGGACTTCTTCCTGCTTATCAGCGGGCTGGCCGAGGGCATCCCGCCCCTGGCCCCGGAGCTGGCGGGCAAGGTTCTGGCCGAGTTTAAGAACCGTCTGCAAACCGAAGCCAGCCTGACCGACGAGCAGAATGCCATCCTGCACCGGGTGGCCCAGGGGCGCACCTACTTACAGATCGGTCTGGAACTCAACCTGAACGAGCGCACGGTCAAGCGTTATATGAAGGAGATAATGTCCATCCTGCATGTGAGCAGCCGGGCCGAAGCCGCGGCCTATGCCCGGCAGCGGGGGCTGTGAGTTTTTGCAAGAGCGCAGATGGGAAGAATTCGTTTTTTTTGCCAAAAGTCGAACTTCTGAGTCGTTCGTAAGGGGTGCGGCG
>CAMDQF010000184.1 GCA_945905745.1 Litorilinea aerophila
TGCAGAGCCGCTCAACCTGTTTGACTATCTGCTGGCCCATATCGATTTGCCCGGCAGACCTGCCAAGAAGCGACCACCGTCGCCACCCCAACCCGTGCTGATTTAGCCCAATCAGCACAGGTTGGCCGAAACGATGACCAAGGCCGAGATCGGTAACGAAAGCGGTGGCGGCGATCAGATGCTCGAAGTTGTCCAGAATCAGCAGCAGCGAGCGATCCCGCAAAAAATCGAATAGCTGGCGGGCCGGCTCAGCCGCGCCCCGCTTTGTGGAAAAGAGCAGCCCAGCGGCCTGGGCCAGGGCAGCGGCCAGGCGATGGGGCAGGGTCACCACTGGTTCAGCCTCCACCTCGGCCAGAGAGACAAAACAGACCCCATCCGGCCAATTGTTCAGCATTGCCTGGCGGCCAAGCATCACCTCACCGAGTATCACCTCGCCCACCCCCAGGGCCAGGGAAGATTTGCCCACGCCCCCTTCGCCCACGAGGGTGATCAGCCTACGGGTCGGTTCGGCAAAGCTGGCGCAGATGGCGGCTACTTCTTCCGTCCGGCCCACAAAGGAGGTCTGGCGGGGGGGCAGGCGAGCAGGTGCACTGTGGCGGATGGCAGCCGGGGGCTGGCTTTCCGCGCCAGGGGAAGCAGATCCGGGGAATTTGCCTGTGCGGATCTGGCCGTAGAGGTTCTGCAATTCGTCGCTCGGCTCGATGTCCAATTCGGCCCGCAAAATTTGGCGGCAATTCTCATATTGGGCCAGGGCCGCGGCGCGCTGACCGCTGTAGGCCAGCAAGCGGATCATCTGGGCGTGGGCCTCCTCGTTTACCGAGTCCAACCCGATCCAGGCTCTGGCCCCGTCAATGCCCGCCGGATAATCGCCTGTCTGCAGAAGATAGGCCACCAGACGCCGGTAGCTCTGGGTCACCACAAAATGGAGACGCTCCCGCTCGACGATCGCCCACTGCTCAAAACCGGCGGCCTCGCGCAGGTGAAAACCGGCCAGAAAGTCCCCCCGATAGAGGCCCAATGCCGCGGTCAGTTGGGCTCCACTGCTGGCAGTGAGACGGTCTGTGGTCAGACTCAGCTCTCTTTCCAGGGCAGCTACATCGGTGGAAAGTTCGCAATCGGGTGCGATGGCGATGGTTTCGGGGGTGATGAGCAGATGATTGGGCGCGTGGCTGCGCAGGCGGGAGAGGACTGTGCGCAGATTGGAGAGAGACTGGGCGGTGGAGGTGGCATCCCAGAAAAGATCAGCCAAAAACTCACGGCGCTGGGGGCCGGGGTTGCAGGCCAGGTAGAGCAGAAGGGCGATGGCTTTCTGGCTACGCAGGTCTAAGAGGGGTTGGCCGTCGAGGATCAGTTCCAGCCTACCGAGCAAATTGAGTTGAAGTGTAGAGGCCATTGTTTTGCGTTATTGCCTGTCGATTGAACGACCATCCCTTTCTTTGGTTGCATCCTTTTCGTCAATTGTAACACGCCCGGATTAGATATCGTATTACGAAATCGCCGCTTTTCCTGACAATCAGCGCTTCTGACACGCTGGTGAAGCGCTGGTGAAGCGCTGGCGTTCTATAATCGGTGGGATACCCCAAAATGCTACAGAATCCGGAACTTTTGCCCTCCCTCTGTCCTGTTCGGTGTCTCTATCCCGTTCTGCATACTTTTCAAGGAGAGAAGAACAATGTTATTCAGAAAATTTCAACAGTTGGCCCAATGGGTTGGCTTTCTCGCCATTGCCGGCCTGGCCCTCTACGGGCTGGTGAACCTGGGCAGCGGACGGCTGTGGGCGGCGGGCGCTGAATCGCGCACCGCGGCCACGGACGCACCGCAAGTCACTATTCCCTCCACCTTCAACTACCAGGGCTTCCTGCGCGACGGACAGGGCAATCCCATGGGTGGCACCCATAAGATCACCCTCAAACTTTGGCAGGATGTGTTAGCCACGGACGTCCCCGCCCTGCACACCGAAGATTTCCCGGCAGTCGCCGTGCGGGACGGCCTCTTCAATGCGGTGATCGGTTCTTTGACGGTGCTTGACACCAATCTTTTTGTGAACAATGTCCCCATTTTCGTCGGCGTCTCGGTGGATGACGGCGCCGAGCTGTTGCCCCGCCAGCGCATCCACCCCGTGCCCTGGGCCATCCTGGCCACCACTGCCCAGAATGCGGTCAACGCCACCACCGCCGGTACGGCCACAACCCTGGTTCCCGATGCCGCAGTACCAGGACTCAATGTCACGTCCAGTCTACGCACCGGCAATGCCAACGGCACACACATCTATATCGACCAAGATGATATCCTAGCCAGGAGCGGTAGTAATACGGCGCGGCTTGACCTGAACTATAGTGGCGGTGATGTAGTGATTGGTGATGCCAGCAGCAACGTGAACATACGGGGCAGGCTCACAGCAGAAAGTATCAACGGAGAAACACCGCCAATGGTGTTCACTGTCGGGATGAATACGAACACCACCCAATACTGGACGACCGGGGCTGTAGATATCGGTCCGCTGTGCGGCGACGCAGATGGCTGCACAATGAGGTTCTTGTTTCGAATCAAAAGCACGGACGAGATTCGTGTCATTCAAGAAACGATATTCATCGAGCAGCCAGGTGAATCCGGCAATAAGAACGCTGGATTACATGGGTATTCATTCCAGCAAGGGGGAGGGACGGCAGGGTTTGTACTAAACACTGCCGGTAAATTCGTAATAGTTCCCGATCCTTGGGCCTGGATGCGCGTTCGCAATCATACGCAAATTGTCAATGGCATAGTGGCGGATGGCCCTGTCTTGTCAGGTTACAACGTTACATTTATGACCGTTCCCGATGTAGCGGCCACCGTCATCATCTATGATCGGTAGAATTGTGTTGGGTAGGACGTTGGCAACAGAGCCTGTCGCCGATGCCAGATGACGCCGCCAAGTTGTTTTTTTGCTCGAATGCTCAAGAGGCGCAATATGAATCAACACGTACGGGAAGCAAAGAGTGTACGGACCCATAGAAGGCGAATCCAGACAATTTTCAGCGCACTGGTTCTGCTCATCGCGCTGTTGATCACTTCGTTGCTGGGGGCCAGCGCGGCCTTTCCAGACCCACCAGACCCACCCCCAGCGGTTCCCGGTGGTTTCACGGCCATTTCACCCGGCGGCGACCCGGCCGCCAACAGTACCTTCGTCGCCAACCCCAGCGCGCCGGTGGCGGGCGCGCTGATCTACGAAGATTTTATCAAAATCGAACGCAAGGCATACGGCCTGCTCAAACCGAACCTGGAATTCCGCGAGTCCATCTCGCCCTACAACGCCAAGCCGTCATACCTGACGCTGGTTCAGAAGTTCGACTACCAGGCCGGGCTTGCCTCGACCATCTACACCGGCACGGTGACAATTCAGCAGCGCATTGATCAGGCGGACGCGGAGTTGCGCCAGGCGCGTGACCTCTACGCCTTCCTGGCTGTCTATGCGCCGGAGAGCCGTTTTCGCAGCGATCCCATCTATACCGCATCCCTGTGCGGCGCACCGGCCAGCAAAGAGATGCCCAACCCACCGGACCCGGCCAAGAGCGGCCAGGTGTTGCCGCCGGTGGTGGACTGGTGCGACTTCGCGGCCCGGCTGCGCCAGAGCGTGCGCGAGGCGGCCAACATTCGTATGATCTTCGGCCAGCAGTTTGTCACCGATGCCCTGGAACTGGCCTTTAGCGGCGACTTCAAAGGGGCCGACAATTGGGTGAGAAACGAGATCGCCAAGCTGCGCGCCGCCGAAAACCAGTACGCACTGGTGGAGAAGGGGATTGCCGAGGCCCTGGACAAACCCCTGGGCAGCGGCTGTGTGGTGTCAGACTTCTTCACCCAGACCGAATGGTCGCTGCTCTTGGAAGCCGCTGCCAGCAAAGAGACCGCGCAGCATCACATCGCCATACGCCAGAGCTATCTGGGCGAAGTGGACGTGCCCAAAGCGGCTGACGTTGCCCAGGCCCAGGCCAACGCCGCAGAGACCTACCGGGGAACGATGCGCGAAGGCCACATCAAACTGATCGGGATGGCCGGGATTGGCGCTGGCCCGCCGCTGGGCGAAGGCTGCGCCAAAGGCGAACGCCCGGACGGTCTGCTGGTGGCGGAGATGGCCCTGAATATGCTGAAGACCCGGGAAGCGGCGCGCACCCTGGCCGAAAACCGCAACATCTTTGGCTTCAACATCACCCTTATCCCGGCCCGCCCCTACTCCTCTGCGCCCAACAGCGGCGATCAGGGCCTGTTGCAGGAAGCCTACGCCCTGACCGAATCGGCGCGGGAACTGCAAATCATCGCCTACAACACGACGAAGGATTTCAACAACACGCAGCAGAAACTGATCGACGACGTCAACGCGGTGCGTGGCGGCATCGACAACGAAATCTATGCAACCTTTGGCTGCACCAGGCCCACTCCGGGCGGGGTCAGCGACGGCGATTTCTTCACCTGCGCCGAAGGACAGATCGCCTATCTGAATATCTGTCTGGCCAGCATTCAGTTGCCCACTGTGCAGAACCTGCCATCCGCCTTCGACACCTGTATGGCCGACGCCAAAGTGAAGGAGAGCGACGCCAAGCGGTCGTTGTTGGATTTGCGCAGTGTCTGGCTGCAAGAGGCCGCCATCAAACTGAAGATCGACAATCTGGCCCAGCGCATCAAACTTTCCAAAGACGCCAATGTGAAGATTCAGGCATCCATCATCGTCAACGGCGTGGTTCAGACGGCTTTTCAGATCGCAGACGCGGTGAGCGATGCCACGGAAGTCGTCGCCCTCAGCTCCGGCGCCGGGACAATTACGAAGCCGGGATCCATATCTGCCGGGTTGGCCGCGGCTGCGGCAGGGGCCAGCTCCACTGCGGCTGCGGTGGTGGTGCAGGAAGTGGGCAACTACGTGGAAATCCAGAATCTGCTCCTGGACATCTCTGAGTCCTATGTGGACTGGCAGATCGCACACCAGGCCTATCTGGCCAAGAAGTCCGAATTCGAAGATTCCATGAGTGACGATCTGCTGATGGAGGCGCGCAAACAGCGGGCCTATCTCCAGTACAGCTCGGCCAACGACCCCAGCCACCGCATCGTGCGCGATTCGGCCCGGCTGCAAGTGGCCGGGGCATTGGAACGGGCCGCCCGCGTCGCCTATCTGGCCGCGCGCCGGGCCGAGTATGAATATGCCGTGCGCCTGTCGGCCAGCGGCTTCGCCATCTCCAAAATCTACAAAGCGCGCACCGCGGAGGATATCAAACAGTTCCTCGACAATCTGAACAGCAAAGTCAACAGTCTGAAGGCCGAGTCAACGGTGGCGAAAAAGAACCCCGTCGACTACCCAATTTCCGTAGCCCAATATGTGGTGGGGCTGACGGATGCGGCTTTGCAGGCAGATGGCTTTACCACACCAGAGGCCATCGCGGCCGAGCGGACTGTGCGCTTCCGGGCCTGGGTGGCCGAACACACGATTGCAGACCCGGAGAATGGCAACAAACCCGCCCTCGTCTTCAAATTCGCTACCAACATTCAGGACGGCGGCATCTTTGCCAATGTCTACGGGCCGGGCTTCAGCGGTCTCTGGCTGCAACAGATGGCCGGGGTGGGAGAGCCAAAGATTTCCAATACAGGGATGAGTGCGGATATTGTGAGCGCTCAAACGGGTCTGAAGCGGCGCACGATCCGCATCACCCAGGCCGGTCTGGTGCAACTGCGCGCCCAATCCGGCTGCATCCTGGACTACCGCCTGGTCTCCCCTGCCTTTCTCCTGGGCCTGGAGTGGTCGCAAGGCCAGAACCCGGAGCTGGCATCCGCCCAATTCCAGGCCAATGTGAACGGCGAGACGCCCCCAGAGACGAATGGATTCCAGAATTCCGAGTTTCTGGGTCGAGCCATCTCTGGCACCGAGTGGGAGGTCAAACTCTTCTCCGGCGGGGGCGGCGGTCTGCCCGATATGGATTTGCAGCAACTGACGGATGTGGTGCTGAACTTCAGCGCGACCTACGTCTCGCGCCAAGTAACCACACCGAAACTGTCGGAATGTGTCAAGATCGATTTCTAGTGACGAGGATGCTATGCAACGAAAACGCCAATTACCTATCACAATAGCCGTCGGCCTCCTCGTCATTGGTTTTGCTCTGGTGCTTTCCACCTTCGGGCCAAACCGCGAGAATGCGGACAACGCCGACAGCGCGCCAACCGGGGCGGTGGTCAACCTGGCCGCGGGGGAAGCAAGCGTGGCAGAGCTGACAGCCGAGGATACGCTGGAAGGCACCTTCAGCGGCGAAGTGAAGCTGAACTGGGGGTTGACGGGAATCCTCAGCGAGACCCTCAAAACACCCACGCCCACACCGACAACCGTCGGCAGCAGCTACCCGTACACCGATTCAATGGTGGCGGATCTGGGCAGCTTGGACTTGGGCCTGCTGATCCAGCAGAGCGGTGTGGATATCACCGCCTATGTGGACCTGGACAACACCCTTGTCTTTTCCAGAGAGCACATCATCCAGGCCACGCCCGTCGGACCGACGCCCTTCCCTGGCACGCCCGCGCCGGGGGCCACGCCCCTGGCCGTCGGGCCGAAGCTGACAGGCAGCTTCGACGGCACAACCCTGGACCTGCGCTCCGAGCAGATCACCCTGAACATTGCGGGGAAAGCAAATGTGAAGCAACAGTTTCACCTGACCGGCACTGTGGATCGCCAGCCCAATCTGATCACCCTCACGGGTGAATATCGGGAGACGGTGTGGAATTATATGCCCCAGCCGGTCACAGTCATCGGCAGATTCACGCTTCACCAGGCGATCTTCCTCCAGACGCCGGACAACACGCCCACTGTCACACCCACCGCGACGGCCACAGTGCCCGGCGCGGCGACAGAGACACCGACAAGCACACCGACAGACACGCCGACGGCGACAGAAACGCCGATAGTCCCAGCCACGGCCACGCCGACAGCAACAGCCACAACTGTCCCGGCCAACACGGCCACGCCTACGGCAACAGCCACGACTGTCCCGGCCAACACGGCCACGCCGACGCCGACACGCACGCCGGTTGTCCCTGCCACGGCCACGCCGACGCCGACACGCACGCCGGTTGTCCCAGCCACGGCCACGCCGACGTCGACACGCACGCCGGTTGTCCCAGCCACGGCCACACCGACGCCGACACGCACGCCGGTTGTCCCTGCCACGGCCACGCCGACGCCGACCAGCACAGCCACACCGACGGCCACGCCCACAACCCAATCGGGCGGGGCAACGGTGACGGGCGCAGTCTATGACGACAAGAACGGCAACAACAGCCAGGACGGGGGCGAGCCGGGTATCGCCGGGGCAGAAGTTACCCTGACCAGCGCCAGCCGGGATGTGGACCTCACCCGCACGGCTATCACAAATGTCGGCGGTGTCTATACCTTCGCCGATGTGCCGGTGGGCCAGTATACCCTACAGGTCAAACTGCCCGTCGGCCAGAGCGGAACGAATCCGTCGCCGGTGGCGGTCAATGTGACCGGAACCGGCCCCGTGAATGTGCCATCCGTGGCGGTGCAGGTGATGAAGGCGATCTATCTGCCCAGTGTTCAGCGGTAGATCGTAGGCGAGAAAGCAAATTAGAAAAGAAGAGGGCGCATCCACAGTGGATGCGCCCTCTTCTTTTGGCAATGGGTTGGCGGTAGTCTATGGCCCCCTTACCCAAAGGGCGCGTTGGTCTGATCAGCGTTTGTTTGCGTGCATCTGCGTCTCATCTGACCTTTTTGCAGCAGCGTCTATTGCTATTTTCACACATTCTATTCTATTTGTTCGGTCTTGACAAAACAAACAGAACAAACTACACTACACATCAGACAGTGTCAATCACCCAATCACCTAATCACCCAATGAACCCACAACAACAATACATCGAAGATTTTGGCCTCTTCGCCGAGCAGATCGGCCTGACCCGTATGGCCGGGCGCATTCTGGGCTGGCTGCTTATCTGCGATCCCCCCCACCAGACAATGCACGAACTGGTGGAGGCGCTCCAGACCAGCAAAAGCTCCATCAGCACCACCACCCGGATGCTGATTACCTTTGGGATGCTGGAACGGGTCAGCCTGCCGGGGGAGCGCCGGGACTACTACCGGCTGGTCCCCAACCTATGGACATCGGCCATGGAGCGCTCCTCCCAGCAGTTCGCTGGCTTTCGCAAAATGGCAGAGCGGGGGCTGGCTCTGTTGGACGACGCTGAGCCGGAGCATCGCCAGCGCTTGCAGGAGATGTGCGATCTCTACACTTTCATCGCCCGGGAGTTTCCGCAAATTATGGAGCGCTGGCGGGAAGAACGGAAAGATATGACGTAATGCGTATTGCGTATTGCGTATTCCGTTGTCTCGCTGGAATGAGAAAGCCCTTTGCATCATCACCGGTTGTATCGTTCATCAGCCTCTAATCAACACATTCTTACGCAATACGTAATACGCATTACTGGCACACTTTACGAGGAGCAACACCCAATGATCACCGTCTCCAACCTTACCTACACCTACCCGGGCAGCGACAAAACCGCGGTCCAGGGCGTGGGTTTTCAGATTGAGAAGGGCGAAATTTTCGGCTTTTTGGGGCCGAGTGGTGCGGGCAAAAGCACCACCCAGAAGATTCTGATCAAACTGCTGCGGGGCTATGCGGGAGAGATTGCCGTCTTTGATAAGCCTCTGAGCGATTGGGACGACAGCTATTACGAGCGGGTGGGGGTGGCTTTTGAACTGCCCAACCACTACCGCAAGCTGTCCGGGCTGGAGAATCTCAACCTCTTCCGCTCCTTCTACAGCGGCCCCACCCTGGACCCAATGGCGCTGATGGAGATGGTGGGGCTGAAGGAGGACGCCAACCTGCGGGTGGGCAACTATTCCAAAGGGATGCAGATGCGGCTGAATTTTGTGCGCGCTCTGCTCCATCAGCCCGAGCTGCTCTTTCTGGACGAGCCCACCACCGGCCTGGACCCGGTAAACGGGCGCAATGTGAAAGATATTATTCGCGCCCAAAAGGCCGCTGGGCGCACGGTCTTTCTGACCACCCACGATATGTATGTGGCCGACGATCTGTGCGACCGGGTGGCCTTTATTGTGGACGGCAAAATCGCCCTCATCGATTCGCCCCGCAACCTGAAATTGCGCTATGGCAAGCGGACCGTGCGGGTGGAATATCACAGCGAGGGCGGCCCCTTGCAGCAGGCCGACTTCCCGATTGACGGGCTGGGCGACAACGCCGATTTCGCGGCTCTGCTGCGCCGGGAGCGGATCGAAACCATCCACACCCAGGAAGCCACGCTGGAAGACATCTTCGTCGAGACGACAGGCAGGAGGCTGGCATGAACAGACTGCTATCGGCTGTGCGCTGGGAGGTGCTGGTCCAGTTCCGCCAGAATATCTTCTACGCGGCCATTTTCGTGGCGGCCCTCTGGTCGGCTGTGCTATTTCAAGTCCCCGACACGGGGATTGTGCCTGTGTTGGTCTCGGTCCTCTTTCTGGACCTTTCCATCTTTGGCTTCTTCTTTATGGCCGCGCTCTATTACCTGGAAAAGGGCGACCGGGTGTTGGAGGGGCTGGTAGTCACGCCCCTGCGGGTGGTGGAATATCTGACCGCCAAAATTGCCACCCTTTCGGCGCTCTCTGTCGTTGTAGGTGCAGTGGTCATATTGCTTGTTTATGGCCTATCCATCCAGTGGGGCTGGTATGTGCTGGCGGTGGTGGGGATGTCTGTGCCGATCTCCCTGCTCGGCTTTGTCCTGGCCGCCCGCTACAACGGCATCAACGAATTTCTGGTGCCCGGCGTCTTCTTTCTGGCGCTGATGCAGATTCCTCTGCTCGGCTACCTGGGCATCTGGGAGAATCTGCTGCTCTATCTGATCCCCAGCCAGCCGGGGATGATCCTGCTCAAAGCGGCTTTCGTCGGCGCGCCCCTCTGGGAGATCGGCTATGCCCTGCTCTACCTGGCCGCGCTGATTTTTGTGGGGTGGCGCTGGGCCGAACAGACATTCGTCCGGGTGATCGCCCGGCAGGTGGGGAATGGGTGAAGCGAGTTGCGGGTTGCGAATTGCGAGTTGCGAATTGCGAGTTGCGTATTCTGTTCACTTATACCGCCAATCTGACTGCTGACGCAATTCGCAACTCGCAACTCGTTTGACGAAACAACTGTCTTGAATACAGGAAAGGAAACACTCCTTCGATGAGCGCTATCACAACCCTTTCCCGGGGCGATGTGATCAATATCCGCCGGGACTCGCTGATGCAATTTCTGCTGGTCTACCCCCTGCTCCTGGGACTGCTTCTGCGCTGGGGCATCCCCTGGTTCAGCGCTGGGCTGATGGATACTTTCGATCTGACACCCTACTATCTCTTCATCGCCAGCTTCTTCGGGCTGATAATTATGCCCGATCTGGCCGGCAGCCTGATCGGGCTGCTGCTGCTGGACGAGCGGGACGAGAACACCCTGACCGCGCTGCTGGTGACGCCCATGCCCATCACCACCTACGCCCTCTATCGGGTGATCGCGCCGACTCTCATCAGTTTTGTGGGAATTCTGGTGCTGGTACCGCTGATCGGCATTGAGGTGCCGCCCACGGGCGCGCTGCTGGTGGTGGCGCTCTCGGCCTCTCTGGGCGCGCCGATCTTCACACTGCTGCTGGCGTCGCTTGCCAAGAACAAAGTGGAAGGCATCGCTGTGATGAAGGGGATGGGTGTTCTGCTCCTGGCCCCGATGATCGCCTGGTTTGTGCCGCAGCCCTGGCAATGGCTGTTGGGCATCTTCCCCACCTTCTGGTCGGCCAAAGCCTATTGGCTGGCCGTCACCGGGGAATCCTGGCTCTGGGTGGCGCTGGTCGGCGGGGTCTATGCCGTGGGGATTGTGTGGCTGCTATTGCGCCGTTTTCAGAGCGGGTTGTACAAATAAGCGGGATGCGTGGTGCGTGGTGCGTGGACAGAAGACCGACTTTTCTGAAAAAGTCGGTCTTCTTGCGTCTATTGCATTTCAATCTCATCCCACGGATTGACCAGGGAAAGGCCCGTATTGATGAAGTCTGCTATATTGCGGGTAACGAGTGTCAGGTTATGTAGTACCGCTGTAGCCGCAATCAATCCATCCATTACGGGCATCTTCTTGCCGATTCCCATGAGCCTGGCGGTTAGCGTTCCCCATTGCATGACGACTGCCGTATCTATCGGCAGAATTCGGTCAGCGTATGCCACCAACAGGGATTGATTGAGCCAGCTATCCAAATCTCTTTGCTTTTGGGAAGCAGGCAATCTGGCGATTCCCTGTTGAATTTCACCGATCGTGACGACACTCAGAAAGAGTTCGTCATTTTGTTGCCTGCGAAACCAGCCAATAAGAGCAGAATCGGGTTGGTTTTTCGTAAACTCGGATACGATATTCGTATCCAGCAAATATCTCACAGCAGCACCTCGCGCCCAAAGTCCTCGTTATCGCGCTCAATCACCAAACCGCTGCCTGCAAGTGGAGAGTTAATAAGGAGATCAAGCAGCAACGGCTTTGGCTCCACAACTGCCCGATAGTCTTTTACAGAAAGAATAACCACAACTTCTTCCCCGTGCCGAGTGACGAATTGAGGGCCATCAGCCAGGGCGAGGTTGACGATTTGGCTGAATTTGCTTTTTGCTTCTTGTAATTGCCAGGTCATAAGATTTTCCTTTATAAATCTAGTCCGTCTAGTCTGATGTTAGTATCGCATACTATTTCGCTCCAAGTCAAGATTGTCTGATAGCTTTCTATTGCCCGCCCGGTTTCGTGGTAGAATAGACCCGGACAATTCTGTGTATGCGATTGATTCCGTGCGCCCCCCGTTTTGCCGGGGATGCTGCGCCCGCTTCTGCAATGATAAGGACAGACAATGATAAAACGAATCTATAACGCCATCGTCGGTGATCCCAACGAAAAAGAGATCAAACGGCTGCGGCCCGATGTGGAGCGCATCAACGAACTGGAAGCCGAGTTCGACGCCAAGGGCAACGAAGAACTGGGGGCCATGACCGACGAGTTCAAACAGGAGATCGCCGAAGCCACGGCAGAGGTGCGCGCCCTGCTGGCCCACGCCCAGGAAGAGTATGAAGCTGTGGCCGGGACCGACGAGCAGCGCTTTGCCCGGATCGAAGTCGAGCGTCTGCGCAAGGAGCTGCTCAACCAGGAAAATGCGCTCCTCGACGAGATTCTGCCCGAAGCCTTTGCCGCGGCGCGCTCCGCCAGCAAGCGCACCACCGGTATGCGCCACTACGACGTGCAGTTGATCGGTGGGATGGTGCTGCACCGGGGCAAGATCGCCGAGATGCGCACGGGCGAAGGCAAGACCCTCGTCGCCACCCTGCCCCTCTACCTGAATGCGCTGACAGGCCGAGGCGTCCATCTGGTCACACCCAACGACTATCTCTCCAAAGTCGGCTTGCAATTGATGGGACCCATCTACCGGATGCTGGGGCTGAACGCGGCCGTGATCCAGAACAGCGCGGGCAGCCCGGACAAGGGCAGCTTTGTCTACGACCCGGATTATCCCGCCGAGGATGACCGCTTCCAGGCCCTGCGCCCCATCTCGCGCGGCGAAGCCTACCAGGCCGATGTTCTCTACGGCACCAACAACGAATTCGGCTTTGACTATCTGCGCGACAATATGGTCACGGAGAAAGAACGGCGCTCCCAACGGGAACTTCACTACGCGATTGTAGACGAGGTGGACAACATCCTCGTCGACGAAGCCCGCACCCCGCTCATTATCTCTGGCGAATCCCAGGACAGCAGCGACTACTACCGGCGCTTTGCCGAAATGGTGCGCAGCCTGCGCCCGGACGACGATTACGAGGTCAACGAAAAGGAACGCACGTCCACCCTGACCGAAGAGGGTATTGCCCGCATCGAGGGTCGCCTGGGCATCGACAACCTCTACGACGCCGAGCATTTCGATATGCTACCCTATCTGGATAACGCGCTGCGGGCCAAGTCGCTCTATGCCAAAGACCGGGACTATATCGTGCGCCAGGACGAAGTGGTAATTGTGGACGAGTTCACCGGACGGCTGATGGAGGGGCGGCGCTACGGCGAGGGACTGCACCAGGCCATCGAGGCCAAAGAGGGGGTGAAGGTCAAGAAAGAATCCATGACCCTGGCGACGATTACCTTCCAGAACTTCTTCCGTATGTACGACAAGCTCTCTGGTATGACAGGCACGGCCAAAACCGAGGAAGAAGAGTTCCAGAGCATCTACAATCTGGACGTCATCGCCATCCCCACCTACAAGCCGGTGATCCGGGACGACAGATCCGATGTGGTCTACA
>CAMDQF010000185.1 GCA_945905745.1 Litorilinea aerophila
GCCACGGCAGCAAATTGATGGCCGAAGCCTTCTTTCTGCACGGTATGACGAAGGCCATGCGCCAACTGGCCCAACAGTCACACCCGGGTTTTCCCGTCACCATCTACTACGCATTCAAGCAGTCCGAGAGTGACGGTGCTGAAGGCACAACAAACACCGGCTGGGACACATTCCTGGCCGCCGTCATCGAGGCAGGCTTCGCCGTCACTGGCACTTGGCCGATACGAACAGAACGACAGACTAGATCAATTGGGATCGGTACCAACGCACTAGCCTCCAGCATCGTCCTCGTCTGCCGCGCCCGCCCCGCCGATGCGCCCACGGCCACGCGCCGGGAATTTCTCGCTGCGCTCAAAGCCGAGTTGCCCGTGGCCCTGGCCCATTTGCAGCGCGGCAACATCGCGCCGGTGGATCTGGCCCAGGCCGCCATCGGCCCCGGTATGTCCATCTACACCCGCTACGCCCAGGTTCTCGACGCCGCGGGCCAGCCGCTTTCCGTGCGCGAGGCGCTCACCCTCATCAACCAGACCCTGGACGAGGTGCTGGCCGAGCAGCAGGGCGACTTCGACAGCGACAGCCGCTGGGCCCTGGCCTGGTTCGAGCAGTTTGGCTTCAACGACGGCCCCTTTGGCGACGCCGAGACCCTCTCCAAAGCCAAGAACACGGCGGTCAACGGGCTGGAACAGGCGGGCATCATCGCCACCCGCCAGGGCCGCGTGCGTCTGCTGCGCCCCAGCGAACTCCCCGCCGACTGGGATCCGTCCACCGACAGCCGTCTCACCGTCTGGGAGAGCGTCCACCATCTCGTGCGCGTCCTGGAGAGCGGGGGCGAGAGCGGGGCTGCCATTCTGCTGGCCCAACTGGGATCCCAGGCCGATGCCGCCCGCGAGTTGGCCTATCATCTCTACACCGTCTGCGAGCGGCGCAAACGCGCGGCCGAGGCTCTCTCCTACAACGCCCTGGTGCAGAGCTGGCCGGAGATCGCCCGGCTGGCGCGGGAGGGCGGCGGACCGGTGCGCGATGTGCAACCCGATCTTTTTGCGATAGATGAAGGAGAAGACCAATGATTACCGAACTGAGTTTTGCCAATTTCAAATCCTGGGAATCAGTCCCGGCTATGCGGCTGGCACCCATCACCGGACTCTTTGGCACCAATAGTTCGGGCAAGACGAGCATTTTGCAGCTTCTTTTGATGCTCAAGCAGACCATCGAATCCACGGATCGGGCGCAGGTGCTGGAATTTGGCGACGAGAAGAGCCTGACCAATCTGGGCAGTTTCCGCGATGTGGTGCGTGGTCATGTGCGGCCAGGAACCCTGGAGTTTGCCCTGCAATGGAATCTGGCGGAGCAACTCAAGGTCACCAACCCAGAGAACAATACCCAAACACTCTTCTCAACCCAAGCGTTGAAATTTGCCTGCTCTCTGGGCGAGAACGGTTCCGAACGTTTGGCTGTCTCTTCCCTGGAATATGCCCTACCCGACCATAGCTTTCGGCTGGTGCGCAAAGGACAAAGTGGCAGTAAATACGAACTGTCCAGCGAGGGCGATGGCTTCCGCTTCGTGCGCACACAAGGCCGGGCCTGGGATGTGCCTGCCCCAGTCAAATTCTACGGATTTCCTGATCAGGTATACGCCTACTACCAGAACGCTGGCTTTTTGTCCCAACTGCAATTGGCCTTTGAGGAGCTCTTTAGCCAGGTCTATTATCTTGGCCCACTGCGCGAATTCCCGCAACGCTATTATGCGTGGACGGGATCGGAACCGGTGGATATGGGACGCCGCGGTGAACGGGTGGTAGATGCGCTCTTATCGGCAAGAGCGCGCGGCGCACACATCTCGCCTGGCTATAGAAAGAAGCGCCTGACCCTTGAGGAACGGGTAGCTCGCTGGCTGCAAGAACTGGGATTGATTCACTCCTTTTCTGTGCAACCCGTGGCCCAGGATAGCAGCATCTATCAGGTGGTGGTGCAGAAGACGCCTGCATCGGCAAAAGTCGTGATTACGGATGTGGGCTTTGGCGTGTCGCAGATCCTGCCTGTCTTGGCGCTCTGCTACTATGCACCCGAAGGCTCCATCATTCTTCTGGAGCAGCCAGAGATTCATCTGCACCCCTCTGTTCAGTCTGGTCTGGCGGATGTGCTGATTGATGCGGTCAAGAACCGCAAAGTGCAAATCATCGTGGAAAGCCATAGCGAGCATCTGCTGCGCAGACTTCAGCGGCGGGTGGCCGATCAAACTGTCAGCCCGGAGGAGACGGCTTTGTATTTCTGCGAAGCGGTTGCCGACGGTTCAAAACTCACGGCGTTGGATGTGGACCTGTTTGGCAATATCACCAACTGGCCCAAAGATTTCTTCGGCGATGATTTTGGAGAGATGGCCGCGATGACGACAGCGGCTATGCAGCGCAAGAAAGTACTGCCGGAATGAGCGCTTTCGTCGTGGATACCAATGTGCCGATTGTCGCCAACGCGCGCAGCAAGCAGGCGGACGCGGACTGCGTGATTACATGCATCCAGGCGCTCGTTGAAATCCGTGAACGGGGAGTCATCGTGCTGGATGATACATTGCTGATCCTCAAAGAATATATGAGGAATCTGGATATGTCCGGCCAGCCTGGGCCGGGTGATTTCTTTATGAAATGGGTGTGGACGATACAAGCGCATCCCGATCACTGCAAACAGGTTTCTATTACAGCGCACGCTGATGATTCGACCAACTTTGCCGAGTTTCCGAAGGATGCCGACTTGGCAAACTTTGACCGTTCCGACCGCAAATTTGTGGCTGTGGCCCTGGCCAGCGACAGCGCACCGGATGTTCTGAATGCAGTTGATTCGGATTGGGCTGATTTTTACACAGCCCTCACCCGCAACGGTCTTCGACTGCGCTTTCTGTGTCCACAGCACGTATCACCAAAGGAGTAGAGCAATGGCACTCAGCAACTACGAACGGGTGGGCAAGGCGCTGGATCTGCTCAAAGAGGGGCTGCGTCCCTTTGTCGAGCGGGAACTGGAAACCCAGCACGGCAGGTATTGGATTACCGCGGTCACCGCGGGCTGGCGCGAAGACCTGAGCTGGACGGAGAGCGACACCCCCCACCTGGACGCCGCCATCCTCCTGCGTTTGCTGTGGGATCAGTGGAATCTCACCTTCAACAAAACTCTGGGCCGCGCCGAACGCTCTCTGGTCAGCGAACTGCGCGATGTGCGCAACAAATGGGCGCACCAGGAAGCCTTTTCCAGCGACGACACCTACCGCGCCCTGGACTCGGCGACGCGCCTGCTCACCGCCATCTCTGCGCCCCAAGCCGACGAACTGGAAAAGATGAAGACCGAACTGCTGCGCGTGCGCTTCGACGAACAGGTGCGCAACGAGAAACGGCGCAGCGCGGGTACGGCCATCGAAAGCCAGGTCACGGGCAGCCTCAAGCCCTGGCGCGAGGTGGTCAACCCGCACCGGGACGTAGCCAGCGGGCGCTACCAGCAGGCCGAATTTGCCGCGGACCTCTGGCAGGTCCACCTGGGCGAAGGCTCCGACGAATACCGCAATCCCGCCGAGTTCTTCCGGCGCACCTACCTTACCCAGAGCCTGGGCCAGATGCTCACCAACGCGGTGCGGCGTCTCAGCGGTCAGGGCGGCGACCCGGTGGTGCAACTGCAAACCAACTTTGGCGGCGGCAAAACCCACTCGATGCTGGCCCTCTATCACCTCTTCTCCGGCATCGCGCCCCAGGGCTTGCTGGGCATCGACGCTGTACTCGCCGAGGCCGGGGTGACGACGCTGCCTGCTGTGCGCCGTGTGGTGCTGGTGGGCAACAAAATCTCCCCTGGCAACCCGGTGGTGAAGGCCGACGGTACAGTCGTGCGTACCCTCTGGGGCGAACTGGCCTGGCAGTTGGGGGGACGGGAAGCCTTCGAGCGCATCCGCGCCGACGACGAAAAGGCCACCAGCCCCGGCGACGTGCTGCGCGAGCTGATGAACAGCTACGGCCCCTGTCTGATTCTGATTGACGAGTGGGTGGCCTACGCCCGCCAGCTCCACGACCAGAGCGACCTGCCCGGCGGCAGCTTCGAAACCCATTTCACCTTTGCCCAGGCCCTCACCGAATCGGCCAAGCTGGCCAGACAATGTATGCTGGTCATCAGTCTGCCCGCCTCCGACACGGCAGGCTCGCCCCACGCCCAGGCCAACGATGTGGAAGTGGGCGGCGAACGCGGTCGCGCCGCGCTGGATCGTCTGCGCAACGCCGTGGGCCGGGTCGAGGCTTCCTGGCGACCGGCCAGCGCCGAAGAAGGCTTCGAGATCGTGCGGCGGCGGCTCTTTGAACCTCTGGTGGAGCAGGCCCAGTTCGTCGCCCGCGACACCGTAGCCCGGGCTTTTGCCGACCTCTACCGCACCCAGAAGCAGGAGTTCCCGCCGGAAGCCAGCGACAGCGACTACGAAAAGCGGCTGCGTGCCGCCTATCCCATCCACCCGGAAGTCTTCGACCGCCTCTACACCGACTGGTCCACGCTGGTCAAGTTCCAGCGCACCCGGGGCGTCCTGCGCCTGATGGCCGCGGTCATCCACAGCCTGTGGGAAAAGGGCGACCGCAACCCGCTGATCATGCCCGCCAACATCTCCATTGACGACCCCCGGGTGCAGTTCGAACTGACCCGCTATCTTTCAGACAATTGGGTGCCTGTCATCGAGAAGGATGTGGACGGCCCCAGCGCCCTGCCCCTGCGTCTGGACGGGGAGGTGCCCAATCTGGGCAAATTTGCCGCCAGCCGCCGGGTGGCGCGCACCATCTATCTCGGCTCTGCGCCCACGGCCAGCGCGGCCAACCGGGGCATCGAGGATCGCCAGGTCAAGCTGGGCTGTGTCATGCCCGGCGAGTCGCCCGCCCTCTTTGGCGATGCCCTGCGCCGTCTGGCCGCCGCCGCCACCTATCTCTACCAGGACGGCCCCCGCTACTGGTATTCCACCCAGCCCACCGTCACCAAACTGGCCGAAGACCGGGCCGAGGAGCTGCGCCGCAAACCCGATGCTGTGGCCGAGGAGGTCAACCGCCGCCTGCAAACCGATCTGCGTCAGCGGGGGAGCTTTCGGCGTATCCACATCCTGCCCCAATCCAGCGCCGATGTGCCCGACGATATGGAGGCGCGCCTGGTGGTGCTGGGCATCGAACACCCCTACCGCAAAGAGATCAACAACGCGGCCGAAGCCGCAGCCAGGACAATCCTCGAATCCCGTGGCAATACCCCCCGCCTTTTCCGCAACACCCTCGTCTTTCTCGCCGTGGATCAGGTGCGTCTGCAAGACCTGGACGAGGCCGTGCGCCGTTTCCTGGCCTGGGACTCTATCCTGCGCGATAAGGAGGAACTGGACCTGACCGCACACCAGGTCAAACAGGCCGAGACACAGAAGACATCTGCCGACGGCGCGGTGGTGGCCCGCCTGCCCGAAGCCTGCCAGTGGCTGTTGACCCCTACCCAGACATCGCCCCAATCCCCCATCACCTGGCAGGCGGCGCGCCTCAGCGGGCAGGATGCCCTGGCCGTGCGCGTCAGCAAAAAGCTGCGCAATGAAGATCTGCTCGTGCCCCAGCTTGCCGGCAGCCAACTGCGCCGGGAGATGGATCGGGTGCCGCTCTGGCGCGGCGCTCACGTCCCCATCAAACAGCTTGCCCAGGATTTCGCCAGCTACCTCTACCTGCCCCGCCTGCAATCCCCGGCTGTCCTCGCCGAGGGCGTCTACGATGGGCTGGGGCTGTTGACCTGGAATCTGGAGTCCTTTGCCTACGCCGACAGCTTCGACGCCGCGAGTGGACGCTACTTGGGTCTGCGCTGCGGCCAGCCTGTCACCGTCAATGCAGAGACACTGGCCGGTCTGCTGGTGCGCCCGGAGGTGGCCCAGCGCCAGAAAGAGGCGGATGAAGCCGCTGCCCAGGCTGCGGCAGTGGGTGTGGCCGCCACGCCAGTTGGAAAGCCACTGCTAGACGGCACAGGCCAGGCCGCGTCGACGGGTATTGCGGAGCGGCCTGGGGCTGCCCCCCTGCCCACTCCAACCCCGACAATCCCGGCCCCGCCCAAACGCTTTCACGGCAGCGTGGAGTTGGACCCGGCTCGCGTGGGGCGGGACGCGGGACGCATCGCCGATGAACTGATCGCCCATCTGGCCGGGCTGATGGGGGCGCATGTGCGGGTGACGCTGGAGATTGAAGCCGATCTCCCCGCGGGTGTGCCGGAGCAGGTGGTGCGTACCGTCACGGAGAATGGACGGACCCTGAAGTTTACGAGTCAGGGGTTTGAGGTCGAGTAGGAATGAAATGTGTACAATTCCACACAAAAAAGGGGAGGCAGCAGATGCTGCCTCCCCTTTTTTTGTCTGCTGTCCGCAGTCTATCGTCCGCCGTCTACCGTCTACCCCAACCGCTTCTTAAACTCCTCCGTCAGCGCGGGCAGAACGGCAAAGAGATCATCCACAATGCCATAGCTGGCTTTGCCGAAGATGGGTGCGTCCCGGTCTGTGTTGATGGCCACGATGATTTTGCTGTTGCCCATTCCGGCCAGGTGTTGGATAGCCCCGGAGATGCCGGCGGCGATGTAGAGGTCGGGCTTGACCGTCTTGCCCGTCTGCCCCACCTGATGCTTGTAGGGGATAAAACCGGCGTCCACCGCGGCCCGGCTGGCCCCCATGGCCGCGCCCAGCACATCCGCCAGTTCGCCGACCAGAGCGAAACCTTTGGCCGGGTCCGCAGAAACACCGCGCCCCCCAGAGACGATAATTTTGGCGTCGGTCAGGCTGACTTCGCTGGTGTCCGCAGCCCGGAAGTCGACAATCTTCTCCCGGATGTCGCTTTCGGTGAGGGTGACGGGCAAAGCCTGCACAGTGCCGCCCATCCCACGCGCTTCGGGCATGGGGAAGGAACGGGGACGCACGCTGGCAACAGCCAGTTCGCTCCCAAAAGTGATGTCGGCCAGGATATTGCCAGAATAGACAGCGCGGGTGGCGGCCAGTTTGCCCCCCTCCACCCGCAGGTCGCTGACATTGGCGGCCATTCCACCATCCCGGCTGCACGCAACCGTCGCAGCCAACGCGCCACCGCGCAGGGTGGCGTTGGTCAGAAAGACGGCCGCGCCAGCCGCGTCCAGGGCCTGGGCCGCCGCCGCCGCATAGGGCTGCAAACGATATTGGGCCAACGCCGGGTTGGAAGCTGTGTAGACCGTCGCCGCGCCGTAGCCGATGGCCTCCTGGGCGATGGCGTCCACGCCGTCACCAATGACCAGGGCAGCGGCGCTGGTCCCCAACTCGGCGGCCAGGGCCTGGGCTTTCCCCATAACTTCCCAACAACTGGAAACGACCACGCCGTTGTACTGTTCGATCCAGACAAGAATAGTCATGTGAGTTCACTTTCGATGTATGTAGCAGGTGGCAGGTGGCAAGTGGCAGGTGGCAGGTGGCAGGTGGCAAGTGGCAGGTGGCAGGTGGCAAGTCGTCGGCCAGTCAGCTTCAACCTTCCACTTTCAACCTTCAACTAGATCACTTTCTCCGCCAGCAGTGCGTCCACCAGTTGGGCCGCTTTTTCCTGCACCGTTGCGCCGTCGAAAATCTTGACGGCGCTCTTGCGCTCTTCGGGCTTGCGCAGATTGCCCCAGGTCACGGTCTGGCTGGCGGCAACGCGGATGTCGCCCGCGCCCAGAGTGGGAATCTTGGCCCGGCTGGCCTTGCGGATGCCCATAAAGCTGGGATAGCGGGGGTCGTTGATCTCTTTGGCTACGCTGATGACGACGGGCAGGGGCACCTGGACAGTCTCCTGTCCACTCTCATAGACCTGCTCGACAGTCACTTTGCCGCCGGAGACGTCCACAATTTTCGTCACATTGACCAGCAGGTCCCAGCCCAGCTTGCAGGCCACACCGGCAAAGACGACGCCGCTGTTGCCATCTACGGACATCTTGCCCGCCAAGACAATCTCCACATCGCCCTGGGCCTTGACTGCTTCGGCCAGGGCAGAAGCGGTGGCCCACTCGTCGCCGCCGGCCACAACGCTCTCATCCACTAGCACAGCCTCACCCACGCCCATAGCCAGGGCGTGTTTCAGGGCGTCGATTTCGCCCTCTTTGCCCAGCGAGATGGCGACAGAATCGCCGCCGAAACGTTCAGCCAGGTCGATGGCCTCCTCGGCGGCGTACTCATCCCAGGGGTTGATGACCATCGTGGCTTTGATGTGGCCGCTCTGGGCCTCAGCCACCGAAACCTTCGGCAGCTCGGCGGTGTCCGGCGTCTGTTTGATCAGTACTGCGATTTTCACGGGAAATGCTCCTTCGGGTGATAAACGTAGGACGGACTGGTAGTCCGTCCTGATTGTATGGGCTGGGATTGTGGGAGGGTTGTGGGGTGGTTGAAAAGAGAAGGGGTGACGGGGTGACACAAGGTGAAGGGACAGATCGTTCACCTTGTCACCCTGTCATCTTCCTACTCCGCCATCCACGCCTCCGCGTCGTAGGCGGGCATAGGACAGCGCACTGGTTTGTCCTCCCGCCAGCCGAGGACGTAGGACGCCTGAAGCAGTGTGTGAATCTGGGAGGTGCCTTCGTAGATGACCGCGCTTTTGGTGTTGCGCAGATGGCGCTCCACATTGTACTCGTCGGAATAGCCATAGGCACCGTGAATCTGCACCGCATCGTCGGCGGCCTGACGGGCGGCGTCGGTGCAGAACCATTTCGCCATACTCGTCTCTCGGGTGTTGCGCATGCCCATATTTTTGAGCATCCCGGCCTTCCAGACCAGCAGTTCCCCCGCGTCCAGATTCTGCTGCATCCGGGCGATCATCTGCTGGATGAGTTGGTATTCGGCGATGGGTTTGCCGAAGGTCTTGCGCTCAAAAGAGTATTTGACCGATTCGTCCAGACAGGCCCGGATGATGCCCACCGCGCCGGCAGCCACGCCGTAGCGGGCGTTGTCCAGACAACTCATGGCGATTTTGAAGCCTTCGCCCTCCTGGCCCAGAAGGTGGGAGGCAGGGACTCGCACATCCTGCATAGCGATCCAGCCGGTATTGCTGGCGTGGACGCCCATCTTCCCCTCTATCGTTCCGGTGGTCAGCCCCGACCAGCCCCGCTCCAGGATGAAGGCGCTGATGCCCCGGCTGCCCTGTTCCGGGTCGGTCTTGGCAAAGACGAGGAAACGGTCGGCTACGTCGGCCAGGGTGATCCACATCTTTTCGCCGCTCAAAATGTAGTCGTCGCCATCCTTGCGCGCCCGGCTCGCCATGCCGGCCACGTCGGAACCCGCGCCCGGTTCGGTCAGACCAAAGCAGCCGATGTGCTTGCCAGCAGCCAGGTCGGGCAGAAAGCGCTGCTTTTGCTCCTCTGTGCCCCACTGGAAGATGGGCAGGCTGTGCAGGGCGAGATGGACGGCAATCGTCTCGCGCACGGAGGAATCGCCATATTCCAGGGCCTCGGAGACAATGCCCAGAGAGATGTAGTCCATGCCCGCGCCGCCATAGCGCGCAGGCAGACAGACGCCAAGAAAGCCCAGGCCGGCCAGTTTGGGCAGCAGTTGCTTGGGGAAGGTGTGGGCGCGGTCGTGCTCTTTGATGATGGGCAGAACTTCCTTGCGGGTGAAGTCGTAGGCCATCTTGCGCACCATTTCGTGTTCTTCGT
Source organism: Litorilinea aerophila (assembly GCA_945905745.1). Classification (GTDB taxonomy): domain Bacteria; phylum Chloroflexota; class Anaerolineae; order Caldilineales; family Caldilineaceae; genus JACQGT01. The sequence continues at coordinate 9,649 of CAMDQF010000185.1, forward strand.
TGAACAGAAAAGCTGTGGGGGCAATCATTCGGGAGACTCCTTTGCGGCAGGTCGAAAAAAAATCCGATAAAGATTGGGATATTATACCCCGTTCAGCCGGAGCTGGTCGAAAACGGAAATACAAAAAAGGCGGAGACGCCATTGTCTCCGCCCGGAAGAGGCCAAGGCCCCATCAATTTCGTAAATAGTATACCCGTTGACGGGATTGCAGGCAATCATAGGGGATTGGGGATTGGGGATTGGGGACTGGGCCTGCCTGATCCCCAGTCTCCAATTTCCAATCCCCTATGCTATACTTCCCCAATGACCATTCGCTATGCCATCTTCCTCCTCGTCACCCTTGCCCTCACCGGCTTCATCGGCTATGGCACATTTGCCACGGCCCGCTTGCTGCGCACCTGGCGACCGGAGCGCAATCTGCTGCTCCTGCCCCAGGAAAATGCTCTGCGGGTTCTGCTGGCTCTGGCCTGCATTGGGCTGGGGCTGTTGAGCGGCGTAGAGCAGACGGCACTGGGCTGGCGTTGGGAGAACTGGCAGACGGATGCCCTGCTCGGCCTGGGCATCGGGCTGGCGCTGGCCTTTGGCTTCTATGCGGCCACCCGGCTGCTGCTCCATCTGGGCGGCGAACGCTTCTACTCGCCGTCGCTCCTGGAAATCCTCCTGCCCGCCAACCGGCGTGAGTTCTGGCTCGTTCTCCTGGCTTTCATCCCGGCGGTGCTGGTGGAGGAGTTGCTCTTTCGCAGCCTGTTCATCGGCGGGCTATCGCCGCTGCTGCCGCCGCTGCTTCTGGTGATCGGTACGGGTATCGCCTTCGGTCTGCTGCACAGCCCGCAGGGTATCTGGGGGATGGCCGGGGCCGGGCTGGCCGGGGTGATTTTTGGCCTGCTCTTTACGGCAACCGGTAGTCTGGTTGCGCCGCTGCTGGCCCACTACGTGGCGAACAGTGTGCAGATTGGGATTGCGACACAGACGAAAAAAGGCGAGGCTACGCTTGTGGGATGATGAGATGCTGGGATAGCGGGGGATACACCCGCTGATTTCGCTGGACAAATGCACTGAGCCAGAGCGTATCCTGTGTAGTATACTGAACAGACAGCGCTGAGAATCATCAATAGACTTCCCTGGCGCTTTTAGCGGTCCGTTGTCGGCGATCCGTCGTCTACTTGCATCAGGAGAAATACCATCCATGCCCCTCATTCTGGAACTGCCCCGAGAACTCGAAGTCGAACTCGTGGCCCATTGGCAGCAGGCGGGGCTGATCGAGAGCAGTGCTCCATATCCCACTGACAGGCCACGCAGCCGTGAAAGCGCAGCCCGTCTGGACCAGTTCCGCCTGCCGAACGCTCTGCAAACACGCCTGCACGATCTCCTTGACCGCCAGGATATCGGCGACGGAATGACGGCGGAGGAACGGCTTGAAGCCGAAAGTCTGGTGGAACTGGCCGAATTTCTCTCTCTACTCCATCTCCGTTCCCTCTCCACCGTCCGCCAATAACCAATGCGAAAGATACCCGCCTCCCTAAGGCGGCTGGTGATCCACCGAGCCGCCAGCCGCTGCGAATACTGTGGGCTGGCCCAAATCGGACAGGCTGCTACCTTTCATATCGACCACGTAACCCCAGTCATTGCCGGCGGCGCAACAACAGCGGACAATTTGGCCCTGGCCTGTGTTTCCTGTTCATTGCGAAAGTCTGCTCGTCAAATAGCAGCAGATCCGCAAACAGAGGAAGACTCCCCCATCTACAGCCCTCGAAAAGACCAGTGGTATGAACACTTTCGCTGGGAAGATGTGCGTGTCATTGGCCTGACCCCAACCGGGCGCGCAACTGTGGCCGCACTCCAAATGAATCGATCGGTCATTTTAGCGATTCGGGCCGAAGAAAAGGTATTCAATCGGCATCCGCCGTCGTCGTAGGGATACGGGTGGAATGTCTACATTCACCCACCTTTGAAGTAGACCCCCGTCGATTTGTCCTCTTTTACATCCAGCCGATTGTTTTGTTATACTTTTCTGGCAACACCTGTTGCAAAGCTCCCACCCACCACTGACTTTTCACAAGGAGAACCTGTATGTGCGCACCCGGTTGTCAGGAACATCTTCACTCCCGTCTCTCCCGTCGCGGTTTTCTGAAAGCAGCCGGCGCGATGACCGCGCTGGCCGCGGCTGCGTGTAGCCCGATTGCGCCAGCCCCACCCCGCGCGCCCACATCCTTCAGCCGGGCCGTGGACCTGACCCACACCATCTGGCCGGACTTCCCCACCTATTTTGGCGTGTCCCAGTTGCAGATCGAAGTGCTGAACGTCTTCGCTGAGAGCGGCTTCAACATGAACAACTGGCACATCGGCGAACATACGGGAACCCACTTGGACGCCCCTTTCCATTTTTCGGCGGATGGCTGGAGCGCTGATGCGATTCCCGTCGCCAATCTGGTCGTGCCCCTCGCTGTAGTGGACATTCGCGCCAAAGCCGCGGCCAATGCCGATGCGCAATTGACGCCAGACGATCTGCTGGCCTGGGAAGCCGCCCACGGACGCATCCCCGAAGGCGGGTGCGTGGCCATGCTCAGTGGCTGGGATGCCTTTGTGGAGCAGCCGATGTTTCGCAATGTGGACGCCAACGGTGGGATGCACTTCCCCGGCTTCCACGCCGAGGCCGCGGGTTGGCTAATGGAGGAACGCAACGTGGTCGGCATTGCCGTGGATACCCTCAGCCTGGACTTCGGCCAGTCTGCCGACTTTGCCACCCACTACGCCTGGCTGCCCACCAACCGCTGGGGGCTGGAAAATGTGGCGAATCTGGCAGACCTGCCCGCCGTAGGCGCAACCCTTGTGGTCGGTGGGCCAAAAATTCTGGGCGCAACAGGCGGTCCCAGTCGGGTGATCGCGCTGGTGTAGGGCAAATTGGGGTTGCAGAGCCGGACGGTGAAACGTGAAACGTGAGATCAGGTCGTGTGATCTCACGTTTCACGTTTCAGATAAATTTGCCCGACGGCCCTGCTTCCGTTAGGATAAGATCACATCCGCCATCTGTAACCCATTCTCAACAGGAGAGAGTCGTGAGCCAATCCGAAGCCCCCTTTACCTCCCGGGAATTCCGCAACGCGCTGGGCCGTTTTGCCAGTGGCATTACTGTCGTGACGACGGTCATTGAAGGGACAGTCCGCGGCATGACCGCCAACGCTTTTGTCTCGGTTTCCCTGGAGCCACCCCTTGTGCTGGTCTCGGTTGCCAACAAAGCCCATATGCACGGCTATTTGCAGCAGAGCGGACGCTACGGGGTGAGTGTGCTGACTGTGGCCCAAGAGGAGTACAGCCAGCACTTTGCGGGGATCGGCGCGCCGGATTTGCAGCCGAGATTTGTGGAGGTAGATGGCATTCCCCTGCTGGCCGAGAGCCTGGCCCATCTGATAGTCACCGTCACCGATGCCCATTTGGCCGGGGATCACACCCTTTACATCGGCCAGGTGGAGTATGTGAAGTGGTGGGATGGGCAGCCGCTGTTGTATTTTCAGGGGCGGTATGAGAAGTTATAGGGGACTGGGGATCGGGGACTGGGGAGTAGGG
>CAMDQF010000186.1 GCA_945905745.1 Litorilinea aerophila
GATTGGTAAAGTTCTGATACACTGTGTCCCGGAACTGCGTCAGCTTGGTAGTGTGTAGAGTGATGTCCATACACTACTTCTGGCTCAGTTCCTCTAATTTGTCAATTATAGGTCTGGCTTATGTTAGCCTAATTGTCAAAAGTCCAATAGTCAGCACGAGCAAGAAACGAGGAAACAGAATGAGTGATTCAACACCAAATCGTGAGATCGCAACACTGGCCGGTGGCTGCTTCTGGTGTTTGGAAGCCGTCTACCAGGAGTTGCGCGGCGTGGAACTCGTCGAGTCGGGCTACATGGGCGGCCACATACGCAACCCATCCTATCGGGAGGTCTGCGACGGAACTACCGGCCACGCCGAAATCGTCCAGGTCACTTTCGACACCCAGGAAGTCTCCTTCAAAGAAATTTTGCAGGTCTTCTTCACCATCCACGATCCTACGACGCTCAACCGACAGGGTGCGGATGTGGGAACCCAATACCGCTCGGCCATCTTCTATCACAGCGACGAGCAAAAGGCGACGGCGGAACAGGTGATCCGGGAAATCGCGACTGCCGGTGTGTGGAGCAACCCAATCGTTACCGAAATGACAGCGGCGGACACATTCTACAAAGCCGAAAACTATCACCAGAACTACTACACACAGAACGGCGGCCAGCCCTACTGTCGGGTTGTGATCGCGCCCAAAGTCGCCAAGTTTCGCAAACAGTATCTGGATCGACTGAAGCAATAAAAATTGGATCGATTTTTACCAATTTTGGGAGTAGACAAATTTCTGAAACGCGTGCATACTGTATACGCAGTATTTTTCGTTGTCCATTTTTGCACGGCTCACCCGGCATGATGGATTCACTTCAGGAAGGAAGCACGAATTGTCTAAGAAGCTTTATGTAGGAAACTTGTCTTACGAGGCAACCGAGGAGCAGGTGCGTGAAATGTTCACGCCGTATGGAGCCGTCGAATCTGTCGCGATGATTACTGATCGAGAGACTGGTCGTTTTCGGGGTTTCTGCTTTGTAGAAATGCCTGATGCGGCTGCTACTTCTGCCATTGCCGCTTTGGATGGCAAAGATCATGGCGGTCGTAGTCTGCGCGTGAACGAAGCTCGTCCGAAAGAGGATGGCGGCGGTCGTCGCAGCGGTGGTGGCGGTGGCTACGGTGGCGGCGGCGGTGGCGGCGGTGGCGGCAGTCGCAGTGGTGGCGGCGGCTACAGCGGCGGCGGTGGTGGCGGCGGCTACGGCGGCGGCAGCGGCGGAAGCGGCGGCGAACGGGGTGGCCGGGGCGGCGAACGTCGCAGCGGCGGCGACCGGGACCGAGGCAGCGATCGGCGCGGTGGCGGCGACCGCTGGTAATTTGCGCCAGTCGTAATACCTGAACATTACAGATAGACAAAGGCCGTCATCCTTCGGGAGACGGCTTTTGTCTATGACCCCACAAAAAGAAAGAAAATCCGTGTCCACACCTATTCGTATTGATGTCTGGTCGGACTTTGCCTGACCATGGTGCTTCCTCGTCTCCTCCAGTCTGGAGAAGCTACAAGCATCCCACGACGTAGAAATCCAATGGCATTCCTACGAGCTGCGCCCCCGCAACGCGCCGCCTATCTCGCCCGCCTATCGGGCCAAAATCGAAGCGGGACGCCCGGAACTCTATGAACGAGCGCGCCGGGACTATGGCCTGGAAATAAACCCCGGCCCCTTTGGCATCGACAGCCGACCCGCCCTGGTCGGCGTCAAATATGCCGAAAGCCTGGGCCTGGGCAATGGCTTTCACGACGCAGTACTGAAAGCCTATTGGCAGCAAGCCCAAGCCATCGACAATTTGGATGTACTGACCAGCATCGCTGCTTCCGTTGGGCTGGACCCAGACGATTTCCACGCAGCGTTGAACACACCCGACTTTATAGAAGCCGTAGACGACGACATTGCCCAAGCCGCGGCCTATGGGTTGCAAGGCGTCCCCGCCCTGATCTTTGCCGAGAAATATCTCGTCCCGGGGGCTGTGCCCTACGAAACGCTGGTGCAGGTGGTGGAAGAAGTGAAGCAGAAGGGATAACCTATGAGCAACGAAGAGCCCAAATCTGGTGGAACCAGCCCGTGGATGGTGTTGGGTGTTTTGGCTCTAGTGGTCGTGGCTGTCTATATCATTGCCAGCGGTGGACAGATTAAAAAGCTCGGCATCTTCGGATTGGAAGTAGAATTTGAGCAGCGGCAGGACGCACCAGTTCCTGTAGAATCCGAGGCAGTGCCCACCCCCGCACCTGCGCCGGTGATGGTAGCCAGCCAGTGGGTGCCTCTAGATTTCACTGGGGATGGGGTGGCCGATGCCCAAGCCTGGGAAGCGGACCGCAACGGTGACGGTGTCATCGACTATCGGGCCTATGACACCAACTTCAATGGGCGGGCCGACCAGCACGTCTACATCGACGCCAGCCAGCCCGGCGCTGCCATCTATGGCTTTGACCCCAAAGAGACAGGTGTTGTGGAAGGCTGGGGCTGGGATACGGACGCCGACACCCGCACGGATACCTGGGCCTGGGACCAGAACAGCAACGGCTTCTTTGACCAGTGGGCCTGGGACCGTAACCGGGACGGGGTTATCGATCTTTACGGGACTGACGCCAACGAGGACAGGCAGATGGAGGAGTATCGGGAGCAGCAGTAGATCGGGGTTGAATTAAGAAGGGAGTCTGGGGTGAGAGAAGCAGACTCCCTTTTCATAGCAGACAACACAAGCAGAAGGGCCAGAGCAATGCTCTGGCCCTTCTGCTTTGATCGCTTTTGACTCAGCTCAATTCGTTCTCTTCCTTGCGCCCACCCCAGCGCGATTCGGCGGGGAATTGGCTGTAGACCCGGCGGATGGCCCGCTTCCACATGCTGCGTGCGGCCGCGGCCTGATAGGTGGCCTGACGCGCAGTATTCCGCCACCAGGTCTCGTTGGGTTTGGCGACGGGCACACTCCATTTAATGGAACAGGCGCCCCAGGTCAACCCGGCCCCAAAACCCACGAAGACCAGATTATTGCCGGGATGAATTTTGCCCGCTTCGATGGCTTCGCACAGGGCGATGGGAATGCTGGCTGTGCTGGTGTTGCCATATTTTTGCAGGTTAACGAAGACTTTTTCTTCAGGAATCTTCAACTGCTTCAGCACACTGTTCTGAATGATGCGGACATTGGCCTGGTGGGGAATCACCAAATCCACATCTTCCACACGCAAACCAGCCTTGCCCAGCACCTGACGGGTGGCTTCGGCCATCACCCGGGTGGCAAAACGGAAGACGGCTGTGCCATCCATTTTGATGTAATGGCCCCCGCTGCTGACTGTCTCCAGGCTGGAGGGCATAGCGCTGCCTCCGGCGGGCACAGTGAGCAGGTCTGCGCCAGAGCCATCGCTGCCCAACACCGAAGCCGTAATGCCCCCCGGCACATCGCTGGCTGCGACCAACACAGCCCCCGCGCCGTCACCAAAGAGGACACAGGTCGCCCGGTCGGTCCAGTCCACAATCCGGCTCAGTGTCTCAGCGCCGATCACCAACACATATTCGGCGTCGCCGGCCAGGATGTGGCCTCGGGCCATACTCAGGGCATAGACAAAGCCGGAGCAGGCCGCGCTCAGATCAAACGCGCCGGCATTCGTCGCGCCCAAGCCGTCCTGGATGATACTGGCTGTGGAGGGGACAATATGCTCCGGAGAACTGGTGGCACAGATGATCAGGTCCACTTTGCTGGGGTGGATGTCGGCCACTTCCAATGCCGCTTTGGCAGCCTGGATGCCCAAAGTGGCAGAAGTTTCACTGGGAGAAGCGACCACGTGGCGCTCTTCAATACCAGTCCGTGTCCGAATCCACTCGTCCTGGGTATCGACAATTTTCTCCAGGTCAAAATTGGTAATCACCTTCTCCGGCACGTGGTAGCCCCAGCCGACGATCTGGGCGTACCGGGGTGCAAATGGGTTGATCGGCTGTGGCGAAGCCTGTGAGACTGCCTGCACTCCGTTGCCATTGCTCCCGTTGCTATGACCATTGACAGTCGCGCCACTGGTGTTCATATTGGACGGTTGGCTCTGTTGTTCGCTCATTGGGTCTCCCCCTCATACTTTCGCAGCATCACACACGCGTTGTGACCACCGAAACCAAAACTATTGCTCAGTGTCACCTTCACATCGGCCTGGACAGCTACATTGGGGGTGTAATTCAGATCACAGGCCGGGTCTGGATTGATTAGATTGATGGTGGGGGCGATGTAGCCGGTCTCGATGGTTTTGGCACAAATAATCGCCTCGATGGCCCCGGCTGCACCAAGGAGATGGCCCAGCATACTCTTTGTGCTGCTGATACGGGTGTTATAGGCGTGCTCGCCAAAAACCTGCTTGATGGCCAGCGTCTCGCCCGGATCGTTCAGTTGGGTAGATGTGCCATGGGCGTTGATGTAGTCCACCTCCTGGGGTTGAACCCCATAGGCAGCTGCTTTGCGCAGGGCCATACGCATGGCATCCCGCGCACCGCGTCCCTCGCTGTGGGGAGCGGCCATGTGAAAGGCGTCGGCGCTGTTGCCATAGCCGATCACTTCGGCGTAGATACGGGCACCCCGGGCCAGTGCGTGGTCCAGGCTTTCCATAACCATAATGGCCGCGCCTTCGCTCATCACAAAACCATCCCGATCCACATCAAAGGGACGGCAGGCGGCCGAGGGATCGTCGTTGCGCTGGCTCAGTGCGCCCATTACATCGAACCCGGCCATTGTGATCGGCATCAGACCGGCCTCGGCTCCGCCTACAATCATCACATCGGCGTCGCCCCGGCGGATCAATTCAAATGCCTCACCCGTAGACGCTGTGCCACTGGCACAAGCATTGACCACCGCAAAGTTGGGGCCGTGCAGCCCATATTCGATGGCGACCCGCCCAGCTGCGCTGTCAACCAGCATATTGGGGACCAGAAAGGGACTGATCCGGCGCAGGCTTTTCCCCTGGATCAGGTTCACATTCTCCACCAGAGACTGAATACCGCCGACGCCGCTGGCAATGATTACCCCTATCAGATGAGGTTCGGTCTGGCGCAGGTCAATGGCTGAATCGGCAAGGGCCTGTTGGGTTGCTATCAGCGCGTACTGAATATAGGGATCCAGCCGGCGCGCCTCTTTGCGGTCGAGATAATTGGAAGCATCGAAATTTTTCAGATCACCACCAAAAGTAGTGCGCAATTCACTAGTATCAAATTTGGTTACAGTGTTGATGCCCGAAACGCCTGCCAGCAGATTGTCCCAGGTACTCGCAATATCCAGCCCCAAAGGTGTGATACCACCCACGCCCGTGATCACCACACGGGGAGGGCTATAGGTGTGTCCATTGCCATTGGTGCGGGCAGTGTATAGGTGATGATCAGAATTTGTCATTATTGTCCATTCTTTCGGTTCGCGTATGGGGGAAGCACACAGGGTATGCCCAATTTCCTAGAAAAAAGAACACCGGGCGGTCGGTGAAGTCGCGCATCTCCTGCGGCATCTTCTGTGCCGGCCCATACTCATCAGTCAAAAAGAGGTCAAAATTGGTAAATGACCGGAATTCTGCTATACTGCCAGTCGTTTGACTGTAATGCAACCGGTTTCGGTAAGTCGATTTCAGGTATGCAGACAACTATTGTGTGTGCAAGATTGCGATCTGCAGGAGAATGTCAAGAATGACGAAGAAGATTTTTGGTGTATTGGAACGAAAAGATGTGCTTCTGGAGCCGGTCAACGAGACCCGCTATCAACTCTTTGGCGATATCGACGCTGCTCTGATTGGGCAGTGGATGACTGTTCAGGGCGAGGTAGAGGGTCAGCGGATTGTCAATGCGGCCGTAGCGAATGTAGAGAAAAACAACGGCAAAGTGACCCGTACCGGCCTGATGACTGACATCGCACCCGCATTGCCGCCCGAGGCCAACGGCCACGGAGCTTATCTATATCAGGAGAGCAAAGGGCGCTATCTGCTGGTCAGCGCTGGCCCGTCGGACGAAGCCGTGTCTGGAGATTTCAGCGCCCTAATTGGCAAAGAGGTCAAGATTGCTGGCGAGTTTGGTACAGCCAATTACGTGCTGTACAATGCAAAAGTCAGTTCGAAGTGATTGAAGAGTTGGGATCGGGGATTGGAGACTGGGGATTGGGACAATCCAGTCTCCAATCTCCAGTCCCCAACCTCCGCCCCCCAATCTCTGGTGTACATTAATGACTGAATACGTGCAGGAAATTGCCGCATGGCAGGCAAAACGGGACGCAGAACTGCGTAACCCGGACGGCTGGCTCACTCTGGCCGGTCTCTTCTGGTTGGAACCGGGACGGAACAGCTTTGGGGGAGATGGGTCAAACGACATTCAATTCCCCGGCCTGTCTACGCCCCACCTGGGTGAGTTTATTGTCAGCGACGACCGGGTGGAGGTTGTGATCGCGCCCGGTGTGGATGTCACCCACGAAGGAGTGCCAATCTCACAAATGGCCCTGACCGATGGGGAGATGGATGGCCCGGTGCTGGCCTGTGGTTCACTGCGCTGGTTTATTATCCGACGAGATGAGCGCTGGGTCGTTCGGCTGCGGGATCGGGCACATCCCGCCCTGGCCGCATTTCATGGGGTGGAATACTTCCCGATGGATCCGGCCTGGCGGGTGAATGCCCGGCTGGTGGCCCATCCAACGCCGATGTCAATTCCTGTCCCCACCATTCAGGGATCGGTCAACCAGACCCCTTCACCAGGGATTCTGCACTTCTCACTCAACGGCACGGAACAGCGTCTCGTCGCCCTGGGCCAGCCAGACAAGCCGCTTTCCCTGATCTTCGCCGACACAACCAGCGGCCACGAAACATACGGCAGCGGACGCTTTTTGACGGTATCCGCGCCCGATGCAAGTGGCAAGACAGCCATCGACTTCAATCGGGCCTACAACCCGCCCTGTGCCTTCACCCCATTCGCCACCTGCCCACTGCCCCCCGCGGGCAACCGCCTCGCCATCCCTATCACCGCTGGTGAGAAAAATTACGGGGATCACTGATTCGGTTTGTATGGTATACTGACTCCAGTCAACTATAGAGATTGGGTATTAGGGTGCCAACACCCAATACCCGATCTCTAATACCCAAATACCCAATCCCCAATCCAAATGCTCATCTCCGACACCATCGAACGCTATCTGGACGACGCGGCCACGGGCAGCACCTTTACCCGGCGCACCTATCGCACGGCTATGAATCGTTTCCAGGAATATCTGAACGAAAAGCGCATCCCACCCGACAGCAGCGAAATCGAGCGGCTGGATGTGGATCGGATGCTCAGCTTTGCCACCTGGCTGCTGGATGATGCGAAGATCGGCCAGCGCTCTCTGCATACCTATCTGGCCGGGCTGGTCGGGTGGGTCAGTTTTTTGCAGGTGCGGGGATGGCTGCCCTTTACGCCCCAAGAGTTGGCCCGCTTTCACGACGGCGTGAAACGGGTGCGTCGCAATCAGCGCCCGCCGGACCTGTTGCCCCATCCGCCCCGGGCAGAGGAGATGGAAGCTTTGATCGACGCCGCCCGCGAGACTCCCCTGCGCCGGGAGAACGACCCCAGAGAACTATTGGCGAAACTTCGGGATATTGCGATGGTGGAGGTTCTGCGCTGCACTGGGCTGCGGGTTGGAGAATTGGTGAAGATTAACCGGAAACAGCTAGACGAAGAGGAGCGGGCGGCCTGGGTGGTGGGCAAGCGGGGAAAGGTACGCAAAGTCTATTTTGACGAGCGGGCCTGGAGTGCCATGCGCCGCTATCTGCTCGAACGTCAGGTCTACGACGGTGGGAGTGGGCGGCCGATTGCCGAATTGCCCGTCTTTGCCCGCCACGACCGCAGAGCCGGGGATCAGGTACTCTCCCTCACCCCGGAGAGCGTGCAAAACACCATACGCAAACTGGCGGAGCGGGCCGATCTGGCCGCCAAAGGCATCACCCCCCACGCCCTGCGCCACTATTTCGCCACCCGCATCTATCAGACCACACGGGACCTGGCTGTCACCCAGACAGCGCTGGGCCATTCCAACCCCAATACAACCCGTATCTACGCCAAATTGGAAGATGACGCCGTGCGCAACGCGCATCGGCAAGCGTTTCAGTAGTTTACCGCTACCCTCAGACGTGGACAAGGCGCTTCGGGCGCGCACACTGACGCAGAGAATCGCCCAGCCTTTCTCCCGCGTGGCTTCGACAACATATGCCTGCACCTCGGGCCGAATCGAAATGCGGGCTGGTCATCTTGTCACCTGCCCGTCTTGTCGAATCTACATCTCAACGAGCAGGCTGAACGCTTGCCAATTCCTCGAATCGATCGATGTCTGCCCGGATTACATCCAGGCTGCTCCGCCAAAAGGCCGGGGTGCGGATGTCAATCTCAAAGCGGTTGGCCAGATTTGCGGCGTCCGCCAGGCCGGTGGATGAAAGCAGATCGTCATAGGCAGAGCGGAAGCCGTTCGGATCGGCCTGATAGCGGGCGTAGAGTCCCAGCGCGAAAAGTTGGCCGAACATATAAGGGTAGTTGTAAAAGGAGCGTCCTGTGCTGTAGTAATGGGATTTAGCCGCCCACATAAAGGGATGGCGCAAGTCCGGTTCCAGGGCATCACCGTAGGTTTTCTCCTGGGCATCCAGCATCAGGCCACACAGCTCATCGGTGGAAAGCTCCCGTTCCTGGCGCTGGGCAAAGAGCGCGTTCTCAAAGAGAAAACGGGATGTAATATCCACCACCACCTGTCCGGCACTCTGCAACGAGGCTTCCAGAATGGCGAATTGTTCATCCGCTCCTCTTTCGGCCAGCGCGCCTTTGGTCACAACCGTCTCGCAGAAGATGCTTGCCGTCTCGGCCAGGGTCATGGGGGTCACGCGTTGGGTAGCTGTGCGCCCAGCCAAATTCAGGTTGTGGTAGGCGTGGCCCAGTTCGTGGGCCAAAGTGCTGACCGAGTTGAATGTCTCTTTGAAATTCATCAGAATGCGGGACTCGTCCTTGCGCAGCCGCATACAGAAGGCCCCATCCCGCTTGCCTGGCCGCGGCTCGGCATCGATCCAGTTCTCCCGAAAGGAGCGCTCAGCCAAATCACGCATCTTTGGAGAAAAGGTGGCAAATTGCTGGGCGATAAAGTCGGTGGCCTCGGAATAGGACCAACTCTCCTCGCCCTTTCCACTGCCAATTGGGGCAAAGATATCAAACCAGGGCAATCGTTCATTGCCCAACAACCTGGCCTTGGCGCGAAAGTAACGACGGAAATCAGGGAAGGCATCGTGGGCGGCCGACATCATCGCTTCCAACGACTCCCGATCCATATTGTTCTGAACCAGAGTTGTCTGCAAAGCGGAATCCCAGCGCCGATGACGGACAAGGGTATTTACTTCGCCTTTGATGCTGTTGAGGGCGGCGGCCAGGGGGACAGATGCGCTGCGCCAAGCTTTCAGTTCGGCCTCGTAGGCTTGGCGACGCACTGCCGGCTCGGAATGATAGGCCAGATTGCGCACACTGCTCATAGGCAGTTCGGTCGGTTGACCGTTCAATTCCAGGGTAACCATCAGTTGCGAAGTATAATTGCCATAGAGTTTGGCCCAACCATCCCCGCCACTGGGGGATAGCTCGGCCACCAGATCCTCTGTCTCCCGGGCCAACAGATGCTGGGCTTGCAGATGAGCCTTTTCCAATGCGTAGGCGTGATCCGCAGCCACAGCAGACTGAGCCTTCAATTCCTCGGCAGGCAGTTGCCCCAGCCACGCGGTCAGACGTGTCCCCAGTTTGGAGAGGCGCACACCCTGTAGTTGAATCCGGCTCATGACGGATTGGGCCAGATCGTTGCGCGAATCGGTGGTGATAAACGAACTGACATAAGAGCCAATCTCAGTTATCCCGTCCATCGTTTCGTTGATCTGTACCAACACGGCTTCAAAAATTCCGACTGTCTCCTGGCTGAAGTGTACGTCCACCCCAGGATTGCCAATGTCATGGGCATCAAAGAGCGCCTGCAACGCATCCACCTGGGCAATGGCCCGCTCAAAGCCCAGGGAAAAGTCCGGGGAATCCAGACTGGGAAAGATGACACTCATATCCCAATGGGGGAGTTTAGCGGACTCGGTTACTTTCTTTGCGCGAATGGGTGTAGATTTACGGGGCACAGAAATTCCTCCAAAGAAACGGATGATCAAACACTCTCATCGCCATCCAATAGGTGCCAATAGGGAACAAAGCCATAATACCAGGCCAATAGAAGAGCAAGCCACAGCCCATGCATACCATCCCGCCAGCCAGCCAATGTGATAAAGCGGCGACGGAATTCGCGCAATGGCTGCAAAACAAAATTGTGGGGGCGGGGATGAACGCCTCGCTGGGCCAACATACGCGCTTCATAACGCGCATAGAGTTTCTGCTTGCGGTGAAACTGGGACCACTTGTCATAGTTCAGATGGATCAGCGGTTGGCTTAAATAGCCTTCTGCACCCTCCAACTGGACAATTTCGTGTACTTCCCGGGCCAAATCGTAGTGGGCCTGCTCCCGCCGCAGCAGTCGTAGCTGATAGTCTGGCGAAAAGCCACCGCCACGCGTTTCGTGGCCCACAATAAAATTGCGCCGGGGAATCCAATAACCGGCCTTGTCCGAACGCTCAATCACCCCCAATACTTCATCAGCGAGAGCAGGTGTGGCGCGCTCGTCGGCATCGACGAAGAGTATCCACTCGCTGGCAATCACATCCAGCGCGGCCTGGCGTTGGTGGGCATAATCGTCAAAAGGGCGCTGCACCACCAGTGCTCCGGCCAGATGGGCAAGATCGCAGGTGGCGTCGGTGCTGCCCGAATCCCAGACGACCACCGCATCACACCAGGGCAGCAGTGTGGCAATACAGGCGCTGATATGTTTGACTTCGTTGCGGGTCAGAATCACCGCGGTCAGTCTCGTCATTGCACCACCGGTTAAACACGGAACCAGGTACGCCAACGGGGGCGTCGCCAAGTGAGATTCAAACGCTGGATGGCGAGCAGCGCACTGGCAAGAATCAGGACGCCGCCTGCGATGTGTGCCCAGGCAAGCCGTTCACCCAGAAAAAGGACCGACCAGATCACCGTCAGCAAAATCTCAAGGGGTGTGAGCAGAGACATCTGGCCGCTGCCGATATAAGTGACGGCTGCATACATGGCCAGCCGGGCCAAAAAGGTGCTGACCAGAGCCAGCGTGACCAGCCCGATCCAGCCTGTCGTGTCCAAGGGCTGCCAGGGCGCACCAATTGCCAGCCAATACGCACCCACTGCCAGCAACATTCCCGCCGTCACATAAAATGTCACCACTCGGGGATCCAAACTGCGCAGATACCATTGAAGAAGCGCCATATGGCTGGAAAATGCCAATACAGAGAGCAAAATCAGCCCAACGCCGCCCATATCGATAGCACCGCCGGGTCCGATAACCAGATAGACACCCAGCAGGGCCAATCCCATCCGTATGGCATGGCGATAGGTCAGTTTCTCCCCGCGCAGCACAAGCAGACTCAACACAACGATTGGACTCATCGAGAGCAGCATCGCCGTGATCGAAGCACTTAACCGGGCGAGACCGAAAAAGTAGAGGAGCATTCCCAGACCATTGACGACGCCGGCAGGAAAACTAATTCCGATCATACGCCGATCCAGGCGAAAGAGGCCGGGCGCAGTCAGACCGATGGCCAATCCATGAAATGTGACCGCCATCATCAGCCGAATGGTGACCAGACCAGCGGGATCGGCCCCACCCACGAGCAGAGAACGGGCAACGGGCGTGGCCAGACTAAAGGCGACGGTGGCGACCATAGCCAGGAACCAACCATAGCCCATAGACGGAGAGATAGGCAAAGCAGAGGAAAGAGTGGATTTAGGCGTCGCTGCCGCAGGTTGGGGTTTCATCGCTCAAAGCCGCCGAATGGCCCGATAGGCCGCAAGTTCTCGTTCCAGAAGCTGACCGGAAAGCCTGCCCTGGGCAAATCTGCGCCTGGCCAAAGCCGAACGCATCCACACACCGATCCGCACCAACAGACGCAGGCGGAGCAAAAACCCACTGGAATAGTGTACACGCTGCTTCTGATAAAACCGAAACCGACTGCGCCACAAACGTTCAAAGGCATCCCAGCGCACCTGTCGGCTGCTCTGCCCTTCCAGATGGGTAATGTGAGCAGTGGGCAGGGCATAGACCGGCCAACCCGCTTCTTGCAAACGCAGACACCAATCCATCTCCTCGCAATACATAAAATAGCCGTCGTCCAGCACCCCTACCTGGCGGATGGCCTCCCCGCGCACCATCAGCGCCGCACCCAGCACAAAATCCACAGAAAACGCGTTCGTCCCCTGCCAAAGAGCGGCGGAGTAGCGTCCATTGAATGGACTGTCCAGAAGAGTGGGCAAAAAACGGCGAATCCCCGGCAGCTCAGCCAGGGGCAGCAGATCCAGGGCCACCTGGGCCAACCCCGGAAAGTGGAACGCTGCGTGTTGAAAAGAGCCATCCCCGTAGAAAAGATGGCCACCCACCGCGCCCACTTGCGGATTGTCGCGCAAAAAAGCGACCATTTGCCCTAGTGCGTCGGCCTTTAAGAGTGTGTCCGGGTTGAGAAGGAGAACAAAATCGGGGATCGGGGATTGGGGGAAATCTACACTTTGGGTGGAAAAGCCCGAAGTATGCAAGGCCAGATTGTTGCCACCGGTGAAGCCCAGATTTGTCTCAGACGCAAGCAGACGGACATTTGGAAACTCCGCTGCCACCATTGCCGCGCTCTTGTCTGGGCTGGCATTATCTACCACCACCACATCCACAGCCAGCCAATCGGCGCTGGAAGATGCAGCCGCCAGGATCGAATGTAGACAATTTCGCAGCAACGGGGCTACATTATAGGAGACGACAATTATTGTTAAGCGCAGCATAGAGGTTGTGAAAACAAAAAAGACTTCCCGCTTGGCGATGGAAGTCTGTCAAAAAATCAACATATAGACAATTTCGGTTAAAAAGAAAAGAGAAGGGAATAGTTGGCGGCGGTCTACTCTCACACAGGGTCGCCCCTGCACTACCATCGACGCTGGTGGCCTTAACTGCCGGGTTCGGGATGGAGCCGGGTGTACCCCCACCGCTCTTGCCACCAACTA
>CAMDQF010000187.1 GCA_945905745.1 Litorilinea aerophila
ACCTGATCCAAACATTGACTCAATACCTGAAGTAGCGCAATAATGTCCATGAGGAGCCTTTGAGTAGAGATAGAGTAACCAACTTGTCCGTTGCTAATCTATCTTACTTCTTGGCTCCGTTTTTTCATCAACTTGGCGAAGGTATTGCCGATAGAACGGGATATTTTTCACAATCCGTGACGGAGCGACGAGGTCCAAATGACAGAGATGATCGAAGCACAAGCAAACGATTCAGGGCTGATTTTCAAAGGCAAACCCAAATCCATGGGCGCGGCGGTGGCCGTGATGGTAGGCGGTGTCCTCACTTTTTCCATGGGAATGAACCGGGTCTTTTTTGTCGAAGCGATGGCCTGGACCTTTATCATCTGGGGCGGCCTGCTTTTCTATGGACATTTGATCGATATGTCCACCACCTACCAAGTGACCGACGACGCGCTGATTGTGCGCAGTCCGTTGCGCTTCTGGAACTTCGGGCGTTCCATGGGCTGGGCATTTATCAAGCGGCTGAATGTGGTTGTGGAACGGCCAGAGGCCACCGCAGAGGATGCCGGTTTGCAGATTATTTTTATCCCTGAAGGCACGACCCAGATGGTGCGGGAAGATATGCCCTACAACAGCCAACTGGCCCAGGAGATCGTGACCCGGGCCGGGTTGAAAGCCGCCAAAGGCAGCGGGATGACAAAGTTTGATGCCATCCCCCAAGAAGGCAAAGGGCAGTATACCTGGCAGTAGGCGGCGGTCGCCGATCTGCGGTCGGCGGTTGCCAGTTATCAGTTATCAGTAGCCTTGACCCGGCTTGAGCGTGTGGGGTCTGCTGAGAATGAAAAATCAGAAAAACAGGATGCCTCGACGAATAGTCGGGGCATTTTTGTATTTTGCTCTGTTGGTCGGCTCGTGTAGCGCAAGCTCCATTCAGAGAATGGATATCCCTTTTCCATCACTTGTCCTCATCTTCCACCCATTCTATAATATCCCTGCTAATCAATCCCCAATTCCCCACGGAGGAAATAAATGAGCTACAAACTGGGCTACTGCACACTGCGTTGGAAGAATCCGGACCTGGAAGCTGGTCTGGAAACTCTGGCCGCCGTAGGCTGGGACGGTTGGGAAGGTCGCCTGCCCCTGGATTGGATGGGCACACCGGGCCGCATCAAACGGATCTGCGACAACACCGGGATGCCCTTGGCCGTCCTCACTGCCAGTGGCACGCCCGACAGCCGGGACCCTGAGAACATCGAGAGCAACAAACGGCGCATGGAATTTGCCGCGGAGGTGGGCTGCGACGCCTTTATGTATATGAACGGCCACAAACCCGAAGGCCGGGCCGTGACCGACGACGATGTGAAAGCCGCAGCCGAGGGCGCGGAGATGTGGGCCGAGTATGCGGGGCAGATGGGGCTGGAGTTGAGCTACCACATCCACACCAATCTGCTGGTGGACTCCATCGAACACTGGAGGCTCTATATGGCGAATTTGCAGAGAGCCAAACTCTGCATCGACGTTTCCCATGCCCAGTTGTGGGGCTACGATCCGGCGGATTCGCTCAAAGACTTTGCCAGCCAACTTAATTACGTCCATTTGCAGGATTGGGCCAGCACCAGCCGCCGGGAAGATGGCTTCTACGATCCGATTTGGACACAGGTGGGGCTGGGCAAGGACATTGATTTTGTCGCCATCAAAGACGCCCTGGACGACATCGGCTTTGATCGTTGGGTCACTGCCTGCCCTGGTCAGCCCTTGCCCGGCGACGACCCCATCAGCGAGGCCAAGCGCAGCGCGGGGATGCTTGAATTCCTAAAAGGGATTGGATACTAAACCCGAATGCTGAATTCCCAGCCACTCTCCATTCGCCGTTCGTTGCTCTTTATGCCCGGCGACAGCCCACGCAAAATCGAGAAAGCCACTACGCTGGGTGCGGATTCCATCATCGCTGATCTGGAAGATGCGGTGGCATTCAACCAGAAGCAGGCGGCCCGGGAGACTGTGGCCGCCTGCTTTGCCCGCCTTGATTTTGGCGCATCCGAGCGGCTGATCCGCATGAACCCGGTCAGCACAGACCTGTGGGAAGAGGACCTGGCCCAGACAATCGATGCGGGGCCTGATGGTTACGTATTGCCCAAAGTGGAATCAGCCGAGCAGGTGCAGACTGTTTCGGCGCGACTGGCCGAACTGGAAAGGGCCAGGGGGTTGACCGTTGGCAACATCCGGCTGCTGGCCCAAGTTGAGACGGCGATGGGTGTTCTCAAGGCAGCCGAAATCGCCGGAGCCGACAGCCGCTTGGCTGCGCTCCTCTTTGGCGCGGAAGACCTGGCCGGGGATATGGGCGCACGGCGCACACGCGAGGGCTGGGAGATCTTCTATGCCCGGGGCGCGGTGATCATCGCCGCCGCGGCCTATGGCCTGCCCGCCATCGACACGGTTTTTCTGGAACTGGCCGACAGCCACGGGCTGGCCGCGGAGTGCCATCTGGCCCGGGGGATGGGCTTCTCCGGCAAACTGGCGATCCACCCACGCCAGGTGGAGATAATCAATCGGGCCTTTTCCCCAACGGCGGAGGAATTGGCGCAAGCCCAGCGACTGATCGAAGCCTTTGACGCCCAGCAGGCCGCTGGCACAGGTGTCTTCGCCTTGGATGGCAAGATGATTGATATGCCGGTAATCCTGGCTGCGCGTAAGGTGATCACCGCGGGCAGAATGGAACATCGGCTTGCCGATGGGTGAATCAGCTTTCGTTATCCGTGCCTGTTCTGAAAAATAGAACGCGGACGACGCGGATTGAGCTGATTAGCGCGGATAAAAAATCTGCGTAAAGCTGTGGTTTTTGCGAAATCTACGTTCTGCTTTTCATTCTCCGTGGCGCAACTCGTCGCATGGAGAACTGTTCTGAAAATAGCCAGCGTAGGTCGGACTGGTAGTCCGACCGGCATTTTCATCGTTATCGATGTCAACCGGTCGTGTCGCCTACCCTGAAAATAGCCACTGCTGAACACGGATAAGAATTTGCGCAATCTGTACTGATCAACGACAACTTGAACTGCTGAAATTCAATGCAAAGAGGCAAAGGCGCAAAGTGACAAACCTGCTCTCTGCGTCTCTTGCGTCTCCCCGTCTCTGCGTTAGATTTCAACATCTGCCTGATCAGTACATCATTTGTGTATTGGTCAAGGCGATAGTGGAACGTCCGATGATCGTCACGCTGCAAGCGTGACCTACGAAGTCCGAGTGAAATCCGCAGGTTCGACTTGCAGTCGGACAGGTTTCGATTCCACCATCAGATTGACCAGTACAGTTTTCCCTCATTTGCGAGCTAATGATCCCGAAGAATCTGCCTCTGTAGCTTGCGCTCAGCCCCGAACTCTGGTAAGATTCCAGCCCAGCAGACCCCCTCTGTCCTGAAAAGTACGCCAAATAGTTACCTGCCGTTACTCTCCACAATCAGTGTGCAGCCATGACCGAACCGGTAGTCCTGCTCGAAAACGTTGACAAAACTTTTGGCGACGGCACGACCAATCAGGTCCATGCGCTGAAGAATATCGATCTGTCCATCGGCCGCAACGAATTTGTCTCTCTCATCGGGCCATCGGGCTGCGGCAAGTCCACCCTCCTGCGGGTGATCGGCGATCTGATCGCGCCCTCTACAGGCAAAGTTCAGGTCAATGGCAAGAATGCCCGCCAGGCCCGGTTGGACAGGGAGTATGGGATGGTCTTCCAGGCCGCCACCCTCTACGACTGGCGCACAGTGGCGAAGAATGTCCAGCTTCCTCTGGAACTGATGAACTATTCCAAAGAGAAGAAAGAGCAGCGCACACGGGAGATGCTGGCGCTGGTCGAACTCTCCGACTTTGCCGGTCACTTCCCCTGGCAGCTCTCCGGCGGGATGCAGCAGCGGGTGGCCATCGCCCGCGCCCTGGCCTTCGAGCCGTCGATTTTGCTGATGGACGAACCCTTTGGCGCGCTGGACGAGATGACCCGCGAGCGGCTCAACCTGGAACTGCTGGAAATCTGGCGCAAGACCAACACGACTGTCGTCTTCGTCACCCACAGCATCACCGAAGCCGTCTTTCTCTCCACACGGGTAATTGTGATGTCGGCCCGGCCCGGACGCATTACGCGGGACATTGCCATCGATCTGCCCCAGCCGCGCAGCGTGGAGACGCGTGAAAATGTGCGCTTCTTCGAGCTGGAGACCCAAGTGCGCGAGGCGCTGCGCGACAGCGAACGGCGTCCTGAGATTTCGATAGACTCAATCCGACGGCCTGTTGAAGGGCGGCAGCCGAAATGAGTGAGCGCAGCCAGCAGATTGTCGCGCCGATTGTGATTCTGGTCGTCATCCTCCTGGCCTGGGAAGGGCTGGTCACGGTTCTGCGTATCGAACAATTCTTGCTGCCCAAGCCATCCGCCATCCTCTCCAATCTGGTGCGGGTGGTGCGCATTGACAGTGCTGACCCTGCCGTCCTGGCCGACAACGAAGCCGCCGCGCTGCTGCGGGTCAACCGGCTGGTGGTGGACCTGCCAGCCGGTATCTCTCCGCAGGTATTGGCCCCGCTGGAAGAAGCCAGCATCGCCGAATTCCGCCAGGGCAGTCGTCGCGTGCTGGTGACTCGCGGCGTGAATCTGACGCCGATTTTGCAGGCCAGTTGGTTTACACTGAAAGAAGCGTTGGGCGGGCTGGCGTTGGGGGGGATTGCGGGTGTGCTGGTGGCGTTGGCCACGGCCCGTTGGACAGCCACGCGGGAGGCCCTGCTCCCCTTTGCCATCGCCGCCAATTCTATGCCGATTATTGCCTTTGCACCGATTTTCAACAATTGGTTTGGCATCGACAATCCCTTTTCCAAAATGGCGATTGTGGCGGTGATGGTCTTCTTCCCGCTGATGATCAATACTGTGCGCGGGCTGGTCTCTGTGCCCCCCCGCAGCCTGGAATTGATGCGTTCCTATGCGGCCAGCGAATTTGCTATCCTTCTCAAAGCCCGCATCCCCACCGCTCTGCCCTATCTTTTCAGCGGGCTGAAGGTGGCCGGCGCGCTGGCGATGATCGGCGCAATTGTAGGGGAGTATTTCGGCGGCCCCCGTATCGCCCTGGGCGTTTTCATCACCCAGGAAGCCGCACTCTTTCGCTTTGCTTCGGCCTGGGCCGCCATCTTCAGCGCCTGCACAATGGGTATCGTCCTCTATCTGCTCATCCTTCTGGCCGAGCGGCTGGCGATGCCCTGGCATTCGTCGTTTCGCAGTTAGCGATTGGGGACTGGAGATTGGGGACTGGGAATTAGGCGATTTTCCTTCCCTGTCCCCAGTCTCCGGTCCCCAGTCCCCGTTTCCTATCATTCCCAAAGGAGAGAAGTATGAAAAATCGTTTTCTGTTTGTTCTGTTGGCTCTGCTGGTTGTAGTTCTGGCCGCCTGTGTTGCGCCGGCAGCGCCCGCCGCGGCCCCGGCAGCCCCGGTTGCGGAAGCAGCGCCGACCGCCGCGCCCGCCGCCGAACCTACCGCCGCCCCGGCCGAGGAGGGCTGCGCCGAGATGACCCCCGTCAAACTTCAATTGCAGTGGGTCACCCAATCCCAGTTCGCCGGCTATTTTGCCGCGGTGGATCAGGGCTTCTACGCAGAGCAGTGCTTGGATGTGACGATTCTGGAAGGCGCAGTGGACATTGTGCCCCAGCAGGTGGTCGCTTCCGGTCAAGCTGAGTTCGGGCTGGCCTGGGTTCCCAAAATGCTGGCCTCCCGCTCGGAAGGGGCCGATCTGGTCAACATCGGCCAGGTCTTCCAGCGCAGCGGTACGCTGATGGTCTCCTGGGCTGATGCGCCGGTGGCCTCTATTGCCGATATGAAGGGCAAGAAGGTGGGCACCTGGGGCTTCGGCAACGAGCACGAACTCTTTGCCGCCATGCGCGGCGAGGGCATCGACCCCAACAATGCGGCTGATGTGACGGTCATTCAGCAGAGCTTTGATATGCTGGCCCTGCTCAACCGGGAGCTGGACGCGGCCCAGGCGATGACCTACAACGAATACGCCCAGGTGTTGGAAGCCATCAACCCGGCCACCGGCGCGCTCTACACGCCCGCAGACCTGACGGTCATCGACTTCAACGACGTGGGCACGGCGATGTTGCAGGATCACGTCTTTGCTCGGGAATCCTGGCTGGCCGAAGCCGGCCACGAAGATGTGGCGGTACGCTTCCTGGCGGCCAGCTTCCAGGGATGGCAGTGGTGCCGGGACGAGATCGACGCCTGTGTACAGGTGGTGCTGGACAACGGTCCGACGCTCGGCCAAAGCCACATGACCTGGCAGTTGAATGAAATCAACAAGCTGATCTGGCCCTCGCCCGCGGGGATCGGCGTGATGGATCAGGCACTGTGGGATCAGACGGTGGCCGTCTCTGTCGAGAGCGGCATCATCCCGGAGGCTCCCAGCGAGGGCGCGTTCCGCAGTGACCTGGCGATGAAGGCTCTCGAACTGTTGGAAGGCGATATGACCGGCGCTGACTATCAGCCGATTAGTGTGGAGTTGGTGGAGGGCGGCGAATAGACAGGTGATTGGTTGAGAGTTTGACCGATTGTCAGAAGTTCGACTTTTTCCGAAAAGTCGAACTTCTGGGAAAGGGAGTGGACAGCCGATGCTGTTCACTCCCTTTTTGTGTCTGGACGCATCCCTTACCCGCCGCCGAACCGCAATTCTAAATTTGACAGGAATAGAACGCGAATGACGCTGATTAGGCTGATCAACGCGGATAAAAGCAAAAATCTGCGCCGTTACATCCGCAAAAATCCGCTCGATCCGCGTTATCCGCGTTCTATATTTGGAACTGCTGGCCGCCGAAAGTACAATTTACCATTTTGATCTACCCGTATTACCATCTCTCATCTTGCCAATCAGCTTTAATTTTCTCTCTCCAAAATCGATTGTCAGCAGATTCCGATGGCTGCCCGTAGCCCATCTGTGACGGGCGGGGTAGACGCGTGGAGCGTCGGCGCTGTGGCTGATCGAGATATCCGGGGATGCCGAAAGGTATGTCATCTTGAAAACAGCGCCGCGTCCGCTGCTCTGGATTTCGATTCGGATTGTGGCTTTGCTTACGCTTTGTCTCCTCCTCTCCGCATTCTTCCTTACGGATTCCATTTCAGATTGGCAGCGACAGTTCGACAGCCAGACAGCCGAGATTCTCGCCGCGCCCGCGGCCTGGGCCGCCGCAGGTCACAAAGTCTACCCCCTGCATCTTGGCGACATCAATCTGCCCACCCCGGCCAATATCGTGGAAGCCACGGCAAAGGCCATCGCCGACGGTCACACCGGCTATTGTGCGGGCGCGGGGATTCCCCCCTGCGCACCGCGCTGGCCGCGGACGTGGGCAGCAAACGCGGCGTGCGTTACAGCGCTGAGAATGTCTCCGTACAGCCGGGCGGCAAACCGGTGATCGGCAAATTCGTCTCCGCCGTGATGAACCCCGGCTACCCCATCTACGAATCGCAGATCGAGTACCAGGGCGGGGTGGCCGTCCCCTACGGCTATGTGGAGACGCCCAGCGGCTTTGCCCTGGATTTGGACGCACTCGCAGCCAGCGTCACCCCGCGCACAGTGGCGATCTTCTACAACAACTACCAGAACCCGCTGGGCGCGCAGTCCACCCGCCAGGAGATGGAAGCGGTGGCCGAGCTGGCGATTGCCAACGATCTGTGGGTATTGAGCGACGACGCCTACTACGAAATGCGCTACGGCGGTGAGCCGCTCTGTATCGTCAACCTGCCGGGGATGCAGGAGCGCACGGCGATTCTCTACACCTGCTCCAAGCGTTTCGCCATGACCGGCTGGCGGCTGGGCGCGGCGATTGGGCCAAAGGAGGTCATTGACGTTTTCAACAAACTGAACACCAACGCCGAGTCCTGCACCACCCACTTCATTCAACACGCGCTAGTGGATGCCATCCCCGGCGACACGAGTGGGCCGGACGCGATTGTGGCGACCCTGCGCGCGCGTCGCGACGCTGCTGTGGCTGGGCTAAATGCCATTGACGGTATCTCCATCGCCGCACCGGAGAGCACTTTCTATCTCTTCCCGAATGTCTCTAAAGTGATGGAACGCAAAGGGCTGACCGACATCAATGACCTGATGCGCGGCGCGCTAGAGGCGGTGGATGTCTCCTTCTGCACGCGCAAACACTTTGGCCGTCCGCAGCCGGGCAAGGAAAACAACTTCATTCGGCTGGCCTATTCGGGCATTTCTGTGGCGGATATCGAGGTGGGGTTGCAGCGCTTGAAGGGCTATTTCGAGGCGGCGTAGTTGTAATGACCAAGACCCAATCACCCAATCACCTTTCGTATCCGGTGATTGGGTGATTGGTTTCTAACCAGTGAAATTATCGTTTTCACGACGGGTTTTCGAGCACTTTTTCAAATAGGACTGCTTCTTGATGATGAGCAGAAATATCAGCGAAAACGTGTCTGCCTTCATATTCAAAAGAGCCGAATGGCAAGGCATATTTTCGTTGAAATCCCAACTCTTGCGCGATATAAATCGTAACCGAATGCGTACACGTTGTCACAACACGCTGGTAATGCAAGCTGGCTGCTCTCTCAAGCGCTTTGTTTTCCAAAGCCAGGAGCAGCGCAGCGCCCTCTACCTGCGCAGATGCGCCCGACAAAAAGAGATGAAAAACTTCGCCAACTTTCACATCCCCTTTCATCTGTTTGTAATTCTCAATATACGCCTGATCGAGAGAATCCAACAAAGCAAAAATTGGATTCATAGAGACTGCTATCTCAAATTGATAGGTTAGATAGTCTACAAAATCCTCGCATAAACAAAATCCAACAACGTTTCCGGAAAGCGTATCAAGCGCAATGTAGGACAGTGCCGCTGTGAGGGACTTCCGGCAAACCTCATCCGCAAAGATAGCGTACTCTTCTTTCTTCACACCCAGTGCCAACTCTAAAGGTCCTTTGGTTGCGAAGGAGTCACTGATTAAGTTTGCTGTCTGTGCTGCATAGCGTTGCTCAAATGGAACGATTTCAACACCAGGAAAGCGCACATCACCCACGGGAAGACGCTCGATCTGTTTGTATTTGTCGAACAAACTTGCCAAAGAGGCCAGGGATGGTTGATTGAGAAAGTCGGAAAGGGGAATCTGCGCTCCCCATTCCCGTTTTAGTTTTTCGAGGAGAGCGACAACAGACAAAGAGTCGCCGCCCAGATCAAAGAAATCATCGTCTGTGCTCAGCGGAGAAACGCGAAACAGCGGCTGCCAAATGTCCGCCAGTAACTTTTCTGTTGCGGTTTGTGGCAGTTTTTCAGCATCAATGACCCTGAACCTCCACCCAACCATGCCAGACAAGACTTGGCGATCGATTTTACCGTTGGGCGTCAGGGGTAGTTCATCTAGCGCAATGATTCTTGCCGGTAGCATGTAGTAAGGCAATGCGGTGAGGGCATACTGTTTCATGGCCTCGACATCTATGCCAGAAGGAACAACAAACGCTACGAGTTGTTTTGTTTCCGGTAGCAGTGCGTCTGTTTGAAGGAGAGCGGTGACGCTAGAGATTTCTGGGTGGAACTGCGCTAAGACTCTTTCAACCTCCTCCAGTTCTACCCGAAATCCCCGAATTTTTACCTGATTGTCAACGCGACCCACATAATAAAAGAGACCGTTGTCGTCTCTTGTGACCAAATCCCCTGTCTTAAAAAGAGTGCCCCGGCCAGAAAAGGGGTTGGGGATGAAGCGCGCGCTGGTCTCGTGTGGCTTTTTATGGTAGCCGCGTGCAAGTACGCCACCGCCCACCCACAGTTCGCCTATCTGTCCGGGGGCAATGGGCTGCAATTCTTCGTCCAGAATGTGAACCTCGGCGTTCAGAATGGGTTGACCAATCGGCACACCAGAGGTCAGGTTTGCGCTCTCTCCCGCAAATTCAGCCCAGGTGACATCACCGGCGACCTCGGTGCTGCCATACAGGTTCAGTAAAACCCCGTCAGGTACACTCGCCTGGAATTTCTGCAACAGATTTTGTGTCAGTTGCTCGCCGCTGACTGTCCAAATTTTCAGATCGGGAAGATCGTCCCCCAAAGCCGGGCGATTGTTGAGGAGTGTCTGTAGCAGGGATGGCACGAGAATGATGCGCGTCACTTTGGCTGTGCGCAGCAGATCAACCATTGCTTGCGGATTGGCGCTTGCGGCGTGGGGCAGAATCACGACTTCCACTCCTGCGAGCAGTGGCCCAAAAATCTCCCAAACCGAGTCCACAAAGCTGAGGGTGGTTTTGTGACAGCAGACTTCGTTTTCGTGAAAAGGATACTGCTCCCACATCCAAATGCAGCGATTCACAGCGCTTCTGTGAATTCCACAAACGCCTTTCGGCGTGCCTGTGCTGCCAGAGGTGTACAAGATGTATAGCAAGGCATCCGGGGTGATGGGTACGTCGGGGTTGCTGCGCTCTTGCTGCCAGAGCGAGCCGTCCTGCTCACCCCCTCCCCTCCTCCCCCAGATTGGGGGAGGAGTCGTCACAATCCCCTCCCCAATCTGGGGAGGGTTAGGGTGGGGTGGCTGCGTAGTTACGTCTACCAACAAAATTCTGCCTGCAAAGGGGGGAAGAGCAGAGAGCAGGGCATCTTCTGTGAGCAGAACGCCACAGCCAGAATCTTCAAGGATGTACCGTTTCCGGCTTTCTGGGAAGTCTGGGTCTATCGGCACGTAAGCGCCGCCTGCTTTTAGGATGCCCAGAATGGCAGCCACTGCTTCTGGCGAGCGTCGCAAACAGATGCCCACGGGGGTTTCTATCCCAACCCCAAGCCCGACCAGCGCAGCGGCGATTTGGTTCGCTTGCTCGTTTATCTCTGCGTAGGTAAGCTTTCTCTCTTGCAGAATCAGCGCGATCTTGTCTGGGGTTTTGGACACCTGTCTTTCAAAGAGATGATGAATGCAAAGGTCAAATAGATTTTCCACTACGGCGCATACCCTTTGATGATAGGACAGTTCATTCTTTACACTATGTCACTCGCCCCGCTGCCTTTGTGTACGGCTGCGCAAGACTGGTATGGACACCTAAGCGGCGGCTATGCTACCCGATGCCTCTATCGCTTGACTCTGTTTTTTCTCGTGCGCCAAAGGCAGCATGGCAATGCCCAAGCCGGTGAAGAAACCAAGTTGGAACAAAAGCTCGACCGCAACGATACCAAAATGCAGGAAAAATACACCGGCGATACCAATCATACCGGGCAGCATAGTTGTCCAAAACCCTTGCTGAATTGTCTTGTCGAAATTTTTCGCCAAGTCGAGCAAATTGCCCAGCTTTGACAGACTTTGATCCATCAAGACAATCTGTGCGGTGTCGGTGGCAATCGTCGTTGCCCCGCGCAGCGAAATCGAGACATCCGCTTTTTTCAGGGCAATGGCGTCATTAATCCCATCCCCGATAAAACAGACCACACGCCCCTGGCTTTGCAATTGCTCGATCAGGTGCGCCTTGTTTTCGGGCAGCGTATTGGCAAAATAGTTCTCAATCCCCAGCGAATGCGCCAATGCACGCGTTGGCTCGTCCTGATCTCCCGAAATAATCGAGAGCGCCAAACCCCGTTGGCGCAGATCAGCGAGCACCGTTTCCACTTCGGGGCGCAGTGTCGCCTGAAGTTCCAACGCGCCCAGCAACTGATCGTCGGCTGCCACCAAAATCACTGCCCGACCTTTTTGGCGACAGGCGGCCTGCCATCTTTGCATCGAATCGGGAATGGCAACCCCTTCTTGCGCCATAAAACGGTCGCTTCCCACCCGGATCAACTGATTCTCAATGGTCACCTTGATGCCATAGCCAACTTCATAGCTGGCAGCATCAATGGGGGGAAGTGTTAGGTTGCGTTCTGCCGCCGCGCTCAGAATAGCTTTGGCAACCGGGTGCGATTGACGATATTCAGCCGCCGCGGCATAGGTGAGCAGCGTTTCTTCGCTCAACCCCGCCTGACAGCAATAAATCTGCGCTACAGTGGGCTGTGCCAGGGTGAGGGTGCCAGTCTTGTCAAAGACAAAGGTATCAACCTGACGTAGCCGTTCCAATGCGCGGCCATCTTTAATCAGAATCGTGTCACGGGCGGCAATTTGCAGATAGTTGAGCGTGCTAATCATCGAACAAGCGCGCAGATTAAAGCCAAAGCCAGCCCCTAGCGTCGCCGTAGAACCTACAAAGCCGCGTAAAGGGAACGCCGCGATGCTGAGCAAGAGATTGGGCAAGGCGCTCTTGTCGGCAAGCGCTATGCCTTGCGCTTCCAACTCAGTGCGGAAGTTAGCGGTTTGGGTCAGAATTGCGCCGATCTGCGCCGCACTGGTCTCCGCACCGGCTTTTTCCACTGCAATGTGCGCCCGTCCGCTCAACATAAGCGTGGCGGCCAAGACCCGCTCTCCGACGCTCTTTTCGGCGGGTTGCGCTTCGCCTGTCAGCATGTGTTGGTCAATCGAGACTGTGCCCTGGACAATCACCCCATCCACCGGAATCGTCTCACCGGCGTTGACGACAATTACATCGCCAGCCTGGATTTCGGCCACAGCCACTTGCACCTCCACGCCGTCAACGATACGCCAGGCAAAACGCGGCTGTTGACCAAAAACGTTGCTCATACCCTGGCGCGAACGCCCTTCCACCTGAAAAGCTACCTTCATACCCACGAAAAAGAGCGCGCTGACAATTGCCCCAAAGACAAAATAGCCATTCAACAACAAGCAACTCATATAAAGAGCCGCAATCAGATCGGTTTTGACGCGTTTTTCATGGCGGATCGAGTGGTATGCACTCTTGTAGAGCGGCAATAGCAAAACCAGCGTGCTGGCTGTTGTCAAGATCAGCAGAGGAGGAAAGAGCAAATTGGCAACGGTTGCCAAACCCACAACCAACACCGACAAGGCCAGATAGCGATTCATTTCCGCATCGTCGGTGTCAGTTAAGATTGTCGTGACCTCAATACCTTCGCCAAGTTGATGAAAAAACGGAGCCAAGAAGTAAGATAGATTAGCAACGGACAAGTTGGTTACTCTATCTCTACTCAAAGGCTCCTCATGGACATTATTGCGCTACTTCAGGTATTGAGTCAATGTTTGGATCAGGT
>CAMDQF010000188.1 GCA_945905745.1 Litorilinea aerophila
GGCCCTTGACAAAGCGGCAAGCCAGCGCTCTACTCTTGCCTGCGATGGCGACGGACGACGGGAGCAGGGTTTCATCACCCCTCGACATACACACCAGGCTCTCTCTTATTTCGAGCCTCTCGTGGTCTTGACAACGGGGTCAACTATATAACGACCCAGGGAATCACCCAGGAGAGCAGGCAAGGGACACTAGAGGCAATCTTTCTTTCGCCTGTTAGTCCTCTACTGCTCTTCTCAGCGCGGACGAGTGCAGCCTTCGTGGTCCGGGCGATACGTTCATCGATGCTCGCTTACCTATTAGCGTGGGTATTGGGTTTACATATCCAGATGTCAGGTGCTGTTTGGCTGCTGATAGGCATCATGATTGCCAGCGCATTCGGTTTGACACTTCTTCTGAGTGGCGTTGCCTTTGTCTACAAAGAAATCGGGTCGGTCATTGGCGTTCTGTCCCTGCTTGCAACACTCGCCACAGGTGTACTCGTTCCTCTAAACAGCCTGGGGTTCTATTTCGTCCTGATGAAGATATTGGTTCCATTTGCCTGGGGGATAGATACTCTTCGATCTGTCACAGCCAGTGGGAGTGCGGAATACATTTCCATCGATACATTTACCTGGTTGGGCCTTGTACTACAAACGACATTTCTTCTCTCATTGGGTGTTTTCGTTTTCAAACAAGGATATATGCGGGCTAGAGAACGCAACCTCTTGGGCAGCTATTGACCGCATCCAGCCTCCCGGCTAGGTGCAAGGGGAGGGCCAAGCCGCCGCCCCCTCTCCCCCCCGGCTTCCCGCCTGTGGCCTAGCGGCCAGGGGCAGAGGGGCGGGCGCAAGGGCCAGGGGCGCAGAGCGCCGGGGAGGGGTCAGGGGTCAGGTAGCGGCGGTCAGCGCATAGCGGTTGGCGGTTAGCCATTGGCGGTTGGCCGAAGGCCAGGGGGAACGATCAGGTATCAGAGGTTACCCATTGGCGATTGGCGGTTGGCTGAAGGCCAGGGGGCAGATGACAGTCTGTCGAGTTCAGGCGTCAGATGTCAGAGATTCGCACACATCTTCTGACGGCTGAAGGCTGAGCGCTGAAAGCTATATGCGATTGGCCTAACGGCCAGAAGGAAAGCGGGCAGGCATCAGGCGGCAGAAAACGGTACACTTTCCCGCTGACGGCTGAAAGCTGAAGCCTGAACGCTGCGCGCGATTGGCCTTGCGGCCAGATATCCGAAGGCAGAGAACAGGAGGATCTGCCTGCGTCTCATTGACAATGCGCGGCTCTGCCTTTATGTTGTCCGATAGTCCTCGGCCCGCCCCTCCGGCGCATAGCCCAGCACCTGACGGGCGTGGGCGATGTCCCGATAGCCCCAGCGATTTTCGGACACCGCGTAGAAAATATCGAAGTGGACAGATGGCGGCGCGCTGATGCAGCGTTCCACCATCTGGGCGACATCCGATTGACTGCACCAGATGCTGTAGTCCCGGCTGTGGATGGGGCGATCCTCCTGGACGACACGACCGATGCGCAGGCAGATGACCGACATCTCGCTCTCATCGGCGAAGGCGCGGGCCAACGCTTCCCCCGCAGCTTTGCTGGCACCGTAGAGTCCCCGGGGGCGTACAGGTGTCTGGTGAGTAAGCAGCGGCCAGGGCGCTTGCACCCGGTCGTAGGCCCCGCTGACCAGGCTGGCGTAGGGTTCGTCCTGCTCCCAACCGGCCACGACCGTACCGCTGCTGGCAAAGACAACCCGTTTTACCCCAGCCGCGCGCGCCGCTTCCAACACATTGTAGGTTCCGTCGATGTTGACCCGGTTGATGGCATGCCACCCGGCCCGCTCGCCCAGGACCGCAGCCAGATGTACTACGACATCCTGGCCCACAAAAGCCGGGCGGATGGCGGCCAGATCGCTGATGTCGGCCTGGACAGTGGGCACATCCGCCACTTCCCGCCGGTTGAGCGCGGTCAGTTGATAGCGTCCGGCCAGTCGGCGTTGCACAGCCCCGCCGATAAGGCCACTCATGCCGGTGATGAGCACTTTGGTTGTCATTTTTTCGTCTTCCTCCGTGGGTGGGAATGGCTGTATCTGACCGCAGAGCGCAGACAACGGACGGCGGGGGCAGGGTGTATGCAGCCTATAGAGTATACTCCCGGACGGAGCAAAGCGCCACGGGGCGATTGCGCATCCAGTACCGGGGTGCAAGCAGGCCATGGCGGTTCACTTTGACTTGGGACAACTGGGGGCATACAATGGAGCGGTCACGCTGAATCGCCACTGCCAGGAAACGCAAAATGCCAATCGCCTATCCGCAACCCCAACGACTGATGGACGCCGAGCATATCACCATCTACTCCAAGCGCAACGAGTTTGCCGCCTGGCCCTTCAACCACGGCTTCTGGTCTTTCCCAGATGGCGAGTTGCTCATCAGCTTCTCCCGGGGGCCGTGCACTTACCAGCACAGATACGACATGAGCCACGCGGTAGTCGATGGCCTGGGCGGTGAATATGTGGTGCTGCGCTCCACCGATGGCGGTCAGAGCTGGCCGGAAGACGAACTCCTTTCCTTAGGTACACGGCTGGGTCTGGAACGCCAACTGCGGGCCAATCTGGCCCCAACCAGACCGGCTACCCCCATCGACTTCACCTCCCCCAACCTCTGCCTGACTGCCGGTTTTGGCATACCGCCCAAAGAGGCCCCTCACATGGGCTATATCCAGCTTTCCCGTGACCGGGGCCGCACCTGGGAAGGTCCCTTCCCTCTGCCTTCCTTCGGCTTTGCCTGGGTACAGGTGAAGGTGGACTATCTGGTGCGCCCGGATGGGCTGGTCCTGCTCTTTGTCACCGTGGGACAGGGCGACGGACGGCGCGGGGATCGCTTCGTGGCCGTCTACGCCACGGGTGACGGCGGGATGAGCTGGAACTACCTGAGCGCCATCCAGCCGACCACACCCGATGCCCGTTTTGTCAACCGCTACTACGCCAGCCCGGTGCTGCTGCCCGATGGCCGCATTCTGGTGGCTCTGCGTTGCCAGATTGACGCCCGCAACGCCTGGCCCGAACTCTGCGAGTCCGACGACGGCGGACGCACCTGGCGCTTCGTTTCCCGCATCAGCGATTGGGGCGGGCCAACCCATCTCCTGCGTCTGGACGATGGCCGTCTGCTGGCAAGCTATGGCTACCGGGTTGCGCCCTACGGCATCCGGGCACGGCTCTCTGAGGACGACGAGGGCCGTAAGTGGGGGCCGGAGCTAATTCTGCGCGAGGACGGCGGCTCCTGGGACCTGGGCTATCCCCGGGCTGTGAAACTGCCGAACGGGCGGGTGATGGTGGCCTATTACCACAACCGGGCCGACGACCCTGTCCAGTGCGAAGGCGGGGTGCGCCACATCGCCGGAACTATCTTCACGCCCTGAAACAGACTCGACAGCATTCAGCGTACCCACCATTTCAACCTTTCTTCATCTCATCCTACAGGAGAACCCATGGCTGACAGACTGATTGCCCCCAACCGAAGCAAACGGGCACTGGCCGAGGGCAGTGCTGTGCTGGGCACAATGGTTGCCGAGATTCGCCAGCCCGCCGTCATGCAACTGCTGGTCAACGGTGGTTTCGACTTCGCCATCATCGACAACGAGCACGGCCCTTTCACAATTGAGACCATCGCCGACCTCAGCCGTACCGCGGTCGCCCTGGGCATCACCCCCATTGTGCGCGTCCCTGACATCGCCTACCCCTACATCGCCCAGGCCCTGGATGCCGGCGCACAGGGCATCATGGCCCCCCGCATCTACACGGCAGCCCAGACAAAGCAGGTGGTGGACACGGTCAAGTACCCGCCGTTCGGACAGCGGGGGTCGGCCATGAGCCGGGGACAGACCACCTTTCGTGGGGGCAATGTGATCCAAATGATGGAAGAGGCCAACCAGGAGTCTCTGGTTGTCATCCAGATTGAGACGCGGGAGGCCCTGGAGTCCATCGACGAGATCGTATCTGTGCCTGGCGTGGATGTGGCCTTTATCGGTCCCAACGATCTTTCGATTGCCCTGGGTGTGCCGGGTCAGACCACATCCTCTGTGTTGGTGGCCGCCATCGAGCGGGTGATGGATGCCTGTGGGCGTCACGGTGTCACCGCTGGGATCCAGATGAACGATATGCAGCTGGCTCTGCACTGGGCCGAACGGGGCTTCCGGATGGTGAGCTACAGCGCCGAGACCAGTCTGCTCACCAGCGCAGCCTTGACGGCAACCGCTTCTTTGCGCACAGTCTATCAAAAGTGATACGAGGGGAGCCGTAGAACCTCTCCTGCCTGGTCCTCATCTGCTGCTGATGACTTTTGCCTAGAACATATGTTTGACAATTGAATCGAGATGGGGTAGACTCATCGACGAAAGGGACTTTCCGCCGACGGCGGGAGGTCCTTTTTTTTTGTTCAGCCATCGGCGGTCGGCTATCAGCCAGAGGCCAACAGCCCTCAGCGGTCGGCTATCAGCGAGGAGCGATTGGCGGTTGGCAATTGGCGGTTGGCAATTGGCGGTTAGCGCACAGCGTCAGCTGTCGGCTATCAGTTTTCAGCGATGCACGGCGGAGCATTAGCCAGAAAGGGTGTTGCTTATGTCGACGGCGACAACGTCGGATTGTGTGATGTCACTGATTTCCACACTGTATAGCCAGCAGTCTGCTTCGCCATCGAGTGAAGACCTGACCTTATCTTGCTGGCGGCACTCTCGACTGAAACCTGATGGCTGTTCGCTGCTCGTAGCCCGCTGCTCGTAGCCCGCTGCTCGTAGCCCGCTGCTCGCTACTCCCAAGGAGCCTTCCATGCTCGAAATCCGCCTCCGTACCCTCCTGCTCATCGTCGCCGGAACCATCGGCCTGATCGCCCTGCCCTTCGTGGTGCGCTCATTCTCCGGCTCCGCTTTGCCTGTCCACGCTGCGGGAGAGGCCTTGCCCTCACCCACGCCGGTCCCCACCCAGGGACTATCGGAACGGGCACGGGAGTTGGCCGCCTCCCTGGTGCTGACGCCCACGCCGGAGTCCCTGCCCACGCCGCTGCCACCGGCGGTCTCGGCTACCGTGCGCACGGATGGACGTCCCCTCAACCTGCGCCGGGGGCCAGGACTCACCTACCCCATCTTGGGCAGCGCGCCCAATGGCCTGCTGCTTTCG
The DNA here is from genome assembly GCA_945905745.1 of Litorilinea aerophila. Lineage (GTDB taxonomy): Bacteria > Chloroflexota > Anaerolineae > Caldilineales > Caldilineaceae > JACQGT01. The sequence continues at coordinate 5,148 of CAMDQF010000188.1, forward strand.
GTCACCGGTCGCAGCGCAAACGGGGCCTGGCTGCGGGTGGAAGTGCCAGAGAGGGAGGAGGGGGTGTGGGTGTATGCCGCGCTCACAGACTTGGACGGTAGCCTGGCGATCACCCCGACGATTGACGAGTAGGGGGCAGGGGGGCAGCGAACAGCTATCAGCTTTCAGCGAACAGCTTTCAGCTTTCAGCTTTCAGCGGCTGGCTGTTGGCGATTGGCTATCGGCACTCAGTCGTCAGCGGGAAAAGCCGAAAGAAAGCGCCGCCTGTTTCGACGGCGACAAGGCTGATTGTGCGCCTTCGCTTCTCACCGCACCAGACCAGGATGGCCCTATATCGCCGTCGAGTTGAGAGAGCCATCAGCGATTGGCTGCTGGCTGCTGGCTCGTTACTCTATGCTCGTCGCTCGTAGCTCGTCGCCCGCTGCTTTTCCCATCGCCAGCCGCTAACGGCTTTTGTCTGACTGCTGAAAGCTGATGGCTGATGACTGTTCTCTGACCGCTGACCGCTGATAGCTCTACCTGAAAGGAGTCCCTATGCGTCGCTACCTCTTCCCCCTGTTTTTCTTCTGCGCCGTTGTGGTTATCTTTTTCGCCTCCGGCGTCTGGTCTCTGCCCGCTGGCCCTGTCCCACCCCTGGGAGCGACCCTGGGACAGCCCACCCTGGTATCGTCGCCGGACCGGGTGGCCGATAGGCCGGTGCAAGTCTTGTTCGTGGACGAGAGCGTGGCCTGGGACTGGCAGAACACCTGTGCCGACGAAGTGGCCTCTTATGTCGCCAGAGCGAAGTATCCGGTGGAGCATCTGCTCTACACCCTGACTGACGATACCGATCTGACCCTGGGCGTGGCCTACCCCGACGCCGAAAGGCCGGAGGCAGTGGCCCTGGGCGGCTGCTCCCAGGAAAGCGATGTCCTGGCCTGCCGGGTGAGCGTGAACGCAGGTGATCCCGGCCCTGCCCTCGACACGACAGTGGCTGCCCTGCTCGGCTACAGCGTGCAGGACTATTTCCGGGACAAGAGCGAAGCGGGCTGGGGCCAAAGCCCCGACTGGCAGTGGGCGGACTATGCGCCGCTGGTGGTGGAAGACGAAATGGGCTGGATGAGCGAGTGTGTGGAGGTGGTGAAATGAAGCGGTCAGATTTCAGCCGTCAGCTATCAGCGATTGGCATTTGGCGAACAGCTTTCAGCACTCAGCTTTCAGCCATCAGCCAGAAGCTATCGACGACGAAAGAGCGACTGGCGATCCTATTTCGACGCGGAGCAGAGGGCAGCGATAGTGCAGACGCCCAACAACCTAAAGCCAGTAGCCAGACGCCAGTGGCTAGCGGCCAAGGGCGAGCAGCGTTCAGCTTTCAGCGTTCGGCTTTCAGCCGGATGCTTGCGGCGACGAAAGAGCGAGTGGCGATCTTACTTCGATGCGTAGCTGAGACAAGAGCAAACGCAATCAGCGAACTACCGACAGCCAAAGGCCAACCGCCAGCAGCCAGCAGCCAGCAGCCTACCGACGTCAGCCCTGGCCCCTTCCCCCGACTGGCCTATCGTCTCCGGTCAATGCGCCACCTCCCGTCGCTGAAAGCTGACAGCCGAAAGCTGATAGCTCCTTCCCTGAACGCTGATAGCCGATGGCTGAAAGCTGTGACCGGCCTCGCGTGCCTCCTCTTTGCCTTACTCTTGGGCGGTGCTGCGTCTCTCTCAACACCCTCCACTGCCCAATGCGCCGGTCTCTGCCAAGGCTGCTACTGCGACCGCATCGTCAACGGCACCTGCATCGTCAACGGCCGGCCATCCGCCTGCATCGGCTGTGTAGGCAGTTGCATCAACCCTGGCGAATGCCAGTGCCGGGCAGGTGTGGGTGGCTGTGGTGCGGTCATCGCCTGGTGTCGGGGCAGCGACTGCCAGCCCAGAGAAGAACCCACGGCCACGCCTACCCCGGCTCCGACCCCCACGCCGGTCCCACCCATCTGCCAGGAGCGCATCTACGACTTCATCCAGCCGCCCCAGGTGGTGGACTGGTTTCACCGGCCCGACTACCCCACCGTCGTCGGCCAGGATGCCAGCTTCCGGGGCTTCGACCTGGTCATCTCGGCCTCCGGGGGCTTCGCCGAAACCCGCCAGGTGGCCCTGGAACAGCTCTGTCCCGACGGCAGCAGTGACCCGGCCCGCTGTCCCGCCGACTGGCGCTGGCAGTGTACGGAGCGGGTCCTCATCCACCACGACGACCCCCTGGTGGCCGTGGACCTGCCCATGCGTCTGGCCGACAGCAGTATGGCCTGGCTGAACGGCGAACTGCCCCAGCGTTACTACCACGCCAGCCCCAAGGAGGGGCTGCCCAAGACCTTCCATCTCTGGCGGGGGGAAGCCATGAGTGTGCAGACCGGACTTTTCGACTACAAGGCCCAGGACCCCGGCGTGCATGGGGGACGCATTCTGGTCACCACCAAAGGCACGCCCCTCAATCCGCCCCAGGTTATTTCGCAGCCCTTTGAGGTGAAGGTACATCTACTGGATACCACCCTTGATAGGTAGAGAGAATGAAGCGGTCAGCGGTCGGGTATCAGCAGTCAGCGAATGGCCTATAGCTGCTGGCCGCTAGCCACTAGCCAACCGCCGATAGTGGGATTTCTCTGTCCGTTTGACGCCCGCTGCTCGCAGCCCGTCGCTCGCTGCTTTTCCAACTGCCGTCCGCTGACCGCTGACCACCTGACCGCTGACAGCCAGCGCCCCCGCGAGGAGAAATCATCGTGACCGAATTCACTTCCTTCGTTCAGCACATCGTCCTGTACACAACCAACGGCACGCTGGCGACCCTCTACCTGGCCTGGGAACACGCCACTGCGCTGGTGACACTCGCCTGCTTCCTCTGGTTTCTGCGCGGTGCGCCGGAAGGGCAACGGGGCTGGATTGCGGTGACAGGAGGATTGGCCGTGGTCGCTGCCCTCTTTGGCCCTGCTCCTGTGCCCATGCTTCTGGCGGGAATGACCGGAATGGGTGCAGGTGCGGTAGCGTTGGACCGCTTCCAGCCCGACGCGCTGCGCTGGCGGGTAGTGGGCATCCTCGCCCTCTACGCAGCCGGGGCATTGGGCTATCTGGGCTACAGCCGCTATCTGGAAGGGGTGGACGCCGCGGCCTGGGCCGAAGCGATTGGAGGACAGGAGCAGGCCCAGAGTACATTGGCGCAAGGCAGAGCCTTTCTCAACACCCTGGCTACCTGGGGGCTATGGCTCATTCTCCCTCTGGGCTATCTGTCGTTGCTGGCGCAAGGACTACTGGCCCATCCACCCCTGGGGGAACGGCCAGACCAGACGATTGCCCGGGTGCGGACGAGGGGCAGGGGGTGAGGGGCAGCAGCGAGGAGGGTGCATGGCCGCATCACAGTGTTTGTGGTCTGGATGCCGCTCACACTGTCGCTACCTCTCCGGTCTGGCTTCTGTGTTTCTTCTGCTTTGGGTCAGCGCGTGGGTGTGCTGCCGGGCGCAAGATCGGCCAGCGCATCATCCACCCGTTCCAGAGTATCCTGGATGTCCCGCTCGGTGTGGGCGGCAGAGATGCAGAAGCGACCATAACATTCCACTCCCCGGTTCAGGAGCAACTGAAAGAAGCGACCACCCCGGCCAAAGTCGATGCCCAATGTCTCGGCGTGGTTGCGCAGGCGCGGACGATCTGTGAAGAGCAGGGTGTGGCAGGTGGGGAAGCCCTGCATCAGCACCGGTTCCCCATGCTGGGCCGCCAGTTGCAGTAGACCCTCCCGCAGCAGGCTTCCCAATGCCTCCATGCGCTGGTAGACAGCCCCACCATCTTCCCCAAGCGCATCCAATGTAGCAACCACCGCGGCCATAGACAGGGGATGGCCATTGAATGTGCCCGCCTCGATGACTGTGCCGCTGGCAATCAGGTCCATCAGGTCGTTGCGGCCACAGAAAGCCGAAACCGGTACACCGCTGCCCAGGGCTTTGCCCAGGGCAGTCATGTCTGGCATGACACCAAACTGTCCCTGTGCGCCGTGCAGACCCATGCGAAAGCCAGTCAACACCTCGTCGAAGATGAGAACTACCCCATACTGGGTACACAGCGCCCGTACCCGTTCCAGGTAGCCCGGCTCTGGCATACAGCCGCCATGGTTGAGCATCACCGGCTCCATAATCACCGCGGCAATGTCGTCGCCACGTTGCCGCAACAGCCCTTCCAGCGCTTCGGCGTCATTCCATTCCAGCAGGTAGACCTGATGGTAGTCATCCCGGGTGCGCCCGGCAGTGTACATCCAGCGGGTAAAAGAGTCGCCCTCAATTGTCCCTTCCACGGGAACAGGGTTCTCCGGGTCAGGCACAATCCCACCCATCAGGTGGTCCATCTGGCCGTGGTAGTGGCCCTGGAAACGCACATACTGGTTGCGCCCGGTAAAGGCGCGGGCTACCCGCAATGCCGCCCGGTTGGCCTCCACGCCGGAGCAGGCGAAGCGCATCTTCTGGGCGGAGGGGATGCAGGCAAGCACCCGCTCCGCGGCTTCGATCTGCAACTGGTTGGAGTGGTAGGTGTAGAGGGCATCGGCCTGACGATGGAGTGCGGCCCGCAGCCCTGGATGGCTGTGGCCCAGAATAGCCGACCCGTAGCTGAGGTTGAAGTCGATATGTTCGTTGCCGTCCACATCGTATAGCCGCGCCCCTGCGCCGTGGGTTTTGTAATAGGGCACGAAGCCGCTCGAACGCTTCAAGTTGCTCATGAGACCGGCGGGGATGACCTCCACGGCACGGTCGTACAGGGTATCAGAGTGTGTGTTGGGGATTGATGACATAGTGACTTTTCTGCCTGCATCGGCCATTCTGGTAGCGTGAGATGGTTGTCATACAGGGCGGCTGTACGTCCTGGGTGGGGAAATTGTAACAGCATTGACGAAAGAGGCTAAACAGGTGTTGATTGCCTGCCAACTGCACAAAACTACCACCAGGAAAGACAGAGGATGTAGAACCATCAAAAAAAGGCATTTGACGAAGCACTTGCCTGTGTATATACTTGTTCTAGCCCCTTGCAGTCAATGTGTAGCGCCAAAGTACCGACGACGTTCCTCTTTGTTCGTCTCTTTTTTGTTCCATCCAATCCCAAGGAGAACCGAAGATGAAAACCCTCAAATGCAGTGATGTCGGCTTCGATTGCAGTGCAGTCGTGACCGCCGAGACAGTCGAAGAAGTGCTGGCCCAGGCCGCTGCCCATGCCCAGGAGGTCCACGGCGTGGCGGTGACGGCGGAGATGGCGGAGGAGATCGCCAAGAAGATTGCGGGATAGCCTCCTTTCCTGCCCATTAGATAGGACCGGCCCGATCCTTCAAAGAATCGGACCGGTCTGAGGAGACGGAACGCTGCACGCTACTGTGGCCTTCCACTGCTATTCCATTGCGAATGTCCCGTACTCCTGGGCTGCGGCGTAGAGGGCGAGGATATTCTCGACGGGCGTGTTGGGTTGCAGGTTGTGGCACGGCCCCAGAATGAGGCCTGTACCATCGCATGCCAGGCTGCCAATCAGCCGTTTCACTTCGGCCTGCACGTCTGCACGCGTGCCAAAGGGCAAAGTCTGCTGGTTATCCACCCCGCCATGAAAGCAGAGACGATCCCCGAACTGCGCCTTCAGTGCGTCCAGGTCCCAGTCGCCGCAACGCCACTGAATGGGATTGAGGACCTGGATACCCATGTCGACGAAAACGGGCAAAAGCTGGCGTATATCGCCGTCGTCGTGGTGAAACACGGCAATGTCGTGGGCGTGGGCCAGGTCGATGGCACGTTGCATGGGCTGGCGGTAAAACGCATCAAAGCTATGCGGGCTGATCATCAGGCCGCGCTGGGTGCCGAAGTCATCGGTCACCTGGGTCACGTCAATGAGACCGGGTGCCGCCTCGAAACAGCGGCGGTGATACTCGCTGAAAAAGTCAGAGATGCGGCTGAGGAGATAGTGAGTGAACTCCGGTCGCAGAAGTGGGTCCATCAGCGAGAGTTCCAGCCCCCGCAACAGATTGTGATAGTAGAAGATTGCAGTGTAGCCGCAGCCAATGGCGCGCCCGCGGCACCGGGCGATCAGCCCTGGCAGGGCGGCGTAGTCGTACCAGTCTGGGTCCGGCCACGGGTAAGCCTTCAGATCATCTATGCTGGCGGCAGCAGCCAGGGGGTAACGTTCCTGCTCCATATAGCTGCCAGTCGTATGGGTCTGGCGACGATGAGACATTCCCCATTCGTTTTCTGTATAGTCGGCTTCTCTACGCAGTGGCGGGCCGATATAGGGCGGCGAGACTGTGAGAATGCCATCGATTTCGAGTCTGTCGTACAGTTCCAGGGTGGCTTCCAAAGGCCAGACGCGGTTGCCCACAATGGACGCTTTTTGCGTTGCGCTGTTCTGGCCGGCGTCGATCTGGAAATGCGTGAAGAGTTTCTCCCACACTTCAGGGGTCGCCCACATGTCCGTTGGGATTTTGTCCAGTGGTTGGCGGTGAATGGCAGCTAGGATTCGTTCCCGGTGATTCATCGGCGTTCCTCTGAGAGAAGAGAAGTTTGGCAGACGCAACGTTTCTGGGGGTGTCACACTTTGATGCCGGTCGTGACAATACCCTGGACGAAGGATAGTAAGCACACAAGAAGAAGAAAAGGAGGCAAGGCAGAGAGAGCAGAGATTCTACAATTGGGCCATTGTAGCACCCTCGTTTCTTGGCGTCAAAGCCGGGGAAATTTTGCGAACATTTGTGCTTGACAATTCTGGATGACCTGCGTAGAATAGACAGCGAAAGGGACTGCGCCCCACAAAGGCGGGGTCCCTTTTTGTTTGGTGAACAGGCTTCAGCTATCAGACTACACATGCCAGAGGTAAGACGTTTGTCGCCAATCCCGAATCCCCTGCTTTGATCAGGCCGCTGCTTGCTGTTACTCGCACATTCTCACCTGTATCCGTCGCTGACCGCTGATGGCTGACAACTATCCCGCCCCTTCCCAACCCAACCGGAGGATCCATGTCCCCCCATCCCCTGGCCGAGATTCTGGCCCGCCACCCCAGTCTGACCGCACTGGGATTCGAAGACGATCCCCAGTCGGACCCGGAGCAGGCAGCGGCGCGGTCCAAACGCCTCCAGGAAGTGCAGAGCAGCGCCGACCACTGGGATGCGCTATGCGCCTGGATTCGCAAGCACCTGCCGCCCCAACCGCGCAGCCGGGGCTACTTTTCCAGCTTTGCCCTCAAGTGCATCGCCGAGGAAGAACTTGGCTCCCTTCCCCACGGCCTCTTCATTGCCGCCATGCTCCACTGCGGCCACCGCTTCATCCGCCAGGGACGCCACAACCCCAACGCCTACTTTCCCCTGGACAAGCGGCAGGTGGTGGGTCTGGATCGGCGTGCGCAGAGACGCCGGCGAGCGAGGACGGATAGCAGCGAGCCACGAACAGCGGGCAAGAGCGTGCAGACAGCCGCGAACAGCCAACCGCTATGAGCTAGTAGCCAGCCGCCAATCGCTGACATCTGACCGCTTCACCGCCCCCCAAGCCATCGGCCAGGAGGTGGCCCATGGGCCAGGAGGGGAGTGGGGGTTGGACGATGTGGCCTGGCCCGTGGGTTTTAAGCGGAGGAGTGATGGAGCGGAGGAGCGGGAGAGCGTCGTCGAGTTTGGCGCTGCCAAGCGATCAGCTTTCAGCCGTCAGCAATCAGCGGGACGGGGAGCAGAGACCGCCAGGGAAAAGTCGTTGCCCGTTTCGACGGCGACAATGCTGGTCCAGACGATGTCACTTGCCAGCGCACCAAACAGCGCCGAGTCTGTTTCGCCGTCGAGTTAAGGCTGGACCGAATGCTCCACTCTGACGTCTGCCC
>CAMDQF010000189.1 GCA_945905745.1 Litorilinea aerophila
TTACCCAAACGACCTTACCAGAAAGTGGTCGTCAAGGGCAAAAAAGCCGCCAAAACAGCCTGATTTTGGCTCAATGGCTCAGTTGTAAAGATGCTTTTCTCGACTCACCATTCGTTGAGTCGATTCGTCGTTGTCAAAAGTCCAGTGACCAGCACACCGCTTTTTGGCATTCGGGGTTCAAAAAAGCAGGGCGAGGGCGATAAGGTCATCAAAAAGGGCCTTTTCAAGTTGGCAGCGCCAAAGGACAGTGCGGGGATTAAAGCCAAAGCAGCCCGGCAGGTCTTGGAGACAAAGAAGGAGGAAGCCACCGAGGAGGCCATCGCCAACATCGCCAACCGCTCTGCCGATGTCGGCCATACGTGGGTGAAGTTTAGAACGATGGTTGGCAACCAATTAAAAGCGGTTTACAGCTATGGCATGTGGCCGGAAGAGGGTTATGGACACCCCCAGAAACCGGTTGCCGGTCGAATTCGCCACCCTGACATAAGCCACGAAAAGGCCCCCGGCGAAAAGCAATTGTTCTTGGATGTGGAAGTATCGGCTAAGGATTTCAACAAGGGTCTTGCGTTGGCGATCAGACGTCTGCAAGAAAAGCCAAATTATACACTCTCCGATTACAACTGCACAGCCTTTGCCCAGGAGATCGCCAGCGCAGTGGGGGTTGCTTTCCCCAAAGCGGCCACTGTCTTCCCGGCCGAGGCAGCCAAAGGCTTCCGCCAGAAGATACTCTCCCCCAACCGCCTCTTTTCCTCTATGGAAAAGATGAAGGAGAAGGGTGATGCCAATATCAGCGAAGAATCATCCACTGCGCAAGCCCTGGCCCGGGGGCAACAAGAAGAGCAAGAGCAGCGGCAGCAGGCAGCGCAGGCGCAGATCGAGGAGGAACTCGCTGCGCACACCCAATGTTCGATTAGCGAAGGCACATATTTCTGGCCCGGCGAAACATTTGGCGATTTGCAGGAAATCAGTTTTGCGCCTGGCGGAGATCATAGCACGGTTTGGAGCATGAATAGTACGCGGGAATTCCAGGATCCGGATACGAGTAAGATGACAAGCTACACCAAAGTCAAAGCAGTGATAAACGGAAAGGTCACGGTTGGTTGGATTCGCTCTGATAAGATAAATCCGGCTTAGGCGTGGCCGCGCGATATTTTCCCTCTTTACAAGCGCCTGCGACTTTGCTATACTTGCCCCCAATCCGCCCAGCGTTGCGGGTCTGATTGTCCGCTCGTTTTCCACCTGCGCATATCGAGGGAATCTATGGCTACACATCAACAGATCGACAAAACCCATAGCAGCACTGCCGCCCGCGCCAAAGAGAGCAAACCCCAGAGCGGCGCACACCCCGCCCAGATTTTGCAGCGGCTGGAAGTCGCGCCCGGCAGCATCCGCCCCGCCGATATCCTCCAATTGCAGCGCACGATTGGCAACCGGGCCACGGGGCGTCTCTTGCAGGCCAAGCTCAAACTCGGCCCCGCCGGCGACGTCTACGAGCAAGAGGCGGACCGGGTGGCGCAGCAGGTGGTACACGCCAGCCGCCAGCCGGAGGTGCAACGAGCGGGTGTGGACGAGGAGGAGTTGCAGGCCAAGCCCCTGGCCGCGGATATCAGCCAGGTGCAGCGGATGAACCGCTATGCAGATGTCTCGTTTGCCAGACCCGAACCCCGCTCGGCCAAAAAGGCTTTTGTCGCATCCCTGCCCACACCCAAGATTCAGCGTGCGGATATGGACGAGGAAGAGGTACAGGCCAAACCCAATCACGGGCTGGAAGGCGGCGACGTGGACACAGACGTGGCCCGTTCCATCCAGAGTGCCAAAGGCGGCGGCGCGCCCCTACACAACGGGGTGCGCTCTTCGATGGAGCAGGGCTTTGGCGCGGATTTCAGCGGCGTGCGCGTGCATACGGGCGGCGAGGCCGATGCGCTCAACCGTTCGCTCAATGCGCGGGCATTCACCACCGGCAATGACATTTTCTTTGGGCAAGGGCAGTACAACCCCGGCAGCAGCGGCGGTCAGGAGTTGATCGCCCACGAGTTGACGCATACAGTGCAGCAGGGCGCGGCAGGCGTGCAGCGGGCATCATCCCCGCTGGCAGACGAAGCCGGCAAAGAAACGGCAGACCACCACTCACTGCTGACTCCATTACAGGTCACGCCCAGCCCACAAACGCAGAATTTCATCCAGGCCAAACTGAATCCAGAGATGGTGGAGAGATTCGAAACAATGGCGTCCAAAGGAAAGGGCGAAAACGCCAAGAAAAAGGGACTTCACATACCGTCCTATCTAAAACTGCGAAACAATCTGGCGAAGTACATTGACATTCAAGACAATGCGACAAACAGCAAGAGATACAAAACACTTGCCGATATCGAAGGCAATGCAAACTCTTGGCTCAAAAAACACCGAAATGCGATTGACAGCGACAGCATACAACGGCGGAAGGCGATTCTCTGGATCATGCCTCGCATCGGAAGCGAAAAGATTAGTGTGACTGAACTGACAGACAATGACAAGAACAAGAGGTCAAGGTTTGGTGGTGAAGGTGGCAGGGGTGGGATGTCATCCGTCACGAAAGTTGAATATGACGAAGGGATAGGTACAAGCGAGAGTAAAAGAGGCATATTCAAAGCGCCCGGTAACACCTATGAAACAGACTTGGCACCGGCCGCCCAACAGAGCGGGATTGACCCCGAAAATGCAAACTTTGTAGGACGCGCAGTGGCAGGCACGGTCTTGGCCAATCTATTTCAGAGCAAAGTCTATGCCCAAACAGTAAAGTCTACGAATGACGGACAGGAAGGGTATTCGATGGAACTGGCGCAAGGCGTACAACCGCTTGGCGATCAGGATGAGATGATGCAGCAACGGGTGAACGAAATCGATTGGAGCGATCTTGCGCTTCAGGAACAGTTATTGGAACTGCAATTGCTGGATGCAATCACGGGGCAGGTAGACCGCCATACCAGTAACTATTTTGTCAGTCAAGGCAATGGGCCAACGCAGGTCAAGGGGATCGATCCCGACCTGGCATTCGGTGAGAACAAAGGGGCAAACCCGATGGGGCCAAATCCGATGACCGTCTCTGACAAGAGCGTTCAGCTTCCGCCGCTCGTGACCAAACGGCTGGCTATTGCGTTCACCAGTGTGTCTGAAAACGACGTAAGATCATTGCTCGACGGTCTACTCACGCCAGAAGAGATTGATCAAACGGTCGTGCGCTTGCAAACTGTTCAAAATCATATTCGCAGCCTACCCCATGGTGGCGTTGTGGATGTTCTTGACCAACAATCCTTGAATCTATTGGACACGAGCAACAGCTATGCAAAAAGGGACGAGCTTACCCAGAAGGTCATCGGCTACAATCAATCGACGCGCAGAGCCCTTCTGGGTGGCGCGGTTACTCTGCCCCAAGAGACGCCCGGTCGCGCTGACATCATAACGAGGCTCAGTGCCCTCGACACTGTAATAACGGGGGCAGCGGTATTAAATGCCCCAACTATCCAGGGGCATCTGCAGCAGCTTGACACATACGCAAATCAAGCTCCTGCATTCATGAATCTGTGGGGAGTGCATAGTGCTAAAATGCGGGAACTGTTGCCCGTCTGATCCATTTGAATAGAAATCGTCAACCCAGACGAAAAGAGAGACGCACCTCCTGGGGGGTGCGTCTCTCTTTTCCTCGCTTTTTATGCGCAGGTCGCAGTGATCGACAAAAGCTCTCCAGCCACTTTCACACCTGAAACGTCCGCCTTCCAAATTTTCCCTCTTTACAATCTCCCGCAACTTTGCTATACTTGCCCCAATCTACCCAGCGCTGCCTGAATTTACTGTCTGCTCGTTTTTCACCTGCGCCTATCGAGGGAATCTATGGCTACCCATCAACAGATCGACAAACCCCCTAGCAGCGCTGCCGCCCGCGCCGACAAGAGCAAGCCCCAGGCCGGCGCACACCCCGCCCAGATTTTGCAGCGGCTGGAAGACGCGCCCGGCAGCATCCGCCCCGCGGATGTAAAGCAGCTACAGCGCACCATCGGCAACCGGGCCACTGGACGCTTCCTGCAGGCCAAATTGAAGCTCGGCCCCGCAGGTGACCAGTACGAGCAGGAGGCGGACCGGGTAGCGAAGCAGGTGGTGAGCGCCAGCCGCCAGCCGGATGTGCAGCGGGAGGAGGGCGACGAAGGGGCTGTGCAGGCCAGCCGCCTGGCAGACTCCATCTCGACCCTGCGCCGCAGCCAGATAGTCACCCCATCCCAATTCTTTTCGCGTCAGACCCAGCCACCCACTGTGCAACGGGAAGCGGTGGATGATGAAATGATGCAGGCCAAGCCAATGACCGAGAGCAGCCCACGGCCCCAGGGCTTCTTTGTCAAACGCCCCCTGCCGCCCCAAGTGCAGCGGGAAGAGGTGGATGACGAAATGATGCAGGCCAAGCCGCTGGCCGAGAGCAGCCCCCGGCCCCAGGGCTTCTTTGTCAAGCGCCCCTTGCCGCCCAGGGTGCAGCGGGTGGAGATGGAAGATGAACTCCAGGCCGCACCCAACCACGGGCTGGAAGGTGGCGATGTGGACACAGACGTGGCCCGTTCCATCCAAAGCGCCAAGGGCGGCGGCGCGCCCCTGCACGACGGCGTGCGTTCGTCTATGGAGCAGGGCTTTGGCGCGGATTTCAGCGGCGTGCGGGTGCATACGGGCGGTCAGGCCGATGCACTCAACCGTTCGCTCAACGCGCGGGCCTTCACCACAGGCAACGATATCTTCTTTGGGCAAGGGCAGTACAACCCCGGCAACAGCGGCGGCCAGGAGTTGATCGCCCACGAGTTGACCCATACGGTGCAGCAGGGCGCGGCGGGGGTGCAGCGTGTACCGCTATTGCGTACAGGGGAGCGGGTGCAGCGTGTATTGTCACCAGACAGCACGAAAAAGCAGGACTGGAACAACCTCATATCGGGAAGCACAGGCGCAGGCGTCAATGGAGTCATTTTCGCCACCAATGGCGCTGGCGAACAGATTGTGGTCAAGGGTTTGGCCGAGCCGCCACAGCGTGTTATGTTGGCCCAGGAAATGATGGAAAAGGTTGGGGTTGCCACTACGAATACAAAGCCGGTGGCTGTGGCCGGTGGACTGGGTGCGCATATTCTGCAGAAACTTGAGGATTTGGGCAATGCGTTGATCGTCCAGCAAAATGCCCACGGAGCCAATATTGTCACCAAAGCCCAGACCTGGCGTGGCTTCCAGACTTTATTGCTGATGGAACCGGCGAATGTGAAGAATTTTCAGCAACTGGCAACCCAAGGGCCAGGCTTGGCTACCCCCAATGTGCCACTTCTGGGCGTCCGTGGTGGACCCCAAGCCCGCCTGGCGCAACAGACACAGCTCGACATTCAGCAACATACAGACTATTGGCAAAATCTCTTAGGAAATCGGAATTTATGGTACAGTTTTGGAAGGATCATCTATGTTGACCAATTTTTGGGCAATGAAGATCGCTTTGAAACGCTAAAGATCCAGAACATCTTCGTGGACAGCAATACCGGCGAAGCGATCGCCATGGACAACGATACGATGGCGGCAGATTTCATCAGTCAGATCACCGAGATCGATGCCGTTACCTCCCCCAACAATCCTCAGCAGAACTTGCGCAACAAGACCCCGGACAACTTCATCAGTCAAGTGATTACGGGAGGCTGGGTTTACAACCCACCCTTGCAAGATCGTATGATGGGATCGTTGAACCAGATATCAGGAGACCCCGGTGAATTGCGTCAGAAGACAAACCAGAAGACCACAGACTTTTTGCAAAATCTTCAACAGGGTGTAGCGAATGGGCAAAGCGCCAACGACATAGGCGCGAATGCTGTCCTAACCAATCTATTGAATGGCAACAACGCCGATCAGATCAAGGTAGCTATGTACCGAGGCGCAGGTCATGCCCGCGCTGTCATCAATGAGATGTTCCAGACCCGGGTCAAGAAATTGTCGTTCAAGGCGCTCTTTGAGCGCCAGAAAAAGCAATACAAGAAAGACTACAACCAGAAACAGGATGCGATGTATAACTATCTTACTCTGGCGATTCGCCAAAGTTATCTGGAACTGCGCGCGGCCGGACAGGACCACAACACCGCATTGGGCAATGTGCAGAATCAATATCGCAATGATGTGGCACAGATGGCCCGCACGGCCGTGACGGACCTGGAGAGAGATCAAAACGACATGACCCACGACCGGCTTGTGTCTATTAACTGATCGCGGCCATTCCAGCGCAAAGTCGTTACAACCCGGAAAAAAGAGAGACGCACCTGCTGTGAGGTGCGTCTCTCTTTTCCCCCGTTCATTTGCGCAATTCGCTCTGACTTCCGGGAAGCGGCCACAAAATCAAGGGCATCGAGAAGTTGTTTTGGTCTTTCCCGGAAGGTCAGGCAAGCCCTGCGATCGCCGACAAAAAGCGCTGCTGATCGGCCTGGTTGATCGTCCTGGCCCAGAAGTTGCCGGCGTAGTGCAATACCAGCACACTTTTCCCAGGTCAAATTCCTCAATTTGCACCCTGTCATTTTTTAGAAAGCGCGCAGGGCAGGACCCGCCTTCGCCCTGCAATAAACTGTACGGCTGGCCCAATCGTCCTATGCAGCAAAAGAGAGACGTTCCCCCAACGAGGAACGTCTCTCTTTTGCCCATTTTTCATTCCCCCTAGGCTGGGTGGAGTGGATAGCAGGCGTAGTCGAGAGCCATATCGCCCAACGCAAGCGGCGAATCCTATGCGTCTACCAACCCATCAGCCAGCCCAACAGGAAAGAGTGCGGGCCGTTCACAACTGCTGCGCAAGGCGATGTGACGCCCTTTGTCCGCGGCAGTGTGGATCGTCTCCATAATTTCCAGCACGTGCAGGGCCAATTCGCCGCTGGCCCGGTGGGGCCGCCCGCTGACCACCGCCTGGGCCAGATCGGCCACGCCCAGCCCCCGGCTCTGTTCGGCGTTGGCGTGGGTCAGGGCCATCTCCTGCCACTCGTCATCCCCGGCCCGGCGCAGACGCACAGGCCCGCCAAAGGTGTTGGGATCGGGCACGCTGAGCGTGCCTTCTGTTCCGTAGATTTCGATGCGGGGCAGGACAGATGCCTGGACATCAAAGCTGGTGATGATTGTGCCCACCGCGCCGATGGCGAAGTCGAGGACGCCGACCACGTGGGTGGGCACGTCCACAGTAATTACCTGACCGGCCAGGGGCTGGCTGGTGATGGTGCGCTGGGCGCGGCTGATTTGGGTGGAGCCGGTCACCCGCTTGACCGAGCCGAGCAGGGCGACCAGCGCGGTCAGATAGTAAGGCCCCATATCAAACATCGGCCCGCCGCCCGCTTTGTAGTAGAACTCCGGGCTGGGATGCCAGCCTTCGTGGCCCCGGCTCATCATAAAAGCGGTGGCCGCCACGGGTCGCCCAATCGCGCCCTCGTCAATGAGCTGGCGACAACTTTGGATGCCTGCGCCCAGGAAGGTGTCCGGCGCATTGCCCACCCGCAGCCCGCGCTTTTTGGCCTCGGCCACCAGAGCTTCCCCCTCGGCAAAAGTCAGGGAGAGGGGTTTCTCGCTGTAAACGTGCTTGCCCGCGGCCAGGGCAGCCATTGCGATCGCGTAGTGTGCGCCGGGGATGGTCAGGTTGAGAATAATATCAATCGTGGGATCGGCCAGCATCTCCTCCACAGAGAGGACGCGGGGAATATTGTGCTGGGCGGCCAGCGCTTCGGCGGCCTCCCGCCGAATATCCGCACAGGCCGCATAGCGGATGGCGCCCAGCCGGGGCGCGGCGCTCTGATAGGCCCGGTTCACATTGCCACAGCCGATAATGCCCACTTGGGCGGGTAGATTCATAGGGGGACTCCTTCTGAGTGTAGGGATTGGGGATTGGGGACTGGGAAGCGGAGATTGGCGGTGTACCGCCCAGTCCCCGCTTCCCAGTCCCCTGTCCCCTGTTCACCGGGTGGCCCACAAAATGCCCCGGCGCACAATTTCCTTGGCTTCCGGCACGTCAAAGTCCCGTGCCACATGACCCAGGGATGTGTAGAAAATTTTGCCCTTGCCCCAGCGCCGCTTCCAGATCACGGGCATGACTGTGCCGTCGATCCAGTCGCAGTACTGGCTGCCAAAGGTCGTCGTCGCCAGCACTTCGTTGCCGGGATCGATGTGCAGATAATACTGCTCGCTGCGCATGGCGAAGTCATTCAGCCCGGCGGTGATGGGGTCCGTGTGGTTGGTGATCTGCACAGTGTAGTCGATGATATTGCCGGGGTGGGCCACCCACTGGCCCCCCACCATGAACTGGTATTCGGTGTTGTTGCGGAAGGCGTCGGCCATGCCACCGTGCCAGCCGGCAAAGCCCGCCCCGGCGCGGATGGCCTCCAACAGCCCCTTCTCCTGCTCTCTGGTGATGGTGGACATTGTGTAGACTTGGGTGATGACGTCGTAGGTCGCCATGCGGGCCGCGTCGGTGTAGACATCCAGAGACGTTTCCACGTCCACTTCATACCCGGCTGCCCGGATCAGCGGGGCAAAAATGTTGACACACTGTTCGGGTTCGTGGCCGGACCAGCCGCCCCAGACAAATAGCGATTTTTTGGACATAAGAGAAGTTCTCCTGTGAAGAATAGGGATTGGGGACTGGGGACTGGGGACTGGGGGGATGAGATTGTCCCAGTCCCCAGTCCCCGATCCCCAGTCTCTACTGTAACTTCGCCACCAGATCGATGTACTGCTGCATAGCCATCTCCTTCGCCAGACCTTTCATCCCGGCCCAGGCGTCGAATTTGGCCCGACCCACCACATCAAAAAGGCCGGGGCGTTTGCCGCTGGCGTCTCCGGACGTGGCCTGTTTGTAAAGGGCGTAGATTTGGAGAAGGGTGTCGTTGTTGGGGCGGGTGGCGAGCTTTTGGGCAGCCGCGGCCGCCTGCTCGAAACGGGTTTGGAGATCGGCGTTCATCAGATTCCTCCAGGCGGTGAGCAGAAGATAAAAACAGCCCTTTAAGTATACCACTTGGCGGAAAGAGCAACAACGGAGGGGGCTACCGTTCCAGCAATTCCAAATTTGACAGAAATAGAACGCGGATGACGCTGATTGGGCAGATCAAAGCGGATAAAAGCAAAAACCTGCGCAGTAACATCCGCAAAAATCCGCTCCATCCGCGTGATCCGCGTTCTATATTTGGAACTGCTGCTACCGTTCCAGGGCAATCGCGTACTTTCCCCGATCCATACTACTACCGTTGCCCTAGCCCCGTTCAGGGGGCGTTGCCCGGTAGCTGGGCTACAGGGTAGCTGGGCTACAGGGTAGCTGGGCTACAGGGTAGCCGGTGTCTTTAGCGCCGGGCGGTTGCCGCCGCAGCACTAGTTTCAGGGTAGTCCAGTCGCAAGCCTGCAAGAGGTTGACCATTCCCGCCATCCGCGCTAGGATTCTGGATAGCAAAGCCTTTCCATCCATATCCCTCTCCCGGAGCCTTCTATGCCAGACAATCTCACACCATTCCAACCCGACGACTATTTCCGCCTGCGCTTCCTGCAGGACGCGGCTCTTTCACCCGATGGGGAATCGGTTGTCTATACGGTCCTCCACACGGATACAAGCGTAGAACCACCGGTTGACCGCAAAACCATTTACTTGCAGAACATTTCAACTGGCTACGTGAAGCAATTGACCAGCGGGACGCGGCTGGATCACAGCCTGGCCTGGTCCCCCGAGGGAGCGTGGATCGCTTTCGTCTCGGACAGGGCAGAGAAGCCCCAGATTTTCCTGCTGCCGGTGGATGGAGGCGAGGCGCGTCAACACACAACGCTCCCCAACGGCGTGGGCACCGGCCCGGTCTGGTCACCCGACGGCAAGTCCATCGCCTTCACCGCCGCGGCCCAGGACACACCCGCGGATCCGTCTACCCCCTACCGCTTCACCCGGCCCATCTACCGCTTTGACGCGCTGGGGCGCACGGATCGCAGCAGCCAGAATGTCTGGGTTGTGGGCGCAGAGGGCGGCAATGCCCGCCAACTGACCGACGACGGCTTTCACTACGCGCCCCCCCGCTGGTCGCCCGATGGCAGCCGCCTGCTGGCCATCGGTTCGTTGGGGCCAGATAGCCATTCGATGAAAGGCCAGGTGCGGCTGATTAGTCTGGATGGTTCGGTGACATCCCTGACCGGCGAATGGGGCAGCGCAGATAGTGCCGAGTGGACACCTGACGGTCAGACGATTCTCTTCGCCGGTGCGCCGGCAGGCACAGACATCGGCACGCAGAACGGCCTGTGGCGGGTGGATGCAGCGGGGGGTTCGCCGGTCAATTTGACCCCCGACCTGCCCTTCCACGTGGCGGGTCGCTTGCAGGTCGATATGCCCTCAGCCACCGTGCGGCAGCCCCGCATTGTCTGTGTGGGGGATGCTGCTTTCGTGCGGGTCCAGTGTGGCGGAGAGGTGCGTATCTATCGGGTACAGATCGATGGCAGCAGCGAACCACAAGTGATCGTCGGCGGCCAACGCTTCTGCGAAGTGGTGGGCGTGGCGGGCGATCGGCTGCTCTTTTGGGCCAATAACTTCAACGATCCGCTAAATCTCTACACGAAAAACCTGGCAACAGGTGAAGAGAAACAGATCACCCATCTGAACGACAAACTTTTGAGCAGCATCGCCCTGCCCGGCGTGGAACATCTGGAATTTGCCGGAGAAGATGGCGAGCGGGTCGAGGGCTGGCTGCTCACCCCTGCCACCGGCCACGCGCCGTGGCCCGGCTTTCTCTACATCCACGGCGGCCCCCACAGCGCCTTCGGCCACGGCTTTCACTTCGATTTTCAGATGCTGGCTGGCGCGGGCTATGCGGTGCTTGCCATCAACCACCGGGCCTCCACTGGCTACGGCGACGCTTTCGCCACGGCCATCAAAGGCGACTGGGGCCATCTGGACTACACGGACCTGATGGCTGGGGTTGACTATGCGATAGAACGGGGATTGCTCGATCCCGACCGGCTGGCCCTGGGCGGCCTCTCTGGCGGGGGCAATCTGACCTGCTGGATTGTGGGCCAGACGGATCGCTTCAAAGCAGCAGTGCCGGAGAATCCGGTGACGAATTGGGTGAGCTTCTATGGGGTCAGCGACATCGGCCTCTGGTTTTCGGTGGAAGAGCTGGGGGGCAAACCCCACGAAATCCCCGAAGTCTACCGGCGCTGCTCGCCCATCACCTACGCCCACCGCTGCACGACGCCGACACTGCTGGTTCAGGGCGAGAGCGATCACCGCTGCCCGCCGGAACAGTCCGAGCAGTTCTACGCGGTATTGAAGGCCAGCGGCTGCCCCGTCGAGATGCTGCGTCTGCCTGGCAGCCCACACGGGGGCGCCATCACCGGCGCGCCGGTCTTGCGTCGCGCACAGAACGCCGCGCTGTTGGAGTGGGTGCAGCGGTGGAATTAAAGGCGAAGTCCCCGGCACTTCGGAAAGTGCCGGGGACTTCGTGTCGGGTCATCAGCCCTTTACGCCGCAACCCGGTAGGGGATGATGCTGTCCAGGTCTACGCTCTGTTCGGCCTGGGCCACATCCAATTCGTAGTCCTTTTGCAAAACCAGCCATATATCGGGGTCGGTTCCAAAGAAGCGTCCTAGCCGCAGCGCAGTATCCACTGTAACAGCGCGTTTTCCCTGCAAAATCTGGTAGATGCGGTTGTCAGGCACATTCAGCCGGTTGGCCAACTGCGCACCACTAAGACCGATCTCCGCCAATTCATCGGCCAGAATTTCGCCAGGATGGATGGGTGATCGCCAGTCATTTGGTTCGGTCATATCTTGCCTCCCATTATTCCCACAATCTTACCATCGGAGTATTTGTTATGCCCAACTCCCGCCCCCATATCATCCTCATCATCACTGACCAGCAGCGCTACGACACGATTGCCGCGCTGGGATTCCCCCATATGGACACCCCCAATCTCGACCGGCTGGTGCGGGAAGGGGTGAGCTTTGGCAACTGCTTCATCACCGCGCCCTCCTGTGCGCCCAGCCGGGCCAGCCTCTTCACCGGCTACTACCCCCACACTACCGGCATCCTGAAGAACGCCGATCGCTGGACCCGCTCCTGGGTGGAGAATCTCAACGAGGCGGGCTACTATTGTGTCAATGTGGGGAAGATGCACACCTACCCCTACCACACGCCCCTGGGTTTTCACGAGCGCTATGTGGTGGAGAACAAAGACCGCTTTCTGGAAGAGCGCTTCTACTTCGACGAGTGGGACAAGGCTCTGCGCTTTCGGGGGCTGGCGAAGCAGCAGCGGGCCTTCTACCGCAGCCGTTCCGACTATCGGGAGCGGCTGGGCGCGTTCGAGTGGGAGCTGCCGGAGGATGCCCACCCGGACAATTTCGTGGGGGATTTGGCCTGCTGGTGGCTGGACACAAAACCCATCCCCGGCGACAAACCCCTCTTTCTGGAGATCGGCTTCCCCGGCCCCCACCCGCCCTATGACCCCATCCCTCGCTATGCGAAGCCCTATTTGGAAAAAGAATTGCCCATCGACCCGCTCCTGCCCGAAGATTTGGCGGGCCAGCCGCAGGTCTTCCATCAAATGCGCCAGCACAACGCAGAGGTGGACCACGACTCGGTTGTTCACCAGTTGAACCCGTCGGACGAAGCCCGTCACCGGCAACGGGCCTATTATTTGGCCAATGTGACGATGATTGACGAACAGGTTGGCGCGATCCTCGCCAGTCTGGAGGCGAAGGGCATTCTGGACAATTCAGTGGTCATCTTCACATCGGATCACGGGGACGCGCTGGGGGATCACGGCCACAGTCAGAAGTGGACGATGTACGACATCATCACCCGGGTGCCCTGCGTAGTCTGGTCGCCGGGCCGCTTTGCCGGGGGCGTGCAGCGGGACGAGTTGGTTTCGTGGATGGATTTGGGGCCAACGATTCTGGAGCTGGCGGGAGTGGAAGTGCCCGCCAACTTCGAGGCGGAAT
>CAMDQF010000190.1 GCA_945905745.1 Litorilinea aerophila
CGACGTTATGCCGTGGAAGCGTTAAAACTGCTTCCGGATTTGGTTGACCCGATTCTTATCAACCAAGTGATTGAGAATATGCCTTCTCTTGGTTCAATTCATTCTCAACAGTTTCAACCCTTCACTTGATCTCTGGCGAAGGTATTGTAATCCAAATGTATTTCAATCCTCCTTCAATGATCAACTTACCGGTTTCGCTGATACAGCAGCGTCGTCCGGGTGAATGTCTGGTAGCGTGTGTAGGAATGATTTACACTTTTTGGGGCATTCGTTTTTCCTACGATCACCTGCAGAACAGTCTCCGCATTCGGCCCGACGCAGGAGCACCACTGGAAAATATCACGCGCCTGACACCAAATGGGTATGCAGTCCACTTTCAACGCAGAGGAACGCTCAACAATTTGTACTGGATGCTTGCTCGTGGCTGGCCGTCCATTGTTGCCGTGCAGGCAAATGAATTTCCCTATTGGAATGAACCACCAACCCAACACGCGGTGGTCGTCGTCGGCATGACGCCTGATTCCATTTTGATCAACGATCCAGCAGCTTCGGATACACCTTCCACCGTTCCCTACGGCGACTTTGACCTGGCCTGGCTGGAAATGGACGAGGCCTTTGCCGTGATTGCACCGGCCTAATCGCTCTTGCGCCGATGTACACACAGCCGCTCTACCGCCTTTTCATCAATCTCCACGCCCAGCCCCGCACCCGACGGTACAGCCAGAAAACCGCCGCTCTGCTCGAAGGGTGCAGCGATCCCTTCCCGGATGGGGCTAGGCGTGCGGTCGAACTCCATCACCGGCTCCTGCTGGTAGGGGAGCGGGTTGCGGGCCGGCGGGCAGGGCGGGATCGTCGAAGCCACATGCAGGCTGGCCGCAATCATCACAGGCGAACCCCAGACGTGCGGGTTGCACAGAATACCGAAACTGTTCGCCATCTGGGCCACTCGATGCAGTTCAGTGACGCCGCCGACGATCATCACATCGGGCTGGATGATGTCTACAGCCCGCCGCCCGATGAAATCTTTGGCCTCGAAGCGGGTGCGCAGACACTCGCCCCCGGCAATCGCCATGGGCAGGGCATTCTTCACCTGTAAATAGCCCTCCACATCTTTGGCACCCACCGGCTCCTCAAACCAGAAGACCTCCAGTGCATCCATCTCCCGGCCAATGCGGATGGCGGTGGTAGCGTTGTAGGCCTGGTTGGCGTCCACCATCAGGAAGATGTCCGGGCCGATTGCCTCCCGGATGGCGGACACCCGCTCCACATCCTCCCGCACAGAGAGGCCGCCCACTTTCGTCTTCATCCCCTGAAAGCCCAACTCCACATACATCCGGGCCTCGTCCAGCAGCCGATCCGGGAATTCGCCGACTGTGTAATAAAGACCCGTGGCATAGACCGCGATTTTGTCCCGCACTTTGCCGCCCAGCAATTGGTTGACTGGCAGCCCAGCAGCTTTGCCCGCAATGTCCCACAGGGCAATGTCCACCGCGCTGATGGCGCTGCCGCCGTAGCCACCGGCCAGACCGGCGTTGTAGAGATTGTGATACATCTTCTCCCACAGGCCGTTGCGCTGCATCGGGTCTGCGCCCAGCAGAAGGGGCGCAAAGCCCTCGTGGAGAAGCGCGGCGGTGGGGCCACTCAGCCCTTCCCCCCAACCTACAAGCCCATCATCGGTGGTAATTTTGACCAGCCCGCAATATCGCTTTTCGGTCCAGCCCTGGGACCAGCCAAAAGGGATATGGATGGGGGCTTCCAACAGGAAACTTTCGATAGATTCGATGCGCATCGGGGAGACCTTTTGAAGTGACGGGGTGTCTATGTGGTAGGTGTCGAGCGACAGGCGTCAGGTGTCGGCGCGCCATACTTTTGCCTTCCCCTTTTGCCTTTTGTCTTCTCCAAAAGTATTGTATAGGAGATGGCTCAGTTGAGCAATCCACCAAACGAAAGGGATAACCGATGAGCAGCCAACTATTCTGGGAGAATCTCCAGGCCCGACTCCGTCCGCTGGTGGACGGATTCCCGGGTGTGGCGGGGGTGGCCGTGCGGGATGTGACGGGGGATGGCGGTCTGTCGATCAACGGCGACGGGATTTTCCCCACTGCATCCACTATCAAAATCCACGTGCTGTGGCAACTGCTGGCGCGTGCGGAACGGGGCGAAGTGGAGCTGACCGAGCAGATACCCATCGACTTGACGAATACTGTCCAGGGCAGCGGCGTCCTCTGGCATCTGACCGGGCCAGCGACCCTCTCCCTGCGCGACATCGCCACGCTGATGATAATCGTCTCTGACAATACGGCCACGAACATCTGCATTGAACGCGCGGGCATCGACGGCACAAACGGGTTGTTGCGCTCGCTTGGGCTGCAAGAGACAGTCTTGCGTCGCAAAATGTTGGACGCCATCGCCGCTGTGGCCGACCGGGAAAATGTCTCCACACCGGATGAACTGGCGCAAGCTTTCGTTTTGCTATACGAAGGAAGACCAACCGAATGGGTGGCCCAGGAGGCATTGACGATTCTGCGCAAACCTAAACTCGGCTTTATCGACCGGGGACTTCCGCCGGGCACAATTTTCGCCAGCAAGCCGGGCCACGTGGACGGCGCGCTATGCGACGCCGGCCTGGTCAGCCTACCCCGTCGCCCCTACGCCCTGGCAGTGATGACAAAATATGCCCAGTGCGGCGACCAGCAGGTGGAGGAGTTCATCGCACAGGTGACGGAGACGGTCCACAGCGCAATGATTGTGTGGGATCGGAGTAATGGGTTTGGGCGGATTGTCTATGCTGGGCAAGGATGAGGTCAGGGGTATTTGCCCTGAGCGAGAAGTTCCTGGCGCAGAAGCAGCCGATCGATCTGATTCAGTTGGAGAAGGTTGACGGTTGCTCGTCCAATAGATGTTAGGGGCACAATCACAAAGCCATCCAAACGGAAATGTTCGTTCCACGTTTGCATTCGAGGATTAAAGAGCGGAACGAGTTCGCCCGATTCGGCATCGATTGACGCGATGTCGCTGCCTTTGAATCGGTTACATTGAACACAAGAATTGGCCAAGTTCTCGAAGTGATCAGTGCCGCCGTGCTTCTTTGCGATAACATGATCAACTTGAGAAGTGAACGTGGCGAACCGCTCATGCACCAGACAGTACTCGCACGCGAATGCCGCACGCCGGAGAACGCGTTCGCGCAGAGCAGGCGATATGGGCATCAGTGAATATCTTCCACGTAACGCAACGCCTTTGCTTTGAGCAAAGACATCATCCGCTCAATCTGGATGTAGCGATCCAACTCTTCCTCATCGCCCAGAGAGAGTGTTCCTTCCCGGTTCATTTCGAGCAACTCTTCGAACCGTTGCTGAATCGAAGAGGGTGGCTGAAAACGGACCAACTCCTGTGCGGAAGGGCCACGGGCTAAAAAGTCCAAAACATATTCGTAAAACGGCATCGATACTGTCAATATTGAAAAAGCCACCTGCGTCCTCCTCTCTAAATCCCACACATTAGCCAAAGTATAGCACAATAAGAAACCCACCACTACCGCAAGCCGGATCGATGATTTTCTCGTCGGCTGCCGGATCGATCATTTCAATGATGAGTTTTACAACATTGCGTGGTGTGAAAAACTGGCCCTGGGGACCTTCAGCGAAGGTCCGATAAAAGTTTCGAAGGCATCAGCAATTGCGTCTCTTTCACTCTCGATTAGGCAGTAAATCTGTAACTCGCCAACCACATGCGTAAGCGTATGATCATCCAAAAGTATCTCATCTTCAGGAGAAATCACATCCTCATACTGCTCTTTTACCAATTCGAATAGCTGTTTGATTCGGTTTCGCACAGTGCCGGGGAGTTCACCTATTCTATTCCAGCACGAAACTTTACAGTATCATCAGTTCGAATCCAGAATTATTGTGGTGGGGAAGGCAAAATTCAGCTACCCGATTATAACACACTTAAAACGACTCGGTCGGATGTGACGCCTACCCGCTGGATTACGCAGAGGGCTTGGCCCTTACGCAGTACGCAATACGCAATTCGCTCTCATCGCCAACAATTTTCAAACGCAAACCGCTTGCATTCTCCGCCTAGCTGTGCTATTCTATACTCAGTCTCGTGGGGATGATCGGCTTCGACGGGGCAGGAAGAGCTGAGATTGCAAGCCGTAGAGCGTCGACTACGCTAAAAAGGCGCAAACACTACAAATGCCAAAACAACTGGCAAGGCTTTTAACTTCGGATTCGCCAACGCTGCTCCTGTAGCGATGGCCGCCTAAGTTAGGCCAATAACCCCCTACGGGGGGTTACGGTCTATTCAGTGGGGCCAGCAGGCTGAATAATCACCGACATACACTGTGAGCTGCGGCAGCCCGACGCCGATGACGGCTGCCTAAGACTTTCGGCTAGCTGGGGCTGAACTCCCGTTGCCCAGAGGTCCCCCAGCGAACCACCAAAGTGAGCAACTACGCTTGTAGACGTCTCAGGTCAAATGTTTCGGACGCGGGTTCGATTCCCGCCATCTCCACCACACAAAGGTGACCCAAGCAATTGCTTGGGTCGCTTTTGTTTTGGGGGAAGGGGTGGTATGATTGCCCTTACACTTTCTACTCATCTCGCCTCTCACAACTCCTGAGCGAAGGCTAAATGGCACCTCAGCAACAGGTCGAAATCGTCTCCCCTACCGGTCAGGTCCGCTTCCATGAATTGGACCCCTCGCTGGGCGTGGTCAATATCGGCCAGCACCCAGACAACGATCTCGTGTTGGACGGGCGGGATGTGCGCCCCTTTCACGGGCTGATCGACTACCGCCGCCAGCCCTTCCGCTACGCCACCCTGGCCCAGGATGGAGGCTTTGACGCGGAGCAGCCCTTTGGTCCCTGGGATCGGTTGCAGATTGGCGGGTATGAGCTTGTGCTGGTGGACGGCGAGCGGGCGGGAGAGCTACAGCAAGCGGGCCAGTCCACCGCTCCCGACTACACGAATTTTCAGGCCCCGTTGCCGCTGCCAGCAGAGAGCGAAGCCACGCCCCGCTGGCGGGCCAGACCGGGGCAGACTGTGCGCCAGAATCTTACCATTCAAAACAGTGGGGACAACCCAGCCACTTTTGTCATCAATGCGGGCGGTGTGCCGGAGGAGTGGCTCTGGCTCTCCCAACAGACCATCACGCTGCCAGCCGGTGGTCAGGCTGCCGTCCAGTTAACCGTCAGTCCCCCCGCCGGACCCGACACCCAACCCGGCGTCTACCCCCTCACCTGGCAGATGGAATCCCCCGACTATCCGGGCTGGGTGCAGAATGAAGCGCTCTACCTTCAGATCGATGCCACTCCGATCATACAGATAAGCAAACCCGAACCTTCTGCTGTCATCTCCCGCCCCTTCCGCCGGGCGGGCCGCACCCACCTCACGGTTGCCAATTGGGGCAATATCCCCGCCCAGCTCCATCTGAGCGGCCAGGAGCGGCGCGACGATTGCACCGTACAGGTTGACCCGGTGTTGGATGGGCCTGGACTGGAGGAGGGGGTGGAATGGGAGCGTCCTCAGGCCAATGGACAGATCTACGCCTCAGATCTGCTGCTGCTTTTGCCCCCTGGCACGCTGGCCCATCTGCGCTTGACAATCACCCCCCGCAGTGGGCGCCGCTTTGGTCTAGGCTCCATCCACCACCGTTTTACCGTCAGCGCCCAATCGCTCGAGGGCACATTTGCGCCCCAAACCAGCGGCGGCACCTTCGAGAGCCGCCCGGCCATCCGCACAGGTTTTCTTGTGCTGCTGGCCTTTCTCCTGGCGCTGACCAGCCTCTACTTTTTCCGGGGCAATCTCTCTGCCAGCTTTGGCCGATCGGGGATCCAGCCAGTGGTTGTACGCGAGACAATTGATGTGCCCCGGTTGGCCTGGATGGCTCCCAGCCCGGCAAATCTGCCTCGCGCCCTGCTGCCAATAGGCGGAGCCAAAACCCGGCAGTCGAGCGAGATGAGCTATGCGGAGATGTTCCAGGAGATCGGCACGCTCTACGGCCAGGACTGGCGGCAGTTAGTCTCGCATGCGCAACGGGAGAGTCGCATAAATCCCAAGGCACAGGGTGCTGCCGGAGAATACGGGATGATGCAGATTTTGCCCTCCACCTGGAACGAGTGGGCACCACTGGTGCAGGTAACCGATCCCTGGGACCCCTACAGTAACATTCTGGTGGGGGCGGCCTACTATTCCTACATCCACAGCTATTTCAGCGATCTGGGCTATACGGATCCCAAATGGTCCCTGGCCGCCTACAATTGGGGGCCGGAACGCACGCTAGGGCTATTGGACAACGGCGGCGAATGGTTCTCCTTGCCCCTGACTCAGCGGATGTATGTGGCGGACATTCTGATCGGTGTGGAGAACGCGCAGGGACTGGTGGACGAAGCCGAGGCACGCTATCCGCGCCAAGAGTAGAACGCGGATGACGCGGATTCGGCGGATGGGCGCGGATTGAAAAAGATGCGATGTAGGACGCTGGTAAACGCAGAGGAATCAGGATTGGCATGAACCTTTCGACACTATTTGCGATTGCCCTGGAACGCACGCCGGATAAGCTGGCCCTGGAATTTGCGGATCCGGATCAGCCCGGTGCGGTGGAGCGCTACACCTACCGGGAGCTTTACGCGGCGGTGGATCGCTGGGCCGGGGCCTTTCAACGGCTGGGATTGCAAAAGGGCGACCGCATCGCCTTCTTTTTGGGCAACCGGCCCGAATTTGTCATCGCCTATCTGGCCGTCATCCGCATCGGCGGGGTGATGGTTCCGGTCAATCTGCGCTACCGCAAGCGGGAGATCAACCACATTCTCCACGACTGCACGGCCAAAATCCTGCTGACGGAAGCTGCCCAACAGCCAGTGTTGGACGAGTTGGAACAGGAAGACCTGGCTGCGGTGGAGCGGGTGCTGCTGGTGGACGAGGCGCAAAGCTGGCTGGACGACGCAGCAGAACCCAGCCCGGTGCTTGTCCAGGGCGAAGAGCTGGCCCTGATTATGTATACCAGCGGCACGACTGGACGCAGCAAAGGCGCGATGATCACCCACAACAATGTGCTGGCGACGGTGACCGGTCTGCTTTCGGCCTGGGCCTGGGATCGGGAGGATGTGATTCTGTTGCCCCTGCCTCTCTTTCACACCCACGGGCTGATGGTGGGGTTGCACTGCGCCCTGGCCGCGGGAGCCACCACCCGCCTGCGCCCCAAATTTGACCTGGGCGAGACGCTGGATGTGCTGGGCAGCGGCGGCGCCACCCTCTTTTTCGCCGTGCCGACCATCTACTTTCGGCTGGTGGAGACGATCCGGGGGATGGACCCCAGGCCCGATTTCAGCCGGATGCGCCTTTTCTGTTCGGGCAGCGCACCCCTGCCCGCCGAGACCCATACCGAATTTGAGCAATTGACCGGTCTGCGCATTCTGGAACGCTATGGGATGACGGAGACGGGGATGAATTTCAGCAATCCCTATGCAGGGCCACGCATCGCGGGGACAGTGGGCACGGCTCTGCCCGGCGTCTTTGGCCGCATTGTGGATGGGCAGAACAATCCTGTGCAGCCCGGCACAGAGGGGGAGCTGCTGGTGCGGGGCAGCAATGTCTTCGATGGCTACTGGCGTGACCCGGAAAAGACCGCGGCCAGTTTTAGCACCGACGCCGAGGGCATTCGCTGGTTTCACACGGGCGACTTGGCCCGGCAAGACCCGGAAACCGGCTATGTCACCCTTCTGGGCCGCCGCCACGAGCTGATTATTTCGGGTGGCTTCAACATTTACCCGCGGGAGATTGAGGAGATGCTTTGCGCCTTTGCCGGGGTGGTGGAGGCGGCGGTGGTGGGGATGCCCCATCCCGAATGGGGGGAAGTGCCTGCGGCCTATCTGGTCTGCAATGGGTCGGTGGACGAGGAAGCCCTGGTGGTCTACTGTCGCGCCCAGCTTGCCAGTTTCAAACTGCCCCGCCAGTTTCGCTATGTGCAAGAGTTGCCCCGCAACGCGATGGGCAAAGTGCAGAAACATCTGCTGCCCCGATAAAGTTGGAACATCTGATTCGTATACAACCCATAAGGAGAATCTCCGTGAAGATTACAAACATTGAAGCCTATCCAGTCTGGGGTGGACACCGCAACTTTTTGTTCGTGGTGGTGGATACGGACGAGGGGATTTATGGCGTGGGCGAGGCGGGTATCGTTGCACCGCCAAAGGCTCTGCTCGGCGCGCTGGAACACTTCAAAGCCATTCTGGTCGGCGAAGATCCCTTTCGCATCGAACACATCTGGCAACTGCTTTTCCGGGGCGGCTTCTTCCCGGCCCAGCGCATTTTGACCTCGGCCATGGCGGCCATCGACATTGCCCTGTGGGACATCAAAGGCAAGGCACTGGGCGTCCCGGTCTACGAATTGCTGGGCGGGCGTGTGCGGGACAAAGTGGTCTGCTACCCCCACAATGTGGGCCACCAGTTGGATACCCAGGCCCTGGTGGATTCCTGTCTGCAAACCACGGCTGCGGGCTGGAAGTTCGCCCGGCTGGGGCTGCCCAGCGATGGGACGATCCTCGAACCCCGTCCGATGGTGCTGGCTGCCATCCGGCAGTTCCAGGCTGTGCGGGAGGCCCTGGGCGACGGGATGGAGATCGTCTTTGATGTCCACACCCGGCTGGACCTGCCCGACGCGCTCTGGCTCTGCCAGGAGTTGGAGCCGTTCCGCCCCTATTTTGTGGAAGACCCCCTGCGCAGCGAGAACCCGGACTCATTCAAAACCCTGCGCCCGCGCACGCGGGTTCCCCTGGCCGCTGGGGAGCAGTTCAGTTCCAAATGGGAGTTCCGCCAGATGATTGAGGAGGAGTGGATTGATTACGCGCGGGTCGATCTCTGCATTGCGGGCGGTTTGACCGAAGCCAAAAAGATCGTCGGCTGGTGTGAGACCCACTATATCAAATTGGTGACTCACAATCCTCTGGGGCCGGTCTCGTCGGCGGCCTGCCTGCAACTCAACCTGGCGACCCCAAACTTTGGCGTCCAGGAAGAACCGCGCAAGCCCGGCACGATTCTGACCGATGTCGTCCCCAACCAGCCCGTCTGGGAGGACGGTCATCTGCTGCCGCCGACCGCTCCCGGCCTGGGCATTGAATTTGACCGGGAGGCAGCCAAAAAGAATCCAGCCCAGACCCGGGTGAACAAAAGCCCCGGTCTGCGTCGGCTGGATGGATCTTTTACGAATTGGTAGGTGAACAGAAGCGTCGAGAAAGAGGCTTTACCAGGGCAACAACGCTGCCAGGTTCCCCCCTTTGACCAGTGCCCGCTCTGCTTCTGAAAAATGGCCCAGATGCGCGTCCACAATCTGTGGAGAACCGCTGCCCCAGACCATCCGCTGCGGGCCAAAAGCGTCGGCCACCCAACGGGTGAAGGGCAGCGCGCTGGTGTAGAGGGGCGCGTCTGTGGCGAAGTGGTTGAGACCGGAGAGTTTCATATAGACATTCGGATATTCGGCCAGAGCCAACACATTGGCAAACTCCACGCCCGTACCCATATAGGGTTCGGCCAGATGATCGATGAGCACCCGGGTCTGCGGGAAGCGCTCTACCAGCGGCACAACCTGGGCCGCAAAGTCCGGGCCGATGTGCACCTCCACCCACAGCCCCAACTCGGCAGCCGTCTCCCAGAGGGCGATTACCCCTGCCTCTGAAAAGCTCTCCAGATAGTCCGCCTTGCCCCGGTGCGCGTGAAAGCGCGTGGCAATGATGCGCGGCTGCTGCGCGACCAGCGCACGCAGCTTTTTCGGCGCGTCCGGGTCCGCCGGGTAAAAGAGGGAGGTGCCCAGAAAGCGCTCGGGCTCCCGTTCCAGACTGTCCAGCACCAACCGGTGGTCATCGCCGTAGGGTTCCGGGTGGACGAGGATGGCCCGGTCAATGGCGTGGGCGTCCATATGGGCCAGATAGTCGGCCAGGGGATCAGCCGGAAAGCGGGTAGCGTCGGGCCGGTAGACGGCCTTCGGGTGGAAGGGATAACGGGCCGTATCCGCGTGGAAGAGGTGGTGGTTCCATTCGATGATCATCGGCATTCTCCGGGTACGTCGGACTGTCAGTCCGACGTACCGCTATCTCTCCCAGGTCCGTTTCAGGGGATCGGCGCAGCGCACGACCAGGGCAGGGCCTAAGCCTTCCACTTGCAGACGAATCGTGTCCCCGTCCTGCACAGGCGAGAGGCCGAAATGGTGGGTTCCTGTAGAAACGACATCGCCAGGTTGCAGAGGCAGCACTTTTGTCACTTCCACCAGCAGTTCGGGGATGTAACGGTCCATATCCCGCGTCGAAATGTCGTGGCGCTGCTCGTCATTCACCCAGAGACGGATGGAGAGATCGTTGGCGTTGGGCACAGAGTCCCGGGTCGTGAGGATTGGCCCCATCGGGCCGAAGGTGTGCCAGGACTTGCCCAGAAAGAAGCCGCCGGGCAGCCCGCGGGCGGACACATCCATAAATTGGGTGTAGCCGAAGACACAATCCAACGCATCTTCCGCCCGGATATGGCTGGCGGCTTTGCCGATGACCAGCGCCAATTCCGGCTCGAAGTGGAAGACGGTGGCCTCGGTGTCGGGCAGGGTGACAGTGTCGCCGTGGCCGATGACCGAATTGGGCGATTTGAGAAAGGCGTTGAAGAGTCCCCGCTCCGGCTTGGCCGGTTCCAGATAATTGCCGGCCAGACAGACCAGTTGGCCGGGTCGGGGCAGGGGCGGTCGGCAAGTGACAGAGGCCAGAGGCACGCCCGGCGACTTTGCCGCGGCATCCGCAACCAGCGCTTCCATCTGCGCCCAGCCAGCGATGAGCATCTGCATCATCTCCTGGGGCGAGTGGTGGCCCAACCCCGCCACCGCAGCCGAGGCGTCGTGTACCGATCCGTCAAGCAGAACGCCGAGTCTGTCATCGTCGTAGAGAAGGAGTTGCATGGGGTCCGATCCTGTGGGATGTCTATTCGGTGGAACTTCAGAAAGAGCCAACGGGGAACAGCCGGCCGTTGCGCCAGAGCAGCAACACTCGGATGGTTACGGCGGGTGGTGCAGACCACGAAGATTCAACCGTTCGAGAAATAGTATCACGCAGTGCGGGGGGTGTCAAACCTGAATTTTTATAGGGCGCATTTCAGTTTCAGGGCCAGTAGTAAAATCGTATGCCATGCCGCCGGGGGATGAAGTCCCCCGGCTACACAACAGCGCCCCATGCAGTGGGGCTTTGGTACCTTCGGCGTGAGTGACTTCGGCGTGTCGGTCGGCGAAGCTCCCGAAGCGCAGTCGAACACTCAGTCGAATGTGTCCCTGTTCAATTCCCTACAACAAAACCGTATCGAAATAGGCTTCCATGGCTGTGTGGTCATCGGTCTTGCCTCGATACCCAATGTGGTAATCGGGCCGTACCACAAACAGTTGGTCCGAACCAGCGCAATCGTAGCGCTGAGCAAAGTCGCCGTCATCGACCACAACCGAAAAGGCCGACTGTGGTAACTGATCCGCCAAAGATTGGCTCACAACCAGATGCGGCGTAATGACGGCCCGATACTTCTGCTGAAAGCCCTGGACAACTTCTGCCAACCGCGCACTCTGGGCCACATCTGCAACAAATAGAAAGAGGGTATAGCCCTGCTTTGCCACCAGATTGTACATACGTCGGCTGCCGTTCAGGAAGCCATCTGGCGCACGATCACCCACTGCCAAAGCAGGGCTGATATCCTCCGGGTTGCGATAGGTGTATGCGATACCAGCCACTTGATTCACTGCCAGCCGATTCCACTCGCCGCCACGCATCCGATCAATACGCTCCTGCATACCTTGCCCATGCGCCATAATAATGCCGTGAATGTAGTTGGTGCCTGCCAATACCTGGCTGGCAACCGGCCTGCGCTCCGCTTCATAGGTGTCCAGAAGTGACGATGGCGCTTCTCCCTTCAATACCATCGCCAGCTTCCAGCTAAGATTGAAGGCATCCTGGATTGCCGTATTCATGCCCTGTCCACCCGCGGGTGAGTTCGCGTGGGCCGCATCCCCCGCCAGGAAGACCCGCCCCTGGCGATAGGAGCTGGTATTGCGGCGAGAGATGCGAAAATTGGTCGCCCAAACTGGCTCGCCAATCTGAACCTGCCCGCCAAAGTGTTTGTCCGCAACCTCTTGAAAAGCTGCCCGCGCCTGCTCCGGCGGCACCCCTTCGGTCTTATCACTAATCAACACCCGATAATTCGCCCCCGGCAGCTTGTTGACAAGCAGCATATGGTCTTTGGCAACAAAGTAGTGGATGGCCGTATCGGAACCTGTAAAACCAGACAGAGGAACATCTATCATCCGCATTGTGCCCGCATATTCACTGCCATCAAAAGGCAGGGCCAATTGCTGACGGACGATACTCCGAATACCGTCACAGCCAATCAGCCAATCCACAGTGGCTGTTTCCGTTGCCCCTGTATCCACCCTATTGAGACTGACAGTGATACTTTCACCGTCAGGTGTGCTTTCAAAAGAGACCAATTCCGTCTGCCACTCTATGGCAACACCCTGAGCTGTCAGGCGGTCGCGCAAAATCGCTTCGGTATCCGACTGATTGATTGAGAGGCAAAAAGGATAAACACTGTCCAGTTTGGTGAAATCCAGCTTTGGTGTATCGTCCATGCCCGGAAAGTGATAATCCATCGAATAGGTTTTGATGCTGCGGCTCAAAAAGGTATCGGTCAGGTCCATCAGCCCCATCAGTTCCAGTGTGCGGGCGTGGATAGTAAAAGCGCGGGAGGTAGTCACTGGAGCGGCCAAGCGGTCAATGATGCGAACCGGAATACCCAGGGCAACGAGCTGGCTCGCAATAACCATGCCCGTTGGACCACTGCCAACAATAAGTACTGGTCGATTGTGCTTCATTCTTGTTTCCTTTTTCTAGACTGTGGGCGCGGGAAATATGTACAGGCGTTGCAGCGGATGGGCGGGCAACAAAGAA